>CALROF020000158.1:0-15356 GCA_943369775.1 Reyranella massiliensis 521
CTGAGAGACGACTTTTGCGTACTCGACCCTCATCATTGGCGGACGATCGGCGAAGCCCTGCTCTCCCATGCATCCACGCTGATCCATGAGCATGGCGGCGTTCAAATCGTGGTGACGAGCGCCGATCGTGACCTCGCCAAGACAGAGATGCTGCGCCGATCGGACCTGACCATCGCCTCCAACTGGTGGACGAAGCCATTGAAGTGACAAGCCTTACCCCGGCATGCCACTTCGTGCTCGCGGGGCCCCCCAGCTTTAGGCGCTCAGGCGCTCCAGCGCCGCGCTCAAGCGAGCGCGGGTCTGTTCGGCCTGCGTGCGACGTTCACGCTGCTCCTCGACGACCTCTTCTGGCGCGCGCGACACGAAGGCCGCATTGCCAAGCTTGGCGTCGATCTTGCCGACCTCGTCGGCCAGCTTCTTGATTTCCTTCTGCAGGCGCGCGCTCTCGGCCTTGAGGTCGATCACCTCGCCCACCGGCAGTGCGTAGGTTGCCTCGCCAATGACGAGCTGTAGCGACGCCTTTGGCGCCGATGCCGCGGCCTCGACACCCTCGATGCGCGCCAGACGCTCGATGGCGGCGCGGTGAGTGTCCAGACGGCCTTTGGTCGTGTCGTTGGCGCCAATCACCAGCAGCTTCAGTTTTGCTCCGGCCGGCACGTTGAGCTCGGCTCGCGCCGAACGGATGTCCTGGATCAGCTTCACCAGCCATCCCATCTCGGCATCGGAAGCCGCGTCGACGGCCGTCGGCACGGGCCAGGGCTGGCCGATCAGCGCGCCGTGATGGGCACGATGGCCGAGCTTGTCCCACAGTTCCTCGGTGATGAAGGGCATCACGGGATGCAGCAGCTTCACCGTCTCGCGCAGCACGAAGGCGGTGACGGCCCGGGTCTCGTCCTTCTCGGGTCCGTCGGCGCCCTGCACGATCGGCTTGGTCAGCTCGACGTACCAATCGCAGACAACGCCCCAGATGAACTCGTAGAGCGTATTGGCGGCCTCGTTCAGGCGGAACTCTGTCAGCGCCTTGTCGATTGCGACGTTGGCACGGGCCAGCTCACCCAGCATCCACTTGTTCACCGTGAGCTTCGCCGAAGCCGGATCGAAACCTTCGGGCAGCGCTGCACCGTTCATCTCGGCAAAGCGTGTGGCGTTCCAGAGCTTGGTCGCGAAGTTGCGCGAGCCTTCGACCCTGGCCGGGGCCAAGCGCAGGCGGCCTGCCTGCGAAGCCGCGAGCGAAGTCATGGTGAAGCGCAGCGCGTCGGCGCCGTACTTGTCGATCAGTTCCAGGGGATCGATCACGTTCCCCTTGGACTTCGACATCTTCTGGCCCTTCTCGTCAGTGACGAGGCCATGCAGATAAACCGTGCCGAACGGCACATCGTCCATGAACTGCATGCCCATCATCATCATGCGGGCAACCCAGAAGAACAGGATGTCCCATCCGGTGACGAGCACACTGGTCGGATAATACTTGGCGAGTTCCGGCGTCTTGTCCGGCCAGCCCAGGGTCGAGAACGGCCACAGAGCCGAACTGAACCAGGTGTCGAGAACATCGGGGTCGCGCTCCAGGGCGACGTCCTTGCCGTAATGGGCGCGAGCCTCGGCCTTGGCCTCCTCCTCCGACAGCGCGACGAATACCTTCTTGTCCGGGCCATACCAGGCCGGGATCTGATGTCCCCACCAGAGCTGGCGCGACACGCACCACGGCTCGATGTTCTCCATCCAACGAAAGAAGTCGTCGCGTCCACGCTCCGGCACGAACTTCACGCGGCCGTCGCGCGCCGCTGCGATCGGCGCCTCGGCAAGCTTCTTTGCGTCGGCGTACCACTGCTCGGTGAGATAGGGCTCGACCGGCACGCCGCCACGGTCGCCATAAGGCACGGCATGGGTGTGTGGCTCGATCTTTTCGACCAGCCCCAGCTCCTCCATTTCGGCCACGATCTTCTTGCGGGCGTCGAACCGGTCGAGGCCGCGATACTTCTCCGGCGCGTTCTCGTTCACGCGCGCGAACTTGTCGAAGACGTTGATGGCTTCGAGCTGATGGCGGCGGCCGACCTCGAAATCGTTGAAGTCGTGCGCCGGCGTGATCTTCACCGCACCCGAGCCCTTCTCCGGATCGGAATACTCATCGGCCACGACGGCGATACGCCGTCCGACAAGCGGGAGGATCGCGTGCTTGCCGATCAGATGCTTCCACTTGGGATCTTCGGGATGCACGGCAATGCCGGTATCGCCCAGCATCGTCTCCGGCCGGGTCGTGGCCACGATGATGTGCTCGTCGCTGCCTTCGATCGGATACTTGAAGTACCAGAGGTGCCCCTTGACCTCGCGCGACTCGACCTCGAGGTCGGAGATCGCCGTCAGCATCTTGGGATCCCAGTTGACCAGGCGGTTGTCCTTGTAGATCAGGCCCGCCTTGTAGAGATCGACGAACACTTTGAGGACGGCCCGCGACAGGCCCTCGTCCATGGTGAAGCGTTCACGGCTCCAGTCGCACGACGCGCCGAGCCGCCGGAGCTGGCTGGTGATCGTGCCGCCGGAATAAGCCTTCCACTCCCAGACTTTGGCCAGAAACTCCTCGCGATTGAGCAGCTTCTTGTTAGCATCGCCCTTTATCGCACCTTCGACGGCGAGGCCGATGCCCTCCTGTTCGAGATTGCGCACCACGACCATCTGGGTCGCGATACCGGCATGGTCGGTACCGGGCTGCCACAGCACGTCGTCGCCCTTCATGCGGCGCCAGCGGATGAGCACATCCTGCAGCGTATTATCGAGCGCATGCCCCATGTGAAGGCTGCCCGTCACGTTCGGCGGCGGGATGACGATGCAATAGGGTTGCTTCGGCGATTCCGGATGGGCGCGGAAAGCCCCGGCCTGCTCCCACTCCGGATAGCGGCGGGCTTCGATCTCCTTGGGGTCGTAGGTCTTGTCGAGCATGTCTTTGCCTTATAACGAAAAACGCCACGGTTGCGGCGCCGTGGCGTTCAAGTGACGGGTGGCGCCTGGGGTCAGCGGCGTGTCAGCCGGGAAATCTCGCGTTCAACATAGCGCTCGACCATCGGGGGCAGGTTCTTGTCGAGCCATTCCTTCAGCATCGGCCGCAGCATTTCCTTGACCAGATCCTCGATGGTCTTGCCGCCATTGCCGAGCGCGGGACCGGGATCCGGTGCTGCAGGCGGCGGAACGCTATCCTGCACAGCCTGGTTCAGGCGGGCAAAGGCGGTGGTCGCGACGCCAGCGACGACCGGCCCCACCAGCGAGCCATCGGCGGGCCCATCTACGGACGGTTGCGGCATCTCTGCGGCCTTGGCTGGATCGATGCGTGGAGGCGGGCTCGGCTGAGCGCCGGACGACGTTTCCTGCCCCTTGGCAGGCTCCTCGACGAGGTCCGTCAGCAACAGCACGTCGTCGTGCGGTGACGTCTGACGAGGCGAAGGCGGAGTTCCGGGCGGATGGGGCTGTGTCCCCGCCTTCTGTCCGGAGATCTGCGCGCGCGCTTCGTCGTCAGAAATAATTTTGCGAATGGACGCCAGGATATCGTCCATCGACGGATCGTTGTTGGGATCCTTGGCCGCGCTCATCGCGGCGCATTTGAAGGCGGTGCCGAGCCCGGCGGCGGCGCGCTGCCAGCCACCCCGGTTGGGTTGGCCGACGGCAGGATGTTGCCGGTGCCGGATTCGCCGCTGCTGCCCCAGCCAATCCAGCGCGAACCGACATCTTTATAGTAGCGCTCCTCGTCGTAGTACTCGACAGGCAACGCAAGAGTACGGGCCGTCAGGCGGCCGATGCCGGCAAGGACACTGTAGTAGGATACCTGCGTATCGCGGCGTGCCTGGATCAGGTTCACCTGGGCATTCAGCAGTTCCTGCTCGGCGTTCAACACGTCCAGCGTGGTGCGCGAACCGACCAGCGCTTCCTGCCGCACGCCGTTCAACGCCACTTCGTTGGCTCGAACTTGCGATTCGTACGACGTCACGCGCGAACGTGCCGAGTCGAGCTGGCGCCACGCGCGAATGACATTCTCCGCCACGGCCCGGCGGGCGCTGTCGAGTTCGTTGCGGCGCTGGGCCACCAGTTCCCGCGCCGAACGGATGCGCGACCATTCGCTGCCGTTCTGGAAGATCGGAATCGTCGCCTGCAGGCGCAGGGCATACGTGTAGTAGCGGTCGTTCGGGACCTGCAGATCGAACTGCTGCTGCAAAGCGCCGACGAGATTGACCTGCGGCAGCAGATCACCGACGGCGTTGTTCACGCCGTAGTTTGCAGCCGATATGCGATACGCTGCCGAGACAGCCCGAGGGCCTGCGTCCATCGCGAGGCCGACGGCCTCCTCTTCGGACGACGGCAGACCGCCGATCAGCGGAATCTCGCCGAGCCTGCCCGGCCGCTTGCCGATCGTACGCTGGAACGCCGCCTCGGAAATACGGACGTTGGTCTCTGCCGCCACGAGATCGGCTTTCGCCGCCTCAAGACGCGCTTCGGACTGCGACACGTCGGTGATCGTGAGTTCACCGACCCGGAAACGTTCGCGTGTCGCGTCGAGCTGCTGGACCAGCACGCGCACGTTGTTGCGGCGCGCATCGGCGATGCCGATGTTCTGGATGAGGTCGGCATAGGACGTCACGGCCGACAGGAGAGTCGTCTGCTCCGTGTCTGCCAAGGCCGCCCGTTGGGCCTGGATGTTGGCTTGCGCCTGCTTGGTTTCCGCGACCGTCTTGCCGCCACGAAAGATTGGCTGGGTGACCTGCAGCGTCGTGAACTTGCCGTTCAGGTCGTAGTAGGTCGGCGTAGTGCGGATCGAATAGGAATCCTGCTGAACCTTGTTGAACTCGACGTTCAGCGTCACGCGCGGGCGCCAGTTGGCGACGGCCTGCGACAGCGTCTCGTCGGTCTGGCGCAGGATCGCCCGGCTCGCCAGCAGGTCTGGATTGCTGTTGTACGTCGTCGATAGTGCCTCGACCAGGCTCTGCGACCACGCATTGGACGCACCACCAAGCCCGACGGCAAGGGCGCACACTACCGCGCTGCGGGCGTGCCTCAACCTGGGCCGGATACGCATCATTCTCCCCTCATATCTGGCCAGCACCCTAACATCGGCCAGAAGAGTTTTGATAGTCCCGTTCGACACAGGAATCCGGCGAGCTGCCTAGAAAGTGAACCTGGGTGGCGGAGTAAAACCCGGCAGAAGCGGGGTGCCGGCGTCAAAGAGCGGCCGCCCCGAGGTGACGCCGCCCTGCTTCACGAAGAGCTGTGCGACGCCCAAGGCGCCACTCGGATCGGCTAAAACCGTTGCCAATCGGCCACCTTCGGCCAGTTGGTCTGCGATAGCGCGCGGAACCTCCTGCACAGCTCCTTCGATCAGGATGACGTCATAGGGGGCCGATGCCGCCGCACCCTGATCGGGCTGGCCAGCCACCAGCTGGATATTTGAGACCCCGAGGTCGCGCAAAGTCTGCTGTGCCGAGGCGGCCAGGTCAGCGTTGTTCTCGACGGCCACGACCGAACCTACCAGCCGGGCCAGGATCGCCGCGCCATAACCGCGCCCCGACGCTGCGACCAGTGCCTTGTCCTCTGGCTGCGGCTGCAGGCTCTGGATCAGACGAGCCAGCACCATGGGCTCCATCATGTAGCGGCCACTGCCCAGCGGCACGTCGTCGTCGGCATAGGCGACCGACTTCAGTCCATCGGGCAGGAAGCGCTCCCGCGGCAGCTCGCCAATTGCCGCGAGAAGCGCGGCATTGTTGACCCGGTTGGGCCGGAGCTGGCCATCGACCATATTGCGTCGCGCGAGCGCGAAATCCGTCATGGGCTGCCTCTACATGTAGCGGTCCTATATAGGCAACGGCCGGTGACAGCGCAAAGGGCAGCGAGTCGCGGTCGGCTTGACCGCTCCGTCACCGCACGCGTATAGCACCGACCGCAACTTGTGCGGCCTGGTGGCAGAGTGGCTATGTAGCGGACTGCAAATCCGTCAATGCCGGTTCGATTCCGGCCCAGGCCTCCACAAATTCTGCGGTCGAAGGGCCTTGCGTGTGCAAACACGCTCTGCCAAAACACCGCGCCTTCGCGGGGCCTTGCCGTTACCGCGACGAGTTTTTCCGGAGTAGCTCAGCGGCAGAGCAGGCGACTGTTAATCGCCGGGTCGCAGGTTCGATCCCTGCCTCCGGAGCCAATATAGGGCCGCTTCCACCTGGGAGCGGCCCTTTTCGCTTGTGGGGTGCATCATGGCGGCTGTCCCTCTTCCCCCTGAAAAAGCCGAACTCGTCGAGCGCACAGTCGTCTTCCAAGGCTATTTCCGTGTCGCCCAGTACCGCTTTCGACACACGCTGTATCAGGGCGGTCTGAGCGGCGAGGTGAAGCGCGAGGTGTTCGAGCGCGGACAGGCAGCGGCGGTGCTGCCTTACGATCCCATTCGGGACGAAGTGGTGCTCATCCGCCAGTTTCGCGCCGGGTCCTATGCCGCCGGCCGCCATCCCTGGAGTTGGGAGACAGTGGCGGGCATCATCGAGGACGGCGAGTCACCCGAAGACGTCGCGCGGCGCGAAGCGGTCGAGGAAGCCGCAGTGACGATTACCGATCTGCTACCCATGGGCAGCGTCGTGCTCAGTCCCGGCGCCTGCTCCGAAACTTGCACCAGCTTTCTCGGACGCGCGGACACGACAGGCGTCGGCGGGATCTTTGGTCTTGCCACCGAGAACGAGAACATTCTCGTGAAGGCCGTGCCGTTCGCCGAAGCGCGCGCATTGCTCGACCGCAACGAATGCGACAATGCCGTCGCGGTCATGGCGCTGCAGTGGCTCGCCTTGCACCGCGACGAAGTGCGAAACCGCTGGCGCTGATCCTGCCGCAAGCCGGTTGCGTGGCCCCCTGCTCCCTGTCTACCGTCGGCTCGGGAGCGAGCGCAGGGATAGAAGAGTGAGCAGGTCATGAACGTTCGGACGGGATTTATCGACAGCATCGGCAATACGCCGCTGATCAAGCTGCGCGCGGCCTCCGCGGCAACCGGCTGCAACATCTATGGCAAGGCCGAATTCCTCAATCCCGGCGGCTCGGTCAAGGATCGCGCAGCGCTGGCGATCATCGAGGATGCCGAGAAGAGCGGAAAGCTGCGGCCCGGCGGCGTGATCGTCGAAGGTACGGCCGGGAATACCGGCATCGGCATTGCGCTCGTAGCAAACGCACGCGGCTACCGTTCGGTTATCGTGATGCCGGAGACACAGAGCCAGGAGAAGAAGGACATGCTCCTCCTCTGCGGCGCCGATCTTCGGCTGGTGCCCGCTGTTCCCTACGCCAATCCGAACAATTATGTGCGCTACTCAGGCACACTTGCCGAGGAGCTTGCGGCCAAGGAGCCAGCTGGCGCGATCTGGGCCAACCAGTTCGACAATACGGCCAACCGCGACGGCCACTACCGCACGACGGGTCCTGAGATCTGGGACCAGACCGATGGCAAAGTCGACGGCTTCACCTGTTCCGTCGGCAGCGGCGGCACTCTGGGCGGCGTGGCGCGGGCGCTGAAGGAGCGCAATCCCAACATCAAGATCGCGCTGAGCGACCCTATGGGGTCGGCGCTTTACAACTGGCACGCCAAGGGCGAGCTGAAAGCCGAGGGCAATTCGGTCACCGAGGGAATCGGCCAGGGCCGAGTCACGGCCAACATCGAGGGTACGCCGATCGACCTCGCCTATCAGATCACCGACGAGGAAGCCCTGCCCATCCTGTTTGACCTGATCGAGCATGAAGGTCTCGTGTTGGGTGGGTCGACGGCCATCAACATCGTAGGTGCCATGCGGCTCGCGCGCGACCTCGGCCCGGGCAAGACAGTCGTGACCATCCTGGCCGATGGCGGTCAGCGCTATCAGTCCAAGCTCTTCAATCCGGTCTTCTTGCGTGAGAAGAACCTGCCCCTGCCGCCTTGGATGAAGTGAGCGCACCTCCATGAGCCGGGTGGTCGTCTGCGGCAGCCTTAACATGGACGTGGTCGTGCAGAGTGCACGCCTGCCCGAGGCTGGTGAAACACTGCTCGGTGCCGAAGTCGCCTTTCTGCCCGGTGGCAAGGGCCTCAACCAGGCGATTGCTTCGGCGCGGCTTGGCATCCCCACGGCAATGGTGGGCGCTGTCGGCAATGATTCCTTCGCCAACAGCCTGCGTGGATTTCTGGCGGACAATGACGTCGACAGTTCCGGCGTCAGGGAAATCGATGGGCCAGCGACCGGCGTCGCCCTCATCCAGGTCGCCGACGGAGACAACTCGATCACCGTTGCCTCCGGCGCCAACATGCACTTCAAGACGGCGATGCTGCGTCATGCACCTCGGCGCGATGAAGTCTGGGTCGCCCAGTTCGAGACGCCGCTCGCCGCCACGGGCGAGATTCTGGCTCGGGCGCACAAGGCCGGAGCACGCACGGTGCTTAACCTGGCGCCCTATGCGCGGCATCCTGCCCGGCTACTGAAGTCGGTCGATGTTGTGGTGCTGAACGAAATCGAGCTCGGTCAGGCTGCAGACGTGAAGCTCACTTCCAGCAGTTCGCAGCGAAGCCTTGTCGCGGCGTGCGAAAGCCTGCGCAAACGAGGTGCTCGCGCCGTGATCGCTACCCTGGGCTCCAAAGGCGCCCTCGTGGTGAGCGCCACTGGTGTCGAGGTCATTCCCGCCTTCAAGGCCAAGGTCGTCGATACGACCGGCGCCGGTGATTGCTTCGTCGGCGCCTTGGCTGCCCGCATGGCAGCGGGCGCCTCGCCGGCAGAGGCCGCCCGCTACGCCAGCGCCGCGGCATCATGCGCCGTCGAGCGTCTCGGTGCCGCACCATCGATGCCGACCAGCCGCCAAGTTGCGGCACGGCTGGCGAAAGCCTAAATCCGGTCCATGGTCGAAGAACTCTTCAGGCAGGACGCCTACCTCAAGGAAGCCGATGCCGTCGTAACCGCGGTCGAAGACCGCGGCGTGCGGCTCGATCGCTCGATCTTCTATCCTACGGGTGGAGGACAGCCAGGCGATACCGGTGTGCTGCGGTGGGATGGCGGCGAAGCCAAGGTCGTGGACGCCCTCAAGGCCGAGGGCGGCGACGTACTGCTCGTGTTGGCCCCCGATGCTGCGCGCCCGGCGGTTGGCGCTTCGGTGCAATCTGCACTCGATTGGGAACGCCGCCACGTGCACATGCGCATGCACACCGCGCTGCATGTCATGTCGGCGGTCATCAAGGGCAACGTCACCGGCGGCCAGGTCGGCGTCGACAAGAGCCGGCTCGATTTCAATCTCGATGGCGAGGTCCCGGCCAAGGAGTGGGTGACCGAAGAGATCAACAAGTTGATCGCCTTGGACCGTCCCGTCACGCCGCAATGGGTGACCGACGAAGAGCTGACGGCGCGACCGGAACTGGTGAAGACCATGAGCGTGCGCCCGCCAATGGGTGCTGGCCGGGTTCGCCTGCTTTCAATCGAGGGAATCGATCTGCAAGCCTGCGGCGGCACGCACGTCGCGCGAACCGGCGAGATCGGCCGCATCGAATGCATCAAGATCGAGAACAAGGGAAAGATGAACCGGCGCTTCATCATCGCGCTGGCCTAGAGGAAACGGATTATGGATTACGCAAGACCCGATGCCCTCGTCAGCACCGAATGGCTGGCCGCCCGCCTCAACGCGCCGGACGTGCGCATCGTCGACGGCTCTTTCTATCTTCCGGCGCAGAAGCGGAATCCCAAAGCTGAGTTCGTCGAGCAGCACATCCCGGGCGCTGTATTCTTCGACATCGACGAGATTGCCGATACCGAGAATCCCCTTCCCCATATGCTGCCCCCGCCGGAGAAGTTCTCCTCGCGCGTACGCAAGCTAGGCCTTGGCGACGGTTCCAAGATCGTCATCTACGACACGACGCCGATGACGGGTGCCTGCCGCGTCTGGTGGATGTTCCGCGCCATGGGATACAAGGACGTCTCGATCCTGAATGGCGGTTTGCCGAAGTGGCTGGCCGAGGGCCGCCCGGTGACCGACGATCCGACGCCGCCGCGTGATCGGCACTTCACGGCCCGTCTCGACAATACGCTGGTGCGCTCGATCGACGATGTGCGCGGCCTGATCGAGAGCAAGCGTGAACAGATCGTCGACGCCCGCGCCGCCGGACGCTTTCGCGGCGAGACGCCGGAGCCGCGCGCTGGCCTGCGCGGCGGACACATGCCGGGCGCCTTCAACCTGCCCTACAACGAACTGCTCGATCCCGACACCGGCACCGTGCTGCCTGCCGACAAGCTGGTCGCCCGTATCGCGGCCTCGGGGATCGATCCCGCGAAGAAGGTCACGGCAAGCTGTGGCTCGGGCGTTACTGCCTGCGTGATCGGTCTTGCTCTTTACCTCACGGGCTCGCCGGAAGCGGCGATCTACGATGGTTCGTGGACTGAGTGGGGTGGCCGTGCCGACACACCGATCGTCACCGGCGCCTGACCTGTCTTCCCATCACCCACCGCCGCGTGCCGATGGACGTCTGCCGGTCACGATCACGCATCTCGAGATGGCGCCGTCCGACTGGACGCGGCGGGGCCTGCCGCCGGAGGTTGCCGTCACGATCGAACACGTGACGGGTCCCACGGCCGCGCTCTATCGCGAACTCTATGATCGAGTCGGCAGGCCATGGCTCTGGTACGAGCGCAGGCTCCTCTCCGACGAGGCACTGCAGACACTATTGAACCAGCCGGGCCATGAACTTCACATCGCACGCGATGGCGACGGGCTGGTCGGCTTCTTCGAACTGGGCGACGAAGAGCTCGTCTTCTTCGGGTTGACGCTCGACTATATCGGCCAACGCATTGGCCCCTGGCTGCTCGATCGCGCCATCGAACGTGCCTTCACCCTGGGATGGCCACGGCTCCTGCTTAACACCAATACGCTCGATCATCCGCGCGCGCTCGCGACGTATCGCAAGGCGGGCTTTCGTCCTGTTCGAACCGAGGCGAAGGAACTGCAGGACCCGCGAATACTATGGCCTGATGTCTATCGCTGGCCGCCGGCTTGAAGCCTGTGTCATAGTCGGATTCATGACCGCTAAGAAAACTTATACCCGCCCCGACACCGTTTTGGCCGTGTCAGGCCGCGATCCCGATAGCAATTTCGGCATCGTCAATCCGCCCGTCTATCACGCTTCAACGATCCTCTCTCCGACCATGGAGAAGTTCGAGAACCGCATTCCTTTCGAGGGCTTCGGTTACGGCCGCAACGGCACGCCGACGCAGAAGGCTCTCGAAGACGCCGTTGCCGCCATCGAAGGCGCGCATCGCTCCATCGCCGTACAGTCCGGTCTCGGTGCGGTCACCGGCGCCATCGTGGGCTTCCTCAAGACCGGCGATCACATGCTGCTGACCGACAACGCCTACGGTCCGGCACGACGCTTCGCCAACACCACGCTCAAGAACTTCGGCGTGGAGACGACCTACTTCGATCCGATGATCGGCGCGGGCATCGAGAAGTTGATGCGGCCCAATACCAAGGTCGTCTATCTCGAAGCCCCCGGCTCGCAGACCTTCGAGGTGCAGGACGTCGATGCCATCGCCGCTGTCGCCAAGAAGGCCGGCGCCGTGGTGATGATCGACAACACCTGGGCAACGCCGCTCTACTTCAAGCCGTTTGAGCACGGCTGCGACATCTCCATCCACGCCGGCACCAAGTACATCGTTGGTCACTCCGATGCGATGATGGGCATTATCTCCTGCGCCACGCGGCCATTGTTCGAGGTCGCGAAGACGGCATGCCAGTCCTTCGGCTTCCATGCCGCGCCGGACGATTGCTATCTCGCGCTACGTGGCCTGCGCACCATGGGCGTGCGTCTGCGTCATCACGAGAAGAGCGGCATGGAGATCGCTCACTGGCTGAAGACACGGCCAGAGGTCGACAAAGTGCTGCATCCCGCCCTCCCCGACTGCCCCGGCCACGACAACTGGAAAAAGCAGTTCAAGGGGGCGTCGGGCCTGTTCTCGTTCACCTTGCGCGACGGCTACAGCAAGAACGCCCTGGCGGCGATGCTCGATGGCATGGACATCTTCGGCATGGGCGCGAGCTGGGGCGGCTACGAGAGCCTGATGATCCCGGCCCATCCCGACCAGTACCGCACGGCCGTGCCGTGGCCGCAGGGCAAGCAGCTCCTGCGCGTCCATATCGGTCTCGAGGATGTCGAAGACCTGAAGACGGATCTCGCCGAAGGCTTCGAGCGCCTGAACCGGGCGCACAACGCCTAGTCGGAGCTCAGGTCTTCCGGCAGTCGGCGCAGAGGCCGGTTACTTCCAGAGTCATGTCGCGCGCGGCGAAGCCGCGGCGCTGGGCGTCGGCGGTGATGGCCTCGGAGAGGCCTTCTCCGTCCAGTTCCTCTGCATTGCCGCAGTCACTGCAGATCAGGAAGAAGCCGCGATGCGTTTCGCCCGGATGGCTGCAGCCAATGAAGGCGTTCATGCGCTCGATGCGGTGGATCAGGCCGTTCTCGATCAGAAAGTCGAGGGCGCGATAGACCGTCGGCGGCGCTGAGCCGAGATCCTCGTTGCGCAGCTTGTCGAGCAAGGCGTAGGCGCCGACCGGCTTGTGGCTCGACCAGACGAGTTCGAGCACGCGCCGGCGCAGCGGCGTGAACCGCAGGTCCTTGGCGGCGCAAAGCCTCTCTGCGGCGGCCAGCGCATCCTCAACGCAGTGCTTGTGATCGTGTGCATGAGCAGGGACGTGCCCTGCGGGGGCGGCTTTGGCCGGTTTCTTCACGAGCTTCCCGATTTGCCAAGCGATGTTGTGGCGATTATACGCGCCGTTCCCTGCGAAGGCCAAGGCTCGCCATGCCCACCACCTACGAACAAGCCGAGATCGACGCGGCGCTGGCCGTTATCAAATTCGACACCCAGGGCCTCGTGCCAGCCATCGCCCAGCAGCATGACAGCGGCGAAGTGCTGATGATGGCCTGGATGGATCGGGATGCCGTGGCCGAAACCATGCGCACGGGCCGTGCCTGTTATTGGTCGCGCTCGCGCCGCGCGCCCTGGCGTAAGGGCGACACGTCCGGACACGTCCAGACGCTGGTCGACTTGCGCGTCGATTGCGATGGCGACACCCTCCTCGTACTGGTCGAGCAGACCGGCGTTGCCTGCCATACCGGGCGGCACAATTGCTTCTTCCGGGCAATCCGCGGCGGTGCGCTTCAGGAGATCGCGCCCGTCATCGTCGACATGGACAAGATCGGGAAGGATTGAGTTTGACCCGCAGCGTTGGCTTTTCGCGACGTACCCTTCTCGGCGCCGGCCTGATCCTGCCGCTCGCTGCCTGCGACCAGAACATTTTCGCTCAGCGCAAGTCGAACACGCTGTCGCCTCGTGGCGATCGCCTTGTGCGGATGATCCAGAATACCGGCACCGACAATATGATGGCGCCCGAAGCCCTGGCGCTGATGGGCATTACCAACGAGGGTCGTGATGTCCCCGTGCGCCAGCTTGCCGCCGATGGCCGTGACGGGCGCTACGTCGTCAGCCTGGTGAACATCCGGAAGATCCACGAGTTCGTCTTCCACCGCCGCCAGGGCGACATGCTGATCCTGCACCTTAGCGATACGCGCTTTGCCCGATTGCAGAGCGTGCGCTATCCGCGCAACGGCAAGCCTTCCGTTATCACCGACACCGCCTACGCCGAAGACGACTTCCAGCAGCAAATCGCCTTTTGGTTCGACCGCATCCCGGGGCGGTAGTATTGTGACGGCGAGATGACAGTCGCCGTCTCTTCCTCCCCAACCGCCCGCAGGACGCTCACCGTCTGCGGTGGGGCACACGCCCTCCACGACGGCTTCACCGACCTTCTGAACGTCCTCTATCCACTGCTGCAGGCCCAGTTCGGCCTGAGCTATGCCGCCATCGGCGCCCTGAAGAGCGTCTATTCCGGCGCCATGGCGAGCGGGCAAATCCCTTCGGGCATGCTGGCGGAGCGTTTCGGCGGCGTGCGCGTCCTGGCACTGGGGACAGTGCTGGTTGCTGTCGGGTACAGCTTCGCTGGCCTCTCGGGCTCGCTCTACGGCGTCATCGCGGGCTTGCTGCTGGCGGGCCTCGGCGGCAGCACCCAGCATCCGATCGCGTCCAGCCTGGTTGCCGCCATGTATCACGGCCAGCAGTCGCGCACGGCGCTCGGCACATACAATTTCACCGGCGACGTCGGCAAGGTCCTGCTCCCGGCCCTGTTCGCCATGGTCGCCGCATCGCTCGGCTGGCAGCAGGCCATGATCGTGATGGCCGCCCTCGCCGTCCTCGGCGCCGGCGTGATCATCGCTTCGCTGAAGCCGATCGTCCTGCATGGCAAGGCCGAGCCCTCCAAGATGATTGCCGGCCAGAACAGGCCGTGGGCCTACTGGCTCCTGTTCTCGATCCACATCGCCGACGATCTGGTGCGGACCGGCTTCCTGATCTTCCTGCCCTTCCTCCTGCGCGACAAAAGCGCCGACCTGCCGACAATCGGCCTCGGTCTGTCGCTGCTCTTCGCCGGTGGCGCGGCCGGCAAGCTGGTGATGGGCTGGGTCGGCCAACGGTTGGGCGTCGTGCCCTCGGTCGTGCTCACGGAAGTGGCGACGACACTCCTGGTCCTCGCGCTCCTGCCCTTGTCTCTGGATTTTGCGCTGCTGTTGCTGCCGGCCGTCGGTCTGATGCTGAACGGCACGTCTTCGGTGCTTTACGGCACCATCCCGGAATTCGTGAGCGCCGAGAAGCGCACCCGCGCCTTCGCGATCTTCTACACCGGCGGCTCGGTGGCCGGTGCCACCGGCCCACTGCTGTTTGGCCTGCTGGGCGACGTGGTGGGCTTGGCGACGGCTCTCGTTGCCGTCGCCTGTGTGGCCCTCACCACCGTGCCGATGGTGTGGGCGCTGCGCCCCGCCTTTCGCGACGGCTAGGCGCCGTTCCAGACCGGCCCCATCGGCCGGAGCTTGATGCCCTTGCGCAGGTTCTTGTAGGGCATGTCGACCGGATCGGTGATGTGCGCACCGGTCGACCGCACCACCAGGATGGTCTCGGCGATCGGCTGGAAGTCGGCCCGGAAATGCACCGTCGACTTGAGCCCAAGGATCGGCACCTTCGCCGGCTCGACACCGACATGGCGGAACATTTCCTGGTCGGCAGCCTGTACACGCTTGGCTGCCAGCACGGCCGAGACGCCGCTCGCTTCGTCCGTCACCAGGGCCATCGGGCCGATCTGGAACTTGGCACCGCCATAGAACGGACCCGTGCCCGTGAACTTGCCGTCGCCGATCTTGACCACGCGCCAGTCGGCCTCGACTGGCGTCTCGCCGCCATAGCCCACGACGGCGCCGATGCCGCGCCGCATGATATTGCCTTCGCCCACTTCGGCGGCGGCCTTGGCAGCCTCCT
>CALROF020000159.1:0-15257 GCA_943369775.1 Reyranella massiliensis 521
CTGGACCTTGGCGAATATCTCGAACGCCGGGCCATGACGCTCGATGAGAAGCGGCCCGATGCCGTGGCGCGCCGGCGCAAGACGAACCAGCGCACAGCCCGCCAGAATCTCGACGATCTGGTCGATCCCAACAGCTTCGTCGAATACGGCGCCTTTGCCATCGCGAGCCAGCGCTCGCGGCGCACGATCGAAGACTTGATCGAAAAGACGCCGGCCGACGGGTTGATCACCGGTATCGGCCGGGTCAACGGCTCGCTGTTCGGGCCGGAGCGCAGCCGGGTCGCGGTTGCGCATTACGACTACACGGTGCTGGCCGGCACGCAGGGCAAAAACAACCACCACAAGAAGGACCGGCTGTTCGAGATCGTCGAGAAGCAGCGTATCCCGCTGGTGTTCTTCACGGAGGGCGGCGGTGGGAGGCCGGGCGACATCGATGTGCAATCGGTTGCAGGCCTCAACACCATGGCCTTCCACATCTTCGGGCGACTGAGTGGCGTGGCGCCGCTGGTGGGCATCAACTCCGGCCGCTGCTTTGCCGGCAACGCGGCAATCCTGGGCTGCTGTGACGTGGTGATCGCCACCAAGAACTCCTCGATCGGCATGGGCGGCCCGGCGATGATCGAAGGCGGCAATCTCGGCGTCTTCTCGCCCGAGGAAGTGGGGCCGATGTCGGTCCAGGTGCCCAATGGCGTGGTCGACATTGCCGTGGAGGACGAGGCGGAGGCCGTCGCCGTCGCCAAGCAATATCTCTCCTACTTCCAGGGCTCACTGCCGGAGTGGCGGGCGGCCGACCAGCGGTTGCTGCGCCGTGCCATCCCCGAGAACCGCCTGCGCGTCTACGATGTGCGCGACGTCATCGCCACGCTCTGCGACGAAGGCTCGGTACTGGAGCTGCGCCGCGCCTTCGGGCCGGGCATGGTGACAGCCTTTGCCCGCATCGAAGGCAAGCCGCTCGGTATCGTCGCCAACAATCCCGTGCACCTTGCGGGCGCGATCGACAGCGACGGCTCGGACAAGGCCGCCCGTTTCCTGCAGCTTTGCGACGCCTACGACATCCCGATCCTGTTCCTCTGCGACACGCCCGGCATGATGGTCGGGCCTGAGATCGAGAAGACCGCGCTGGTTCGCCATTGTTCGCGTCTGTTCGTGACCGGCGCCAACCTCACCGTGCCGTTCGGCACCATCGTGCTGCGCAAGGCCTATGGGCTGGGTGCCCAGGCGATGGCGGGTGGCTCGTTCCACGCGCCGGCCTTTGCACTCTCCTGGCCGACCGGCGAATTCGGCGGCATGGGCCTCGAAGGCGCGGTGAAGCTCGGCTATCGCAAGGAGCTCGAAGCGGTGACCGATCCGGCCGAGCGCCGCGCCCTGTTCGACGAGATGGTTGCGGCGGCCTATGCCCGTGGCAAGGCGTTGAGCACGGCGACTTACTTCGAGATCGACGAGGTGATCGACCCCGCCGATTCGCGCCGCTGGATTTCCACCGCACTTCTGTCGGCCGAGCGCCGGCCCGCCTCAACCCATAAGAAGCGGCCGAACATCGACACCTGGTGAGGCCGGGTGAGGCTGGCGTCGCGTCAGCCGGTCTCGATCTCGCTACTGTCGGGCGGCGGCGCAGGCTTCGCCGGTGCCCGCCGCGGCCGGCCGAGCTTGGTCGCCAGGCTCCGCATCGTCACGTAGAAGACCGGCGTGAAGATCAGGCCGAAGCCCGTCACACCCAGCATGCCGAAGAACACCGTCGTGCCCAGGGATTGACGCATCTCCGATCCCGCACCGGTCGCAATGGCGAGCGGGACGACGCCCAGGATGAAGGCAAAGGACGTCATCAGGATGGGCCGCAGGCGTGTTCGTGCCGCCTGGACGGCGGCATCGAATCGGTTGGCGCCTTCGGCCTCGGCTTGCCGCGCGAATTCGACGATGAGGATTGCGTTCTTGGCGGCGAGCCCGATCAGCACGACGAAGCCCACCTGAGCCAGGATGTTCACTTCCAGGCCGCGCGCGAGCAAACCGCTTACGCCGGCGAGCAGGCACATCGGGACGATCAGGATGACCGAGAGCGGCAGCGACCAGCTCTCGTACTGTGCCGCCAACACCAGGAAGACGAAGACGACCGATGCGGCGAAGACGAGCAGGCCGGTGTTGCCCACCAGTTTCTCCTGGTAGGCGAGTTCGGTCCATTCGAAGCCGAAGCCGTCCGGCAGACGCTCGGCTGCGAGCTTCTCCATGGTGGCGATCGCGTAGCCGGTCGAGTAGCCGGGCAGGGTATTGCCCTGCAGCTCCGCGGCGGGAAAGAGGTTGTAGCGCGGCACGCGATGGGCGCCGGTAATGTCGCGGAAGGTCGTCACCGCGCCGATCGGCACCATCCGCCCGGCATTGTTGCGGGTCTTGAGATTGGCAATGTCGCTGACGGTCTGGCGGAACGGGCCGTCGGCCTGGGCCGTAACCCGGTAGGTCCGGCCGAGATAGTTGAACTCGTTGACGAAGACCGAGCCGAGATAGACTTCGAGGGCGCCGAACACATTGTCGGCGGTGACGCCCAGGATCTCGGCCTTCACACGGTCGATATCGGCATAGAGCTTGGGCGTGCGCGTGTTGAACAGCGTGAAGACGCCGGTGAGGCCCGGTGTCTGGTTGGCCGCCGCGATCAGGTCCTGCGTCGCCGCCTCGAGTTCGGGCAGGCCGCGGCCGCGCTTGTCCTGCACCATCATCTTGAAGCCGCCGGAGTTACCGATGCCGCGCACCGGCGGCGGCGGAATGACGATGATGAAGGCTTCCTCGATGGCACCGAGCCGCGTTCGCAGGTCGGCCAGGACCTTGCCGGCCGACTGTCCCTTGGCAACGCGGTCGGGGAAGGGGGCCAGGGCCGCAAAGATAGCACCGGCGTTCGGCGCCGAGGTGAAGGTCGCACCGTCGAAGCCGGCGAAGGGCACGGCGTGAACGACGCCGGGCGTTTCGAGGATCACCTTGGTCGCGTGGCGGACCACGGCATCGGTTCGCTCCAGCGAGGCGCCCGGAGGGAGCTGGATGACTGTGATGAGATATCCTTGGTCCTGCGCTGGGATGAAGCCGGTGGGTGCCCGTACGAACTGCCAGCCGGTGAGGGCGATGAGCACGGCGTAGATGCCGAGGAAGATCAGGCCGCGACGCACGAACACGCCGGTCCAGCGTCCATAGGCGTGGGAAAGCCGGTCGAAGCCGTTGTTGAAGATGCGGAAGAACGCGGCAACGCCGCGTGTGAGGGCCGATCCCCCGGTGGCGGCGTGCTCGCTGTGAGGCTTGAACAGCAACGCACAGAGCGCCGGGCTCAGGGTCAGCGAAACGATGCAGGAGATGATCGTCGCCGAGGCGATGGTCACGGCGAACTGGCGGAAGAACTGCCCGGAGATGCCGGCGATGAAGGCGGCGGGAATGAACACCGCCGAGAGCACCAGGGCGATGGCGATCAGGGCACCGCCGACCTCGTCCATCGTCTCGTGTGCGGCTTCGCGTGGTGTCAGGCCAGCGCGGATATTGCGTTCGACATTCTCGACCACGACGATCGCATCGTCGACGACGATGCCGATGGCCAGCACCAACCCGAACAGGGAGAGATTGTTCAGCGAGAAGCCGACGGCGGCCATGACGGCGAGCGTGCCGATCAGGGACACGGGGATCGCGATGATCGGGATCAGCGAGGCGCGCCAACTCTGCAGGAAGAGGATCACCACGAGGACGACGAGGATCACCGCCTCGATCATCGTCTTGTAGACCTCATGCACCGACTCGGCGATGAACTCCGTCGGATTGTAGACGATGTCGTACCTCAGCCCGCTCGGGAACGACGCCGAAAGCTCCTCCATCGCGGCCTTCAGGCGTGCCGCGGTTGCCAGGGCGTTCGAGCCGGGCCGCTGGAAGATCAGCATCGGCACGGCGGTCCGCTCGTCGAGGTAGGCGTTAGAATTGTAGTCCTGGGCGCCGAGCTCGACCCGGCCGATATCGCGGATGCGCGTCACGCGGCCATCGGGATCGGTCCGGACGATGATGTTGGAGAATTGCCGTGGATCGACGAGGCGGCCGAGCGTCTCGACATTGACCGAAAAGGCATGCGGCTTGGGGACGGGCGGCTGGTTGAGCACGCCGGACGCCACTTGCACGTTCTGCGCCCGGAGCGCTGCAATGACCTCGCCGGCGGTGAGATCGCGCGCCGCCACTTTTTCGGGGTCGAGCCAGATACGCATCGAATAGTCGCGCGCACCGCGGGTTTGCACGTCGCCTACACCATCGAGGCGCGCCAGCACGTCCTTGACCTGCAAGGTCACGTAGTTGGAGATGTAGAGCTGGTCGCGCGAGCCATCCGGCGAGCTGAGGTGGATGACCATCATCAGGTCCGGCGAATTCTTGCGCACGGTGATGCCGAGGCGCCGCACTTCTTCGGGCAGCCGCGGTTCGGCCACGGCGGAGCGGTTCTGCACCAGCACCTGGGCGATATCGAGGTCGGTGCCGAGGGCGAACGTGACGGTGAGGGTCAGCTGGCCGTCGGCCGTCGCCTGCGACGTCATGTAGAGCATGTTCTCGACGCCGTTGATCTCCTGCTCGAGCGGCGTGGCGACGGTTTCACTCACCACCTGGGCGGAGGCGCCGGGATAGTTCGCGCTGATGACGATCGTCGGCGGCGCGATGTCGGGATACTGCGCCACCGGCAGCGAGAAATAGGAGATGCCGCCGACCAGGGTGATGAAGATCGACACGACCATCGCGAAGATCGGCCGGTCGATGAAGAAGTGCGACAGCTTCATGGCTGAGGCGCCTAGTCGGTCTCAGGTTCGACTTCGATCGTGCCGGGCTTCGGCGCCACTTTCGATCCCGGGCGGGCCCTCAGCAGGCCGTTGATGACGACCTTGTCGGTCGGCAGGAGACCGGACCGGACGATGCGTAGCCCCTCGTAGCTCGGCCCCGGACGAATGATCTTGGGCACCACGACGTTCTCGTCGTTGACCGTCAGCACGATCTTACGTGACTGGTCGGTGACCACGGCCGCGTCGGGGACCAGGATCGCCTTGTAGGGTTCGGAACCCGGAATGCGGATGCGGCCGAACTGGCCCGCGGTGAACAGAAGGTTGGGATTGGGAAAGACCGCGCGCACACGGATCGTCCCCGAGCTGCGGTCGACCCGGTTTTCGACGAAGTTCATTCGGCCTTCGTGCGGCCAGCCCTTCTCGTCGGTGAGGCGAAGAGATACGGCAACGGTATTGTCGCGCGTCGACCTCATCAGCCCTTTTTCCGTGGCGCGCTGATAGGCGAGATAGTCCGACTCGCTCATGTCGAAGTTGAAGTAGATCGGGTCGAGCGAGACGATCGTGGTCAACAGGGTGGCCGCGCCTCCTTCGCCTCCGCTGATCAGGTTACCGATGCTGACTTGATGACGGCTGATTCGCCCGGCCATCGGCGCGGTGATGCGGGTGAATTCGACATTAAGTTCGGCCGTACGAATGCCCGCCTTTGCGGCCTCGACGGCGGCCGACGCGACCTTGAGGTCCGAAACTCTCTGATCGTAGGAACTGGCGGGTTCGAAGTCCCGCTTGCGCAATTCCGTAGAACGCTTGAGCTGTACCTGGGCGAGGTCGACCTGGGCTTCGGCCTGGCTGAGCTGCGCGCGCATGGAGGCGAGCGTCGCCTCGTAGGGGCGGGGGTCGATGACAAAGAGCAGGTCGCCCTTCTTGACGGTCTGTCCGTCCTGGAAATGAATTTCTGTCAGGTAACCAGCGACCCGAGCCCGAATCTCGACGAAGTCCACCGCCTGGAATTGCCCGGTGAATTGATCCCACTCGGTAATCTCTTTCTGGAGTGGCTGGCTGACGGTTACCGACGGTGGCGCCGGCGTCACCGTTTGCGCCGATGCGGTGCCACCTGCGACGAGCGCGGCTGACAGCGCCATTGCGATCCAAGATGTCAGTCGGTGTGTGGGGCGAGCTTCGCCAAAGTCAGGCATGGTCGTAGACTCCAGCCATTGACAATGGGCACGACGATACACCGCGACCAGCGGTGTTCATCGACTAAATTTTTGGTGAACGATTAGGTTCTTTCCTCCTCTGCCCCAATTGTGCGCAGAGGAGGTGAAGAACGGACGCGGAGAGCTACTGCGCGATCCAGAACGTGTCGGGCTGGTAGAGACCGATGTATCCGCCCGGATCCCAGGCGTAATAGCCTTCCTTAGGCACGTTGCGGACCTTCGGACCGACCACGATCGGCTGGCGGATACCGTTCACCGTGCCGATCGAGAAGACCTCGTCAGAGTTGGTCTGCAGGATCTTGTCCCAGGCCTTGCGCCGCTCCTCGGGCGTCGCGCCGGTCTCCCATTCCTTCACATAGTCGAGCAGCTTGCAGGCTGATTCCATGTCGCACTTCTCACCTTGCCGACCCTTCGATTCCACGAACATGCCCCAGCGCGACCACTGCAGGCCGCCCAGCATGGTCGGCGCGAACTCCTTGGGGCTGGTGTTGACCGTCGGCACCGCGGTCACGGCGCCGGCGAAGGCTGTCATCACCGCCTCCCCGGAGAAGGTCCGGAGCCGGAAGTTCTCGCGCGTCTGGGGCTTGGTCAGCATCCTGATGCCGATCTTCTTCCAGTTGTCGGCAATCAGGGCCAGCGCGTCGGCATCCTCGGTCTCTTCGCTGGCATGTTCGACGACGATGGTCGCGGGCCGCCCGTCCGGCAGCAGGCGAATGCCCTGGCTGTCCTTCTTGGTGAGGCCGATTTCATCCAGGAGCTTGTTGGCGAGCTTCGGATCGTAGTTCGCCCACTTGGTCGCATACTCCGGCTTGAACAGCTCGGAGCGCGGCATGATCGTGTTGTTGGAGGGCTTGGCGAGGCCGATATAGACGACCTGGTTCAGCTCGTCGCGATCGATGGCGAGCGACAGGGCCCGGCGGAAGCGCACATCGCGCATCAGCTTGCGCCACTCCTCGTCGTTGGCCGTGAGGTTGGGGTAGAGCGCGATCTGCGAGCCCGAACCGGACTCCCAGAGGCGCACGTTCACGCCCGAGGTTTGCGCGCTCTTTTGCAGGAACGTGTAGTCACGCATGTTCAGGTAGCGCGGCTGAAGGTCGGCTTCGCCCAGGCCGGCCTTGGCCGGCACGAGGTTGGTGGCGGCGACCGTGAAGATCACGCGGTCGACATAGGGAAGCTGCTGCCCCTTGGCGTCGATGCGGTGATAGAAGGGATTGCGCAGATAGACGAAGCGCTGTGCTGGAGAGGCCGTGGTGTTGACCCACGGGTTGAGCGTCGGCAGGTCGATATTGTCGTTGGCGTACATCACGTCGAGGCGCTTGTAGACCTGGATCCAGCTCTGCTGGCCACCCTTGACCGACTTCAGGATCTCCGCCTCGGGCGTGTACTTGGTGTGGAACTTCTTGAGGTAGTGCGCGGGCCGGAACAGGAAGAGCGGAGCAGCGCGCGCCTGGCTTTCGATGAAGTAGGGGTTGGGCTTCTCCCAGGTGTACTTGATCGTCAGCGGATCGATGATGTCGACCTTGGGCGGCTTGCCGTCGACCATCAGCTCGACCGACGGACCGGAACTCGAGAGCTCCTTGTTGTTGGCGACGTCTTCCCAGAAGAAGCGGAAGTCTTCGGTGGTGAAGGGTTCGCCATCCGACCATTTGTGGCCGGCGCGCAGCTTGAAGGTGAACTCTCGCCCGTCCTTTTCCTCGTAGCTTTCGAGGATGTCGGGCTTCAGCTTGAACTTGTCGTCGTGAATGATGAGGCGCGTGTAGCTGTAGATCGTCATCAGCCGGGTGTCGCGCGCGCTGGCCACCAGCATGTTGAGCTGGCCGCCCTGCTGGCCCGGCCCGTCGCCGCCGGCGAATTGGGTGACCACCCAGGGCCGCTGGGGAATGCGCTTCTCGATCGGGGGCAGGGCGCCGGACTTCACTTGGTCCGCAAGCATCGGCGTTTCCCTGAGCGTCGGCAGCGGATCGGCCGCCAGGGCGGGGCCTGCCATCCAGCCGAATAGGAGTGCCGTTGTCAGAGCGCGTCGTTTCATCTTCAGCCTCACCATTTGCCCTTGTTTGTACGCGGGCTCTTCTTGCAGGTTCCGCCGAGCGGACACCCTATGACGATCAAATCGCTTGGAGCCGCTATCGTCAATGCCAGTGGCCTTTATTGGCCGCTGTCCGTGACGTCTCGTTGACGCACCGCGCCGGACGCGCAAGAAAACGTCAATCGGCTTTGGATCGGGGGAAAGATGGCGAGCGGCCTTGAGAGTGAATTCGTGACGCTGCACGAGATCGTCAAAGCGGCGAAAATCCGCCTCAATCCCAACATCTGGGACTATTTGATCGGCGGGACGGAGACCGAAACGACGCTGCGGCGCAACCGGATGGCGCTGGACTCCATTGCTTTCAAGCCGCGGGTGCTCCGGGACGTTTCGAAGATCGATCCGTCGTCGGAAATCTTTGGTCGCAAGATCCGGCTGCCGGTGATGCTGGCGCCCGTGGGGTCGCTGGAATCGTTCGAGCCCGCCGGTGGCATCACCGTGGCCAAGGGTGCCGGGGCCGGCAATGTGCCGATGCTGATCAGCTCGGTGACGACCCTCAAGCTCGAGGACATCGTTAAGGGCGGCGCGGCTCCCAAGATCTACCAGCTCTATGTCCGGGGCGACGATGCCTGGGTCGCCGATTGCGTGAAGCGGGCCATGGATGCGGGCTACGACGCCTTTTGCATCACGGTCGACACGCAGGTCTACAGCCGGCGCGAACGCGACATCGCCAAGCGTTTCGTGAAGTCGTGGCGCACTGCAGCAACCGGCCAGGACCACCAGGCTTCCTTCTCGTGGAAGAACTTCACGGCGGTGCGGGAGAAGTTCCCCGACGTGAAGTTCATGCTGAAGGGGATCGGCACGGGCGAGGATGCCGAGCTCGCCTGCCAGCATGGCGTCTGGTCCGTCTATTGCTCGAACCATGGCGGCCGCCAGCTCGACCATGGCCGCGGTTCGGCCGAGGTGCTGCCGGAGATCGTCGAGGCCGTGGCCGGCCGCGCCAAGATCGCGGTCGACGGTTCCTTCAGCCGCGGCAGCGACATCGTGAAGGCGATCTGCATTGGCGCCGACTGGGTCGGGCTCGGCAGGCTCTACTGCTACGGCCTCGCCGCCGCAGGTGCGGCCGGGATCGAGCGCGTGATCGAGCTGCTCGAGGAAGAGATGAAGGAGGCGATGGGTCTGCTGGGCGTCACCTCTTTGTCACAGCTCGACAAGAGCTACATCAGCCGCAGCATGCCGACCAACCTTCCGGGCGTGCACAGCGCCTTCCCGCTGCTGAATCTTCGCGACGAAGGTTACTGATCGAAGACCATTGCAAGACAGCCGCAGAGAACTCACAGACTCTGCGGCAGTCGCAATGAATCCGTAGCCAAGCATCACTATGGACTTCGCCTGCGAGTGACGTAGGCGGCCGGCAATCGAAATCACCCGCTGATCTCTTTCACTGCGCAGTTGCAGCGCGATGACGCGCGCCTTCTTCAGCGGAGGTTTCGTTCACATGTCCACCACGTACCACTCGTTGGCTTCGGGTTCGCTCACGCAAAACTGGTCCGGTCTCGGCCAGATCGCCGGCAACGACAGTTGGGCGGGCGTTCCGAGCATCACCGGGTATCTGGGCGACATCGACGCGGCCTCGCCCACGGGCGTCGATCCGCGCACGCTGACCGGCGCCGCGCTGGGCGCGATCGACGTCATCGCCAACCAAAGCAACCCCAATACGCTGACCAGCGGCGGTGTCGCCGAATTCGAAATCGCCGACCCGACGGTGGCGTTGAACGGCTCCGGCACGGCCGACGCGCCGTCGCTGGTGCTCTACCTCGATGCCAGCGGCCGCCAGGACGTTCGCGTGCAATTCAACGCTCGCGATGTCGATGGCAGCGCCGACGATGCGCAGCAGCAGATCAACGTGCAGTACCGCATCGGTTCGTCGGGTACCTGGACCAACGTGCCGGGCGGCTATCTTGCCGACGCGACGACCGCGAACACAGCCACGCAGGTCACGGCAATCGACGTCACGCTGCCGGCCGCCGCCAACAACCAGCCGCAGGTCGAAGTCCGCATCCTGACGACCAATGCGTCCGGCAACGACGAGTGGGTCGGCATCGACGACATCAACGTTTCGAGCGCCGCTTTCACCGGCGGCGCGGATGTGACGGCGCCGACGCTCGTCTCGTCGAGTCCGGCCGACAACGCCACCGGCATCGCCGCTTCGGCCGACATCGTGCTGACGTTCGACGAGGCCGTAAGCGGGGGCAGCGGTGACATCACGGTCACCGATGGGGCAGGCGACGTGCGTGTCATCACCATGGGCGCGGCCGACCCCGATGGCACGGTCATGATCAATGGCACTCAGGTCACCATCGACCTCGCGACCAACCTGGCCAACGACAAGGCTTACGACGTGGTCGTTGCCGCTGGCGCGATCGAGGACGCGGCCGGCAACAGCTTCGCCGGAATTGCCCTCGACGCGCTCGATTTCACGACGGCGGCCGCGGTGCCGCTGACGGCCATCGGCGCGATCCAGGGTGCCGGCCACATCTCGCCTCTGGTGGGCAATACTGTCGCCACGCAAGGCGTCGTGACGGCAATCGACAGCAACGGCTTCTACATCCAGGACACCGTGGGCGACGGCAACACGGCCACGTCGGACGCCATCTTCGTCTTCACTGGTAGCGCCCCCAGCGTGACGCTCGGTCATCTGGTGAAGGTCACGGGCAGGGTCAGTGAGTTCACGGACAGCGCCGCGGCGCCGGGCAGCCTGTCGATCACACAGCTCACCGGCCCATTGATCGAGGACATGGGCGTTGGCCCGGCGATCGTCGCCACCCAGATCGGCGGCTCGGCCGGTCTCAAGCCGCCGACCTCCAACCTCGACGACGACGGCCTCACGACATTCGATCCAGTCAACGACGGCATCGACTTCTTCGAAAGCCTCGAAGGCATGCTGGTCACGGTCAAGACGCCGGTTGCCGTCAGCCCGACCAACAGCTTCGGTGAGATCTACACCATCGTCGACAACGACGACGATCCGACCAACGGACTGAACACCAACAGCCTGACGGAGCGCGGCGGCGTCGGCATCTCCGGAGGCGCCTCGTCGTTCGGCAACACCAACACGGTGGGCGGCGATTTCAATCCCGAGCGCATCCAGATCGACGACGACAGCGGAATCTTTGCGGCCGCGAGCCCGCTGGTCAGCGTCGGTGCCAAGCTGGGCGACGTCACGGGTGTGGTGAGCTACGGCTTCGGCAACTACGAGATTTCGCCGACACAAGCCTACACCGTGGTGACGCCGAGCACGCTCGTCCCGGAAATCACGACCCTTGTGGGCAGCGCGCAGCGCCTCACCATCGGCAACTACAACGTCGAGAATCTCGATCCGGGCGACGGTGCGGCCAAGTTCAACGCCTTGGCACAGCAGATCGTCACCAATCTCAAGGCGCCCGATATCCTGTCGTTGCAGGAGGTGCAGGACAATAACGGCGCGGTAAACGACACGGTGACCTCGGCGGCAACGACCCTGCAAATGCTGGTCGATGCCATCAAGACGGCCTCGGGTGGCGCCGTTCAATATGCCTTCCAGGACAATCCGTTCATCGGCGATGACCTGAACGGTGGCGAGCCCGGCGGAAACATCCGCGACGCCTTCCTCTATCGCGTCGATCGTGGTGTCGATCTCGTCGAGGCGTCGCTGCGCACCATCGATGCCAACGGCGCGGCGACGACGGCCATCGGCGGCAACGCAGCAGCCGGCCATCCGTTCAACGGCTCCCGCCTGCCGCTGGTGGCCGATTTCACCTTCAACGGCCAGACCATCACCGTTATCGACAACCACTTCTCGTCGAAAGGCGGCAGCGGTGCGCTGATGGGCACCCAGCCGCCGATCAACGGCGCCGAGCCGGCACGCGCTGCCCAGGCGCAAGCGGTCAATACCTTCGTCGATTCGCTGCTCGCAGCCAATGCATCGGCGCGGGTCGTGGTCGCAGGTGACCTCAACGAATTCGAGTTCGAGGAGCCGATGCAGGTTCTTACCGGCAAGGCGACCTATCTCGATGGCTTCGATGCCGACACGGTGCCGGAGTTCACAGCGGGCGGCACGGCGGTGCTCAGCTCCCTTTCCGACATGCTGCCGGTCAACCAGCGCTACGACTACGTCTTCGACGGCAACTCGCAGTCGCTCGACCAGATGTACGCAACCAACGCCGCTCGCGCCGGCGCGCAATACGACATCGTCCACATCAATTCCGAGTTCGCCAACCAAGCCAGCGACCATGACGCGCTGGTGGGGAGTTTTGATATGTCTGCACCGATTTCAACCACATCGACCGGCGCGCTGAATATTGCGGTCAAGGGGGCCTTGACGCTGGCCGGCGCGGAGATCTCGGCCTTCGATGCCACCAGCGACCGTCTGTTCACGACGTCGAATGCGGGCCTGCAAGTCGTCAACCTGGCCAATCCCGCGACACCCAGCCTGATCGCCACGGTGGACTTCCGGACCCTGGGCTTTGCCACGACCGACGTCACCAGTGTGACGGTCAAGGACGGCATCGTCGCCGTCGCCCTGCCGGCTGCCGACAAGACTCAGCCCGGCAAGGTCGTCTTCCTCAAGGCCGCGGATCATACGCTGCTGGGCTCGGTCACGGTCGGCGCGTTGCCCGACATGGTGACTTTCACGGCCGACGGCAAGAAGGTCCTGGTCGCCAACGAGGGCGAGATCGATGTCTCGGGCGCCGACGCGCCAGGCTCGGTCAGCATCATCGATATCTCGGGTGGCGTCGCTGCCGCCACGGTGCAGACGGTGACCTTCGACAGCTTCAACGGCCAGGAAGCGGCTCTGAGGGCCACCGGCGTGCGCATCTTCGAAGGCAAGTCGGTTTCGATGGATGTCGAGCCGGAATACATCGCGATCTCGCCGGATGGCGCCACGGCCATGGTGACCCTGCAGGAGGCCAATGCCGTGGCCATCCTCGACATCGCCACCGCGACCTTCACCAAGATCGTGCCGCTCGGCCTCAAGGACTGGAACGGCCTGCAGCTCGACATCAGCGATCGCGACGGCGCAGGCGGCACGGCTTCGACGAAGCTCGTCTCCGTTTCGCATCTCTTCGGCATGTACATGCCTGACGCCATCGCCAGCTATCGGGCGGGCGGCCAGACCTACTATGTCATGGCGAACGAGGGCGACGATCGCGACGACTTTCTCACTCCCGACGAGACGATCCGCGTCGGCTCCAGCTCGTACGACCTCGACAACGCGCTATTCCCCAACGAAGCGGCGCTGAAGGATCAAGCCGCTCTTGGCCGTCACACGGTATCCAACTCGCCGGGCCTGCGGGGCGACACGGACGGCGATGGCGACATCGACCAGATCCTGACCTACGGCGGACGTTCATTCTCGATCGTCGACCAGCAGGGCAATCGCGTGTTCGACAGCGGCGATGCGCTCGAGCGTATCATCGTTGAGAAGTTCCCCGCGCTGTTCGACGATACGCGCAGCGACAACAAAGGTCCTGAGCCGGAAGGCCTCACGATCGGCTCCGTGGGCGGCACTACTTACGCCTTCGTGGCCCTCGAGCGGTCCAACATTACGCTGGCCTTCGACATCACCAATCCGGCGAACGTCACCTATGCCGGCGCGGCGCAGAACGCCGGTGACGTGAGCCCGGAAGGCCTGCTATTCATCCCGGCCGCCGATTCACCCAGCGGCAAGGACCTGCTGGTGGCGAGTAACGAAGTTAGCAACAACATCACCGTGTTCGAGCTGAATGCCGCGGCGCCGGCACCGGCCTTCACCCTGCAGCTCCTGCATCTGTCCGACGGCGAAGCGGGCCTTCTGGCCGGCGACACGGCGCCGAGCCTGGCTGCCCTGGTCGATGCTTTCGACGGCACCTACGCCAACACGCTGATCCTGTCGGGCGGCGACAACTTCCTGCCGGGCCCCTTCATCAATGCCGGCACGGATCCGTCGCTCAATGCCGTGGCCGGAATCGGCGCTACAGGGGCGGGACGACCCGATATCGCGATCCTGAACGCACTCGGTGTCGAGACCTCGACCATCGGCAATCACGAGTTCGACTTGGGGTCGACGGCATTCCGCGACGCCTTCACGCCATCGGGTGCGTGGGTCGGTGCACTGTTCCCATACCTTTCCTCTAACCTCGACTTCTCCGGCGACAGCGCCCTCAGCGCGCGCTTCACCAACACCCTGGATGGCGGCACGGCGACCCTGATTGCCGAGGCCAGCACGCTGAAGGGCCGGATCGCACCGGCGGCGGTCGTGACGGAAGGCGGACAGAAGATCGGTATCGTCGGCGCCACGACCCAGCTCCTCGAGTCGATTTCCTCACCCAACGGTACCGAGGTGAAGGGCTTCCCGACCGGGCCCGGCGCCAACGGCGAAGTCGACAACATGGATCACAACATGGATCTGCTGGCAGCACAGCTTCAGCCGATCATCAACGAGCTGATCGCCGAGGGCGTCAACAAGATCATCCTGACCTCGCATCTGCAGCAGATTCAGAACGAGCAACTTCTCGCGACCAAACTGCAGGGCGTCGACATCATCCTCTCCGCCGGGTCGAACACCCGGCTAGGTGACGCCGACGACGTGCCGGCGACTTTCCCGGGCCACGAGCCGACCTTTGCCAGCACCTATCCGATCGTCACCCAGGGCAGTGACGGCAAGACGACACTGATCGTCAACACCGACGGTGAATACACCTATCTCGGCCGCTTGGTCGTCGACTTCGACGCCAATGGCGACATCATCCTGGGCAGCCTGGCTGCCAACACTGCGACCAACGGCGCCTATGCCGCGACGACGGCCAACGTCGTCAAGGCCTGGGGCGTCACCGAGGACCAGTTGGCGACCACGGCTTTCGCCGAGGGCACCAAGGGCGACCAGGTCCGCGACATCACGCAGGCCGTCGATGCAGTGATCGCGTCCAAGGACGGCAATGTCTACGGCTTCACCGGCGTTTACCTCGAAGGCGAGCGGGCCTTCATCCGCTCCCAGGAGACCAACCTCGGCAGCCTGTCGGCCGATACCGGCATCTACGCCCTGCAGAAGATCCTGGGCGATGCCGCCGACAGCCAGTTCATCGTCGGCCTGCGCAACGGTGGTGGCGTCCGCGCCCAAATCGGCTCCATCGATGACGAAGGCAACAAGGTAGCGCCGATCGCCAACGCCGATGCCAACAAGCCGGCTGGCGGCGTCTCGCAGCTCGATGTCGAGAATGCGCTGCGCTT
>CALROF020000160.1:0-15056 GCA_943369775.1 Reyranella massiliensis 521
TGGTCGTCAACCAGAGCGTCGTCGTTCTCCAGGACGGCGTGCCACTCGGCAACATCGCCGTTGCCAGCGGCGCCAGCGTGAACTTCCAGGATTACACTTTTGCCCGTAGCAACACCTATGCCGGCGTGATCTCGGGCGCCGGCCGCATCGCCGAGATTGCCGTCGGCCGATATCGCGAGCGTGCCTGCGTTGAGGAAGGTCCCGCCGGTGTAGGTGTTGGTACCCGAAAGTGTCAGCGTGCCGGTACCGATCTTGGTCAGCCCGCCGCTGCCGCCGATCGGCCCCGAAATACTCGAGGAGAAGCCGTTGGTGTCGACCGTGCCGCCACCAGCGTTCAAGGTAATCGCCCGGGCGCTTGTAACATCGAAGCCCGCGAGAAACTGCAGCGTGCCGCCGTCGAAAGTAACTCCGTTGTTGGCGTTGCCCAACGCCGCGTTGCTGGCAATACCCAGCGTGCCACCGGAGATAACGGTGGTGCCGGCGAATGTATTGGACGCGACGAGGTTGAGCGTGCCGGTGCCGGTCTTGTTGAGGCTGCCACCACCGTAAATTTCCGCGGCCCAGGTGAGGGTCGCGGCGTCTGTCACGTCCACTGCACCGCCGCCCGAGCTGAGTCCCAGGAATCGGCCGGTGGTGAAGGTCGCCCCTGTCCTGAGCGTGGCGCCGTTGTTGATCGATACGGCACTGGTGCCGGCGCCGAGCTGATTGTTGGCGCTGACCACCACAACGCCACCGTGGATACCAAGGCTCGAGAAGGTGTTGGCGGCCGTGAAGGTAAGCGTGCCGGCTCCGTACTTGGCAAGATAGCCCGCTCCGGTGATGCTCTGGCTAATGGTCGTATCGAAGCCGTTGGTGTCGATCCGGCCACCGTTGGTGCCCATCGAGATCGCGCGCGTCGACGCGAGATTGAAGCTCGCGCCAAACCTCAGCGTACCTTGGTTGCTCAAGGTGATGCCGCCAGTGGCGCTCCCCAGCGCCGCGTCGCTCGAGACCGTCACGGACGGCGACCCCGACACTGTCGTACCGCCGCTATAGGTATTGGTACCGGTCAGCACGAGCGTCTGGCCGCCGACAGCGCCGGTAACGACCAGCGCGCCGGTGCCGCTCATGTTCCCGGAGTAGGTCGAGGTGAGGTTCTGGTTGAACTGGACGATGCCGTTGTTGACGATATCGCCTTTCAGGGTGTTGGTCGTGCCGACCAGGGTGCCACCGCTGACGGTGGTGCCGCCGGTGTAGGAGTTCGCACCTGTCAGCACCAGGGTTCCGTCGCCCGCCTTGATAAAGCGGGAAGACGCGTCGCCACTGATGCCCCCGCTGTAGGTCAGCGTCTTGCCGCTGGATACCGAGATCGTGCCGTTGAAGCCCGACTCAAGCGCGATGGAACGGCCGGTCGACATGTCCGACGTTACCGCCAGAGTGCCGCTATAGAAGGAGATTGCGTTGGACCCGTTGCCGAGATTGGCATCGCTCGAAATCTGCACCGTGGTGCCGGTGCCGATCGCCGTGCCGCCGACATAGGTGTTCGTTCCCGTCAGGACCAGCGTGCCAGGCCCCCGCACCGAAAGGCCACCGGATGGGGGGGTGCCGGAAATGACCCCGTCCCACGTCAATGTGGCGCCAGCGTCGACGCTGAATCCTGCATAGCCTTGCGTGAGCGTGAACGAGCGACTGCTGCTGAAGCTCGATGTCGCCTTGAGGAAGCCCAACGTGTTGGCCGTCACACCAGCGCCGGCCGTCCCGAGCTGATTGTCGGCGCTGACGGCGACATAGCTGACTGTATTGTTGCCGACGATTGTCAGGCCGGCGAAGTCGTTGGTCCCCGACAGGGTGAGCGTGCCGGTGCCCCGCTTGGTGAGCCCCCCGGACCCGCCGATGGCTCCCAAGATCGTCGCGTTGTTGCCGCCGACATCGATGGTGCCGCCGCTGCTGCCAATCGTGACTGCGCGTGTCGAGGCGAGGTTGAAGGACGAGCCAAAGGCGAGCGTGCCGTTGTTCAGCGTCAGAACGCCGTTGACGTTACCCAGCGCGGCGTCGCTCTGGATCGTCAACGCCCCGCCGCCCGAAACGGTGGTGCCGCCGCTATAGGTGTTGGTACCGGAGAGCGTCAGTCCAGCACTACCGGTGACGGACAGGCTGCCGGTCCCGGTTATGGCGCCGGCATAGGTTCCCGACGAGAGTTGATTGACCGAGAGCGTGCCGGCGCCGAGCGCAATGGTCCCCCCGGTTCCCGACAGGTTCGTCACGCTGACGTTGTTGCCGTTAAGGTCGAACGTGCCGCCGTTCATCAACAGCGCGCCGGTCGCAAGCAGACTGCCGCCGCTGCCGATCTGCAAGGTGCCGGCATTGACCGTGGTGCCGCCGGTGTAGGTGTTGGCGCCGGTCAGGGTCAACGTCCCAGTGCCGACCTTCACAAGCGAACCGCCGACGCCCGAGATGACGCCGCTGTAGGTCTTCGTGGTGTTGTTGCCGCCGACCGTGAGCGCCTTGTCGCCCAGCAGGACCGAGCCACCGCCGGCAATCGACCCGATGGTCGTGCCGCCGGTGGTCAGGCCGGTGATGTCCAGGACGGTGGAGCTGTCGGCGGGGTAGGATGCCGTCCCGCCCGAAGCGCTGTCCTTGAAGACGAGCTGGCCGGAATAGGTCGTGGTGAAGTTAGCAGAACCGGCGGTGCTGTTGCCGGTAAACTCGATGACGCCCAGGCTGCTGTTGAGCGCGTAGGTGATGAGGTTGTTGCCGGCGCTTGCGGAATTATGAAATCGCAGGGTGGCGTTCTGGATCTGAAAGTTCTGCGCCGCGCTGCCGTTGTTGACGATACCGCCGCCGGTGAGTGCGAAGGTGCTACCGCCGTAGATGTTGAAGTTGTACGCGCGGGCGTCGGAATTGAACTGGATCGTGCCGATCCCGACGTTGCTGTCGGCAATGATGCTGCTGATGCTCGACTGGCCGAAGGACCCGGTGTTGGTCGGAACTTCGGCCGGGGTCCAATTGCTGGTATCGATGAACCAGCTCGTGTTGGCGTTGGTTTTCCAGGTCGCTATCTGCGCCATGGCAGGCGCTGCCGCGAATGCGGTTGCCGTCAGCGCCGTCGAGAGCAGCAGCGCCGTACGCAGCAGGCGTCTCGGCCGTGCCACTCGCGTCGTCTTCGCCATTCCCACCATCACTGCCTCGTCTCTACGCTGCCCTTGTGCCGGGCAAAGCTTCGCCATCGACGGGACGCGCGCCCCATCGCTACCGATGTCGCTGCTTCAGGTACTTTGTCCGCAGCGCGCTTCGCGCCGCCGCTTGATGCGAGGAACCTATTGGCGGCTCACTCCGCAATCAATTCGAAGGACCTCCCGTAAGCTGACTATTTCTGGGTGAATCCACGGTCGCCGCGGCCATGTGAACGACACTCGGGCGAAAGCGGACATTGAAGGCGTCGTCGATGATGGCGAGCTTGACCGCCTGCGCCCGCGCATACTCGCGGCGGAAGCTGTCGGACACCCACATCACCGAGCGTCCACGCTTGCCTTCCCAGCCGATGCTGCCCATCTCCTCGGCCTCGCGCAGCTTGCGCGCCAAATGGGTGCGGGAGAGCTTGAGCCAGTCGGCCAGCGCCGCAATCGACACGACACCTGTTGGCACGCGAGCGGCTCCGGCGTCGCGCTCGTCGATACTGGAAATCAGCCACTCCATGACCACGCCGCCATTGTCGAGCCAGGTGAACAGCGAGAAGGTCCGTTCCGGTTCGCGGATACGACGGGAGCACAGGAGGCCTTCGGCGACCAGCGGCTGAAGGTCGGCAATGGCATCCGGAGCGCTGAGATAGGTCCCGACCCGACTTCCACCATCGAGCTTGTCGAGCGTCGCCAGGTGGATGACGACCCAGCCATGGACGGCATCGATGCTGGCCTGCGTCGGCTCGAGCGGACGGACGCGCTTGTCGGTCCCTCCTACTACGGGCTGCGCGTAGCCGTACTTCAGCATTTCCTTGATGAAAGCGTCCGCCGTATTGCGACTCGCCACCTCGTGCTTCGCGACGTCATCGAAGAACCTTGCGGCGGTCAGTCCACCGCTCTGTCCTGCCGCGGCGGCCCGGAAATGCAAGGCCAGTGCGATGTGCCCCATGAGCCAGCGCTGCTGAGTGGCGAAGACGGAGGAAAGTCGCGGATTGCCTTCGTAGGCCTGCAGGAGGAGCTGCGCTTGCCGGCGGATGTGGCCGTGCAAGGCTGGGTGCTCGGCGATCTCGTCGACCGCCATGCCCAAGCTCATGCTCCGCACCTGGTCAGGTGCAGTCGAGCACGCAGCCTTACGCGACGCCATTACGGTAGTACCCACCACAGCACCTGGTTCCCACAGCTCGGACTCACCCGAACACCCAGGCAGAACATCGCTCTATCAAATTGCAGAGGCTACTAGGGATGACCGCCAGTTTTGGCCAATGTGACTGCACTTTCGGCCAAACCCTCCATCGCGGGCGACAAAGGGGTTACTCCGCAGCCTGACTGGCGAAACGCAGCCGGTATTGCTGTGGCGTGATGCCGAGGCGCCGGACGAACGCCCGCCGCAGATTGTCGACGGTGGCGAAGCCGCAGCGCGTGGCGACGGCCTGCACGCTGAGCTGAATTTCTTCGAGCAGATCACGCGCCGCTTCGAGCCGGATGCGCTCGACGAACTCCCGCGGCGTCTCCCCGGTTTCTTCGACGAAGCTGCGGCGGAAGGTGCGCTCGCTCATGCGCGCGTGCCTGGCGAGCGCCTCGACGCCGAGATCCTTGGAAAGATTGTTCAGCGCCCATTCCTGCGCCGAGCGGACTGGCGGGCTGGCGGCAAACTGTGCCTGCAGGTGGTTGCTGAACTGCGATTGCCCGCCCTGCCGCTTGAGATAGAGCACCAGGGCGCGCGCCACGCGCAACGCGAGGGTGCGGCCATGATCCTCCTCGATCAGGCCCAGCGCCAGGTCGATACCGGCAGTGACACCCGCCGAGGTGTAGACATTGCCGTCGCGCACGAAGATCGGATCGATGTCAACAGTCACCTTCGGGTAGCTCTGACCGAGTTCGGCCACCATCGCCCAATGTGTGGTCGCGCGCCGGCCGTCGAGCAATCCGGCGGCCGCCAACAGGAATGCGCCGGTGCAGATCGAGCCGGTGCGACGGGCCTCCCGGCTGCCAGCGCGCAGCCAGCCCATCAGCGTCTGGTCATTCCTCGCCTCCGCCTGACCGCGGCCGCCAGATACCAGGAGCGTATCGATTGGTTCCTGGATGTCCTGTACAGACATGCTCGGCGCAATCGGCACACCGAGCGACGTGGGGACAGGCGCGCCGTCGATGCTTGCAATCGCCATTCGGTAGAGCGTGCGACCGGATGAGGTATTGGCTGTGGCAAAGGCTTCGAGCGGGCCGTAGACGTCCATGGCCATGACGCCTGGATAAACCAGCATCACGATGAAGCGGGGCTCGGACTGATCGTTCACCAGAGGTGAAAACGCAGACAAGGGCGACACTGGACTGTTCATCGCACCATTTAGGAACATAGCGTTCGTCACTCTTATCGACTGAGCATTGATTCAATTCAATAATCCCGACGAATTTCGTCAGATATTCGCTACCAGAGCGCAATTATCTCGCTACGCGGCAAATGGCAGAACAAGCACCGAGCTCAGCAACAGCACGGCAAAAACCACATTGACTATCCGGTTGCTGCGGGGATCGCGGAACAGGCGCGTCAGGGCCGCGCCGACGAGGAGCCACCCGATATTGACGGCCGCGATGACGAGGGTCAGCCCGGCCATCTTCACGGCGACATCGAGGGCGATCCGTCCCGGCATCAGGACAAAGCCGGAATAGAGCGCCGCCATCGCCGCATAGCCCTTGGGATTGACCAGGGAGAGCAGGAGCCCGGCCGCGAACGTCGGCGGCGGACGTGCCGGCCCCTCCTCCGACAAGGGCGGCGCCGTGGCGATGCGCCAGGCGAGCCAGACGAAGTAGAGCGCCGCCAATCCCGTAACGGCAGGCCCGGCACCGGGCACGGCCAGCAGCAGGCCGACGACGCCGCTCGCCACGATGCCCATCACGACCACCATGCCGACAGTGAGGCCGACGAGATAGGCAACGCCGCGACGGGCGCCGAAAGCCGCACCGGCGGCCGCGAGGCTCAGCGTCGCCGGCCCTGGGCTTCCGGCCAGCGCGACAGCCGCGATCAGGAATCCGGACAAGGCTTCCATCGGATTGATATGCGCCGATGGCCCACCACCGTCTTGAACGTTCGTGCGCAAGGGGGGCTTGCCAGAGCGATCGAAGTGCAGGAGTTATTCACCCGCCAACAATCAGACACAGCGAGGCTTCGTTCGACATGTCAGTTCCCGGCCGCTTCCGCGCTTCCAAGCGCGCCCTCGCCCTCCTCGCCGCCGTTGCCGGCTTGTCTGCGCCTGCCGCCGCCCAAGACCAGCAGGCCGCGCCGCCGGCATGGCGGGTCGAGTGCACAGGCGATGGAAAAGCCCTGGATTGCCGCGCCGTGCAGCAGCTCTTCGCGCAGGAGAACAAGCAGCTCGTTCTCTCGCTCGCCGCACGTATGGGCTCCGACAAGGCGCCGATGCTGGGCATGCAGCTTCCGCTTGGCATCAACCTCGCTGAGCCAGTTCAACTCAAGGTTGACAACAAGGCGGAAGAAAAGTTTCCGGTGCAGACCTGCACGGCGTCCGGCTGCCTGCTCAATGTTCCGCTGAAGGAGCCGCTGATGGCGGCGATGCGTACCGGCACGACCCTGAAGGTCACCGTGTTCGACCAGAACAAGCGCCCGATCGCCATCGACGTCCCGCTGCTCGGCTTCGGCCTCGCCTTCGACAAGGCGACGAAGTAAGCCGCCGCAACAGGCCGCTCAGGCGGCCTTTGCCTTCAAAGCCTGCGCCACTTTGGACGCAGGCTCGCGCCCCAAAGCCACACAGATATCGCGGCCGGCCTTTGCAATGGCATCGAGATCGACGCCATGTCGGATGCCGAGGCCGTTCATCAAGTAGATCACGTCCTCGGTGCCGACATTGCCCGAGGCGCCCTTGGCATAGGGACAACCACCCAACCCTGCGACCGCCGTGTCGAACACGGCAATGCCGCGTTCCATGACGGCGAGGATGTTGGCCAGCGACTGGCCGTAGGTGTCGTGGAAATGAGCCGCCAGTTTTTCGCGCGGCACTTTCGCCGCCACCGCATCGATCATCTCGACGCATTCGCCTGGCGTGCCGACGCCGATCGTGTCTCCCAGTGAGACCTCGTAGCAGCCCATGCGGAACAGCCTGGCCGACACTTCTGCAACTTTCTCGGGTGCCACTTTGCCGTCATACGGACAGGCAATCACGGTCGACACATAGCCGCGCACTTTCATGCCGTGCTTCTGTGCGGCTTCCATCACCGACGCGAAGCGCTCGAAGCTCTCGTCGATCGAGCAGTTGGTGTTCTTGCGGCAGAAGGCTTCCGAGGCTGCAGTGAAGATCGCGATCTCCTCGCACTTCGCCTCTACCGCGCCATTCATGCCCTGCTTGTTGGGCACCAGCACCGGATAGGAAACGCCGGACTTGCGTTGGATCCTGGCCATCACCTCGTCGGTGTTGGCCATCTGCGGCACCCACTTGGGCGAGACGAAGCTGCCGGCTTCTACGGTGGAATGACCGGCCGCCGACAGCGCGTCGATCAGCTTCACCTTGGCTTCGACCGGAACGGGCTTTGCCTCGTTCTGCAGCCCATCGCGCGGTCCGACTTCGACCAGGCGCACGCTCTTGGGAAAATTCATGTCTCTGTTCCTACACCAGCGTCTGCTTCAGCTTGCCGGCCCGGCCAAGGATGAACGCAACGGCAGCCAGCGCCAAGACCGTAAAGGCGATCAGCAGCGTTGCAACAGCGGTGATGGTCGGATTCACCTCGAGGATCAGCTCGTTGAACATCTTCTTCGGCACGGTCTCGTACTTGCCGGCGATGAACGAAGTCACGATCACTTCGTCGAAGCTGCCGATGAAGGCGAAAATCCACGCCGCGAAGACGCTGGGCGCCAGATTGGGCAGCACGACTTTGCGCATGGTGTAGGGCCAGGACGCCCCCAGGCTCCAGGCCACCTGCTCGATACGATGGTCGAATTCGCGGATCGCCACGCCTAGCACCATGATGACCAGCGGCACGTTCAGGATCGTGTGCGCCACGAGCAGGCCTACGAACGAGCCCAAAAGGCCCGCCTTGGCGAGCCCGAGATAGAGCGCGATGGCTGTGATGATCGTGGGCACGATCAGCGGCGCCATGAAGTTGCCCTCGGCCGGACCTCGACCGATGAAGTTACCCCGACGCAGGCCGTAGACAGCCAGTCCCCCCAGGACGAGCGCCGCCACCGAAGAAATCGCCGCGACCGACGCGGACGTGGCCATCGCCTCCATCCAGCGCGAGTCGCCGAAGAAGGCCTCGTACCAGCGCAGCGACAAGCCCGGCGGCGGAAAGGTCAACGCCCTGGCCGAGGAGAACGACATCGGGATGACGATGAGCAGCGGTACGGTCAGGAACGCCAGACCGAAGAAACCGGCGGCCGTCAGCAGCCGCCGTGTCCAGGGAGTGTCACCGATCATGCCGCCGCCTTTCTGTCGAGACGGCGATAGGCGGCAAAGATCAGCAGGGTGACGATCAGCAGGATCGTCGAGATTGCCGCGGCCTGCTCCCAGCGCGGGATCTGGTTGATCAACGTGTCGAGCAGGTTGGAGATCATCGGCACGCGGCCACCTCCCAGAATGGCTGGCGTCACGTAGAAGCCGAGGCAAAGAATGAAGACCAGCAGCGTGCCCGCCGCCAGTGCCGGCAAGGTGAGCGGAAAGAAGACCTTCCAGAAGATGGTGCGCGGCGGCGCCCCGAGCGAAGCAGCCGCTTGCAACAACCGGTCGTCGATACGGATCATGGCGGCAAACAGCGGCAGCACCAGGAACGGCAGCAGCACATTGGCCATGCCGATGGTGACGCCGAGCTCGTTATAGAGGAAGGAAACCGGTGCATCGGTGAGCCCGCTCCATTGCAGGGTGCGATTCACCAGCCCGCCATTGCCCAGCACGACGATCCACGCGTAAGTCCGCACGAGGATGCTGACCCAGAACGGCAGCACGACGAGCGACAGGGCGATCATGCGTCCGCGGTTGCTGAGTCCCCGCATCCAGAGCGCCAGCGGATAGCCGATGACGACATTGGCCAGCGTCGCCACCAGGGCGACGCGCATGGTGTTGCCCAACACACGCAGGTAGACCGGCGCTTCGAGCAACCCTTCATAGTGCTGGAGCGTGAAGCCCCGCCCCTTCTCCCAGAAGGCGAGGCCCAGCATGTAGGCAATGGGCGCGTTGAAGGCGACGAACATCAGCACCAGCAACGGTGCGACGAAGCCAAATCCCTGTCCGCGCATCGAAGTCTCCGCTCAGAGGCTGAGCTTGAAGGCTTCCCACTTCTTGTTCACGGCCTCGCCGTTGGCGGCCCACCATTCGGCGTTCTCGACCCACTGCACGTCCTTGTTCTGCTTGCTGGTGGGATACTCGGCGAGCTTGTCCTTGGGCAGCAGTGCGTCGAGTTCCGGACTCGGTCCGGTATAGGAAACCACGGTCGCAGCCTTCGCCTGATTGGCCGCAATCGACATCTCGTGCATCAGCTTGTAGGCCGCCGCGCGATCCTCGGCCTTCGAGTTCTTGACGATCGTGAAGTAGGAAAGATCGGCCATGCCGCCGGCGAAGTTGACGCCGAAGGCCGGATCGCCGACGACGCGGCCCGACCAGCAGATCGCGTACTGCACCTCGTTGTCCTTCATGAGCTGCGGCGCCTGCGCGCCGGACTTCCACCATACGGCGATGTCCTTCTTGATCTCGTTCAGCTTCTTGAACGCGGTATCGACATCGAGCGGGAAGAGTTTGTCCGGCGTGATCCCGGTGGCGAGCAGCGCGAAGGAGATCGCGTAGTTGGGATAATCCGGCAGACAGCGCTTGCCCGGGAAATCCTTGGTGTTGAAGAAGTCGGCCCAAGTCTTGGGCGCCTTGGCGCCAGCGCGCCAGGCCATGATGGTCGAGAAGTACTGATAACCGAAGCCGTACTCGTGCTTGGCCTCGGGGAACATCGGTTGCGGTGCCACCGCAGCCCAGTCGATCGGTTCGATCAGCTTGAGATTGCGGGCCTGCAGCATGCCGCCCGAACCAAGCTCCATCAGCACCGTGCTGGTCTGGCCGCTCTCCACCAGGGCGCGCAGCTTGCCCAGCGGATTGGGGCTTTCGCGGATAACCTTGATGCCGGTCTTCTTGGTGAAGGGCTCGATGTAACCCACTTCGACCGATTCGCCGGACTTGCCGCCGGCCTCGATCATGCGGATTTCCTTCACCTGGGCGCGAGCGCTACCGGCACCGAGGATGCTGAATGCGGGCAGGCCGGCCGCAGCCGCGCCCACGAACGTACGACGCTTCATCTGGATTCCCTCCTACAATGACTCACTTCGCCACCGGCCACAGGTCGGCGGCGTTCCATGACACCATCACGCGGTCTCCCGTCGCATAGGCCGGGCCGACAAACGGCGCTGCCGCGACCATAGGCTTGGCCCCTTCACCGTCGAGCGACAGGTGATAGCGGACCATCTGATCGAGATAGATCGCCTCGACGACCCTAGCCGGCCTGCCGGCGCCATCGCTTGAAATCTTGATTCGCTCGGGCCGAACCAATGCCTGCCCACCATTCGGAAGACCGACGAAATTGGCGATGCCCAGGAACTCCGCAACGAAGCGGTTCGCCGGTTTCAGATAGGCTTCCGTCGGCGCGGCGACCTGCTGCGTGCGGCCCTTGTCGAGCACCATGATGCGATCGGACAGAGACAGCGCTTCTTCCTGATCGTGAGTCACCAGCAAGGTCGTCACGCCGAGGCTGCGCTGGAGTTGTTTCAACTCGACCTGCAGTTCCTCGCGCAGCTTGCGGTCGAGGGCGCCCAGCGGCTCGTCGAGCAGCAGGATATCCGGCTTGAAGACAACGGCGCGCGCCAACGCCACGCGCTGCTGCTGGCCTCCCGAAAGCTGCGACGGCCGGCGGTTCTCCAGTCCGTCCAGCCGCACCAGCTTCAACGCATCGCGCGCCAGCCGATCCGCCTCGGCGCGACCGATCTTGCGCACACCCAAGGGAAACAGCACGTTCTCCAGCACCGTCATGTGCGGGAACAATGCATAGGACTGGAACACCAGCCCGATATTGCGTTCCTGCGCCGGTGCGTCAGTGACGTCGCGACCACCGATGAAGATACGGCCAGACGTCGGCTTGTTGAGACCGGCAATCAAGGAAAGCAGCGTCGTCTTGCCCGATCCGCTCGGGCCCAAAATGGTGACCAACTCGCCCTGGGTCACGGCGAGATCGACATTGTCGGCCGCCGCAAAGGTCCCGTAGCGTTTGGTCACTCCCTCGAGGCGGATCTCCGACATCTAGTGGCGCACCATCTTCGCCATGGCGCGATCGGCAGCCGCCAGCGTCTCGTCGATCACCGGCTTGTCGTGTGCGGTCGACAGGAACCACCGGCCTCCCTGCTGAACGCGCACGCCCTCCTCCTGCAAGGCAGCGTGGAAGGAGAGCATCGCGTCGCGGTCGGTAGCCATCGAGTCGCGATAGTTCCGCGGCGCACCAGCCGATGTGAAGAAGGTTTGGAAGATGGCTGGCATGCCCTGCACGAGCATCGCCAGCCCGTGCTTCTTCCCTAAGGCAGCGAGACCCTCCATGAGCTGTTGGCCGCGTGTTTCCATCTCCCGATAGATCGCGCCATTGTCCGCCTCGAGGATATCGAGCGCCGCCAGCGCCGCGGCCATGCTCTGGACGTTGCCGTTGTAGGTGCCGCCGTGCATCACGCCCTTGTCGAGCAGCGTATCCATGACGTCACGCCGGCCGGCGACTAGGGCGAGCGGAAAGCCGGCCGCCACGGCCTTGGCGTAGATGACGAGATCGGCGGTGACGCCGTACTTCGCCTGCGCGCCGCCGAGAGCCACGCGAAACCCGGTAATGACCTCATCGCAAATGAACAGCGCCCCATGCTTGCGGCAGAGGTCGTGTACCCCTTCCAGGTAACCGGGAGCCGGCGGGATCGCGCCGCCATTCACCATCACCGGTTCCATGATCACGCCGGCAATCTCGCCGCGATGACGCTCCAGCGCCTGCTCCAGAAGGTCGAGATCGTTCCAGCCGCAGACCACGACATCATCCAGCACACTGGGCGGCATGCCGGGCGATCCTGCCACCGGCACGGGCGCATCCGCCGGTCCCGCCTCGTTCAGCGACGGCTTGGTGCTGATGAATGCCTGATCGCTCCAGCCGTGATAATGGCCTTCGAACTTCAGAATCTTGTTCCGGTTGGTGAAGGCGCGCGCCAGCCGCATCGCCATCAACACGGCCTCGGTGCCCGATGTCGCGAAGCGCACGACTTCGGCTCCCGGCAAGAGACGACAAAGGCGATCCGCCAGCTCGGCTTCACGTGGATGCTGCGCCGCGAAGACCTGACCTTCGGCGAGAGACGCCGCCACGGCATCGATCACTTTCTTCGGTGCATGCCCCAGGATGGCCGGACCATTGCCCAGCACGTAATCAATGTGGACGTTGCCGTCGATGTCGTAGAGGCGAGCCCCTTCGCCGCGAGCGAAGAAGAGCGGCACCGGCACGCTGGCGTAGCGCACATTGCTGCTGACGCCGCCGGCCATGTGCTAGCGGGACTTTTCATAGAGCGCGATCGACTCGGTGTAACTGCGCATGCCCCTCACCCAGCAAGAATAGTGCCGCACAGGTCTTGCCCGTGGTCACGAACGCCGTCGAGCCTAACGACCACCTCACGCGCCAGCAATGCATTTTTGTGATCACAAATTTCCAAGGCATCGGCTATTGTCGAAATCACGATGCGAACTGTCGCCGCCGCTGATGAGCTGACCGACACATCGCTGCGCAAGCAAGTCTACGACTCGTTGCGTGCAGCGCTGACGTCGGGCCGTTTCGCGCCGGGGCAAAAACTCACCTTCCGCTTTGTCGCAAAGGCCCTCGGGGTCAGCCTGACGCCGGTACGCGAAGCCGTGCGCCGTCTGGTTGCGGAAGGCGCTTTCGAGATGCAGCCCAACCGATCAGTGCGCATCCCGCTGATGACCAAGGCAAAGGTGCTGGAGCTGCGCGACATCCGCGTCGCCGTCGAAGGGCTCGCCGTCGGGAATGCAGCCAAAGTGGCGACCAGAGCGCAGATCGCCAACCTGCGCCGCATCGCGCGCGAGATCGTCGCCGTTCGCAAACGCGGCGACAGCGTGGCGGATCGCGAGAAGATCAGCGAGTTTCACTTTGCCCTCTACACGATCTCGGGCCAGCCGACGCTGCTGCGCGTGATCGAAGGTCTGTGGCTGCAAACCGGCCCCTACATGAACCTGCTCTTTCCCGACTACATCGCCTCGGCCGGCGGCCCAGCGCGACGGCTCCGGATCATCCGAGCGCTACAGTCACGTGACTCGGTTGCAGCCCGCCGGGAAATCGAGAACGATGTTCACGGTACGCTTTCCTATGTCGCCGGCCTCGCCGATGAAGCCGGCAACATCGTCCCCGCCCTGCCGTCCGCCGCCGGCAGCCGCCGCAGCAAAGGGAAAGCCAATGCGGCCCTCGAACTTCGCCCCAAACGTCTTGATCTCAAGTAAGTACGGAGGAAATCGTGGCACAGCAGCTCAGCAATCAACGTATCGCCTGGTTCAACGGCCAGTTCATGCCCGAGAACCAGGTCATGATCCCCTTCCGCGACCGGAGCTGGAAATACGGCGACGGCGCTTTCGATATGACGCGCACCTTCGAGGGCGCGCCCTTCCGTCTGAAGGAGCATATCGACCGCTTCTACCGCTCGCTCCGCTACCTGCAGATCGATCCCGGCATCGGCCCCAAGGAGATGGTGGCACACAGCGAGGAGGTCGTGGCGCGTAACGAGCATCTGCGCGAAGCCGCCGGTGACTGGTGGATCGGCCAGCGGGTGAGCCGCGGCGTCGATGCCGTGGGCGACGAGGGCTGGGACCACACCGGCCCCAACGTCGTGATCGAAGTGCTGCCGCTGCCGCTCAAGACCCGCGGCAAGCTCTACCGGACAGGCGCAGATGTCATGACCACGACCGTGCGCCGCACCGCGCCGTCGATGCTCTCGCCGCGCGCCAAGACGCACAACTATCTCAACATGATCATGGCCGAGAAGCCGATCAAGGCATTGAATCCGGACGCTTGGCCAGTCCTGCTCGACGAAAACGGCAACCTGGCCGAGGGCCTGGGCAGCAACATCTTCATCGTGCGCGAAGGCGAACTCTTCACGCCGTCCGAACGCTATGTGCTGCCGGGCGTCAGCCGGCAGATGACCATCGATATGGCCAAGCAGCTCGGCATCTCTTGCACGGCGGGCGACATCGACATGTTCGATGCTGCCAATGCCGAGGAAATGTTCCTGACCTCGACCAGCCTCTGCATCCTGCCGGTCCGAAGCTTCAACGGCGCCCCGGTGGCCGACGGCAAAATCCCGGGCCCGATCACCAAGAAGCTGATCGACGCCTACGCCAAGAGCGTCGGCTGCGATTTCGTGGCTCAGTACCTCAAGTTCTCGCAGTAGCGAGATGCCCCCTTCGCAGTGCACGCGAAGGGGGCGACTCGGCCTTCCAACAGGCGTAGACTCCTCCCTCGTGGTAGATCGCGTACCGTCGTGATCACCGTGTGATCGTGACCGGCCCGCGACCTTCGGACTTTCGTTCGCAAGGAGGCAGTCATGGCGACGCAGAACCACATCCGTAACCCCTTGGAATGGGGTTGGGAGCATCTCAAGCAAACCGGCCAAGCCTTCGGCTCGGCCGCACAGACGATGGAAGGCACCTGGGAGGATCGCGCAGCCGGGCCGCCCACGGTCCACCGCATCACCTCCACGGACATCAGGGAAGCCCTGTCGGCCGGCTGGCGCGACTTCGGCGCCGTGCGTACCGACGTCGTTTTCCTCTGCCTGCTCTATCCGCTCGCCGGCCTCGTCATTTCGCGCATGGCCTTTGACTACGGCATGCTGGCGCTGGTCTTCCCGCT
>CALROF020000161.1:0-14975 GCA_943369775.1 Reyranella massiliensis 521
GCCGTACGGCCTGACGGCTAACCCTTCGTCTCGAGGCTGCGCACCACGAAGGCGTTCAGCCGTCTGGTGAAGGCGGCCGGATCCGACGGGATCTCGCCGTCGAGGATATGCGCCTGGTCGAGCAGCAGGCTCGCCAGGTCGCCGACATCCTGTTCCTGTCCAGCAGTCTTGGCCGTGCCCAGCAAGCGCACGAGCGCATGCTTCATGTTGAGCTCGAGAATTGGCTTGGTGCTGCTGCCGCGGTTCTGGCGTGCCAGCAGGCGCTCCAGCTCGCGATCGCGACCCTGCTCGCCGGCCACGAGGCAGGACGCGCTTTCGGTCAGGCGCTGCGAGGGCCGCACGTCGGCGACTTTGTCGCCCAGCGCCTCTTTCACCGCGCTCAGGATGGCTTCGTCGCCGGCGGTATCCACCTTCTCGTCGGCCTTTTCATCCGCCTTGTCTGCGAGCGGCACGAGGCCGAAGTCGACATCGCCCTGGCTCAGCGACTTCAATGGCTTGCCGTCGAAATCCTGAGGCAGGGTGGTCCAGAAAGCGTCGATCGGATCGGTCAGCAACAGAACCTCGACGCCGCGGGCGCGGGCGGCCTCCAGCTTCGGGTTCGACTTCAGACGGTCCATGCTCTCGCCGACCAGATAGTAGATTTCCGTCTGGTTGGGCTTCAGGTCCGCGACATAGTCCTTTAGGGAGCGCAGCTTCTCGCCGCCTGTGGTCGTGGCAAACCGCGTCAGGGCGAGAAGCTGGTTGCGGCGCTCCTGGTCCTCGTAGAGGCCTTCCTTGAGGACGGGCCCGAAGGCCTGCCAGACCTTCTCGTAGGTCTCCGCTTCCTTGGTCGCCGCACTCTCGAGTTCGCCCAGGACGCGTCCGACCAAACCGCTGCGGATCTGCTTCACCTGCGGATTGTTCTGCAGCATCTCGCGCGAGAGGTTGAGCGGTAGGTCTTCGCTGTCCACCACGCCACGTACGAAGCGCAGGTAGGCGGGCAGCAGCTCCGCATCGTCGGTGATGTAGACGCGGCGGACATAGAGCTTCACGCGGCCCTTGCGCGCGGGATCACCCATGTCGAAGGGTGGGGTCGTCGGCACGAACAGCAGCACCGCATAGGACTGCCGGCCCTCGACCTTGTAGTGCAGCGTAAGGGCCGGTTCGTCGAATGCCATCGCGATCGAGCGGTAGGCCTGCGTGTAGTCCTCGGGCTTCACCTCGGACTTCGAGCGTTGCCACAGGGCGCTGGCAGCATTGACCTGCCGCGTTTCCCCCTTTTCGTCGATCAGCTCGATGGGGAAGAGGATGTGGTCGGAGTAGGTGCGGACGACCCGCTCCAGCTCGTAGGTCTGCAGGTAGCGTGCCGCGTCTTCCTTCAGGTGCAGCACGATCTCGGTGCCGCGCGACACACGAGCGGCCTGCTCCGCGTTGGCAGGCGCCATGTCGAAGCCTGCGCCGCCGGTGGAGGACCAGACCCAGGCTTCCGAGGAACCTGCGCGGCGGCTGGTCACCTCGATGCGGTCGGCGACCATGAAGGCAGCATAGAAGCCGACGCCGAACTGGCCGATCAGACCCAGCCCGTCCTTGGCGTCCTTCAGGCCTTTCAGGAAGGCCTTGGTGCCGGACCGCGCCACGGTGCCGAGATTGTCGATCAGCTCCTGCCGGTCCATGCCGATGCCGTTGTCGGCGATGGTGAGGGTTTTGGCGGCGGCATCCGGCTTGAGCCGGATGGCGAGCCGCTCGTCGCCGGCCAACAACTCAGGCTGGGCGATTGCCTCGTAGCGAACCTTGTCGCAGGCGTCGGACGCGTTGGAGATCAGCTCCCGCAGGAAAACATCGGTCTCCGAGTAGACCGAATGCACCATCAGGTTCAGCAGTTCGGCCACTTCGGCCTGGAACTGATGCGACTGCGCGGTCCCGGTGTCTCCGTTCATGCCCTGCCATCCGACGTAGGTGAATTGTCGGCGGTGGATATAGGACAGAGGGCAGGGCGGACAAGGGCCGTCTTTAGGCCCCGCCCTGCCTAGATGAACATATCGCGCTGATTGTAGTTCTTCAGCAGCGTCTCGCGGGCCGCCTCGGTCCAGCGATTCTGGCCTTCCTGGCCCGCCAGCGGGCGGTAGACGTAGGCGCGCTCGTGCGGGAAGCGCTTGTGCCGGGCGTCGATGGCGAGCTGGATGATGCGGGAGCGTTCGGCAATGCGCTCCTCGGTATAGGTCTCGACCACGCCGGTGAGCCGGCGCGTCGTCACGCCCAGCACACGACGCCGCGGGAAAAATCCCGCATTGAGCGTGATGCGCCGGTCGGGCGAGGAGTTGGCGAACGATCCATGCAGGAGCTGGCGGTTGGTGACGATCGTGTCGCCCGCACCGCTCAGCATGGGCACGGCGCCGTCCAGCCGGTCGGAGCCGCTCTCGGCCGCCAGCTTCTTGATGTCGGCCTTGCCGAGCTTGTGGCTTCCCGGCAGCACCCAGACGCAGTTGCCGGCCGTGCTGGGATAGAGCTGGGTCATGAAGTTGAAGCCGTGCGCGCCCGGATCCCAATCGGCGGCGTCCCAATGGGTCGTGCCGTCCTGATGCCAGGCCACCGACGGGCCGAGGCCCGCTTCCTTGACGAAGGTCACCTCGTTATAGGGCACGAAGTCGTCGCCATTGATCGCAGCCGCCACGGCCAGCAGGCCGGGATGGCCGTAGAGCCGCAGGCAGGCATCCATCAGGTGCAGGTTGCCGTCGAGCAGTTCCACGGTCCAGGCAGGGCCGTCTTCGCCCAGCGTCGGCTGCTCCATGGCGACGGGATGCCGTCCGTTGTTCTTGGTCGTCCCGCCGAGAGAATCGCTCAACGGCTTGGCCAAGCGATAAGGCGGCTTGACGATTCCCTCGCCCAGCGCCGGCCGGCCATTGCGGTCCAGCGTCGAGCCGGGCTCGGCCGGTGCGCGCGCCAGCACGTCTTCGACATCGGCGCGCAGCTCCGCCAGCTCCTCCGGCCCGACCGTGCCCTCGAACACGTAGAAACCGTTCGTCCAATAGGCGTCGAGAATCGCAGGGTCGAGCTTGCCGTCGGCGCCGAAGCGGATCGGCCCGCGATTGCCCAGTGCACGGGCCCGCGCTTCGCCGGCGCGACTGTACTCTGCCATCACCCGCGCATGGTCGGCGGCGCTGAGTGTCGTTGTCGTAATCGTGTCCATCTCGCCCTCCCTCAGACCACGCAGCCGTAATGCGCCGACGATACCAGCCGGACGTACTTGTCGTGCACTGAGCCCGGCCGCATCCGTCCCGCTGAATCCGGCGCCCGCCAGTCGGCCATGCGCTGGGCGATCTCGGCATCCGACAGCTCGACATTCAACGTCCGCTTGCCCGGATCGATCACGATCGTGTCGCCATCACGCACCGCCGCAATCGGCCCGCCGCGCGCCGCCTCCGGCGAGATGTGGCCGATCAGGATGCCGTGGCTCACACCGGAGAAACGTCCGTCGGTGATCAGCGCCACGTCCTCGCCCAGCCCGCGCCCCTGGAGCTGGATGGTGAGCATCACCATCTCGGGCATACCCGGTCCACCGACGGGACCGACATTGCGGACCACGATCACGGTGCCGGGCTTGATCTCGCCGGCGCGGATTGCCTTCATCGTGTCGGCTTCGGAGTCGAACACCTTGGCCGTGCCGCGGAACTCGCCCTTTTCCAGGGTCTTGCCCGAGAGCTTCAGCACGCAGCTCTCCGGCGCGATGTTGCCGCGCAGCACGCTGATATGGTTGTTCGCCGGCGCGACCGGCCGGCTCACCGGACGAACGATGTCCTGCTTGGCGATCTCTTCCAGCGTCGGCGTCGCGGCCAAATTCTCCGCCAGCGTCTTGCCGGTGACGGTCATCACGTCGCCATGCAGCAGGCCGGCGCGCAGCAGTTCCTTCATCACGACCGGCACGCCGCCGATCTCATGCAGGCTCGTCATCGCATAGGGGCCGTGCGGCTGCAGGTTGCTGATCAGCGGGACCCTTTCGCCGATTTGCTGGATGCGCTCGATGGTGAGCGGCACTTCGGCTGCCCGCGCGATGGCAAGCATGTGGAGATACATGTTGGTCGAACCGCCCATCGCATAGACCGTGGTGATGGCGTTCTCGAAGGCGCGCTCCGTCATGATGTCGCGCGGTCGGATGCCGGCCTCCATCAACCGGTAGAGCGCCTCGACCGACGCGCGCGCCTGCGCCCGCACATCGGCATGGATGTCGCTGCCCGCCTCGTAGTCGGCGGGATGCGAGGCGCCGCGCGGCAGCATCATGCCGATTGCCTCGGCGGTCGTGCTCATCGTGTTGGCGGTGAACATCGCGCCGCAGGTGCCACTGCCCGGCATGACGTTCCGCTCCAGCTCGACCAGCTCCGCGGTAGAGATGCGTCCGGCCTCCTGCGCGGCACGGCCCTCGGCGTAATCCATAATGGTGAGGTTGGTGCCCTTGGATGCCCATGGCTCGAAGCTCACCTTGCCCGGCGAGCTGGTGCCGGGATAGAGCACCAGCCCGAAGGCATTGGTGCGGGCGAGCGGCATCAGCGCGGCGGCGCCGGTCTTGTCGCAACCGGAGATCACGATCATCGCGTCGCCGTGATGGGCGAAGTGGCCGATCTCGAAACAGTCCGCGACCACGTCGCGCGAGACGAGGCTGTAGCCCGCCGTCGGCGTTCCCTGGGTCAAGGCATCCGACACCGCCGGCGCGCCCACAACCAGGCCCTGTCCGCCGCGCTCCGCCAGCAGCTCGACCAGCAGGTCGGCAATGCCGCGCACCCGGTTGTTGCAGCGATGCGCGTTCGTCCAGGCGCTGGCGATGGTGACCACCGCCGTGGTCTTGGCCGTGCGGTCGGGATCGAACCCGGCGGCGCGCAACTCGACGCGCGATTTCTTCCAGTAGGTGCTGCTGTCTTTGTTGCTGTTCTGGGTCATGGCTTGTCGGGCTTTTCCTGAGGGATCGACGCCCGGCGACGATAGCCCGGCTGCGCCACGGCGACCAAACCCTGTCATGGAGGACTCCCGCTCTGCGGATGGCCAGTGGCCACGGCCTCCCGTCCGGCATCGGGGCGGGAGCGGGGCAGGCGCCGAGCGCCGTCGCTCTACTTGACGGTCCGAATAGCGCGATTGCCGACCGCATCGCCGTAGGTCGCGATATGATTGCCGGTCTCGTTGACGTCCGCGCCCCGCGACAGCAGATACAGTTGCGGCTTGCCGACGCTCCTCCATTTGCCGTCGACGAACTCGCGGGCATGGGTGGAGCCGTCCGTCGAGCCTTCGCTGTAGAGGATGTTGGACCCGTAGCCGTTGCTCGGCACGACATAGACCGCTTCGCCCGTGTTCTCTCCGTTGTTGGCAAAGCCGACCCGCAGCCCGTCCGGTGCGACGATGCCGCCCTCGGCATTGAGAATGAACGAACCGAAGGCCGCATTGCAGGAATAGACCGATCGCACGCCCGCCCCGAGGTTGCGGCTCATGTTCGGGTGGATCAGCTGGACGTTGGAAACGATGCCGCGATTGTCCCGATGGACGTTGGTGTGCTGCATGAGCATGCCGTCCTTGCGGTGATTCTCTCCGTGGACGTTTTCGCACATGCCCTCGAACACCGCGCCCTGCAGCACGATGCCGTAGGTGCCGTAGGAGGTGTAGATGTCGCGCAGGGTGAATTTGTAGAGCGCGCCCTCGTCGCCATCCGGTGCGTAAAGCTTCAGGCAGGCGCCGCACGGGGCGCCCTTGTATCCGTTGCCGGAAAGAGAAAACTTCTCGAGGAACAGCCCGCGGTTCTGCACGCCCTTCACGCCGCGATAGACGATCATGTCGGCATCGGCGGGACCCTCCCAGTTGACCCGGGCGAAGTTGCCGTTGGCGCCCCAGGGGCTTCCGTCGTTGGTCCTCTGTCGCACGGTGATCGTCCTGGTCAGCGTGACCTGGGTGCGCGGATCGAACAGGGGAACGTACCTGTCGTCCGCGCCGCTCTGAAGCGCCTGGGCGAATTCGGACTCGTTGCGCGCCCAGATGAGCCCGCCGCGGTCGCGGCCACCCTCCGCCGGCGGGCGACCCGCTCCGGGCGATTGGCCGCGATCCTGGGCGCGTGCGCTCCGCAGGGGAGCCGCTGCCGCGGCGGCGGCCGCAACGACAGCTGCAATCGCGCGTCGCCCCATTTGCAGCTTGGCCATTCTGCCCTCCACACACGGTTCGTTGCCGCGACAGCGTATCCGAGGCGAACCGGATTGGCCCAGTGGCACCGTTGTGACCTGGGCGGGGCATTCTCCACTGGTGCAATCGATTGCATTGCCTATTCTGGCCCGGGTTCGAACTGGGTGGGATTCGCAAGAAAATGGCGACGCTGCTGGCAAAGAATGCGTCCGTCCTCGTCACCATGGACGGCGGGCGCAGAGAGCTGAAGAACGCCGGGCTCTATGCCGAGGACGGCATCCTGAAGAAGGTGGGTCCCAACGAGGAGCTGCCGGCCACCGCCGACACCGTGATCGACCTCACCGGCCAGATCTGCCTGCCGGGCTTCGTCAACACCCACCACCACCTCAATCAGACACTCACCCGCAATTTTCCGGGCGCACAGGACAACAACCTCTTCCCCTGGCTGAAGGCGCTCTATCGCGTCTGGGCGCGGACGACGCCGGAAGCCTCGCGCGCCAGCACCCTGGTGGGCCTGGCCGAACTGGCGCTCTCCGGCTGCACCACGGTCTTCGACCATTCCTACGTCTTCAAGAACGGCAACAACGTCGATTGCCAGATCGAGGCGGCGCGCGACATCGGCGTGCGCTTCCATGCCAGCCGCGGGTCGATGTCGCTCGGCCAATCCAAGGGCGGCCTGCCGCCGGACGATTGCGTGGAGGAGGAGCCCTTCATCCTGAAGGACAGCCAAAGGGTCATCGAAAAGTATCACGACGCCGGCACCGGCTCGATGACCCAGATCGTTCTGGCGCCGTGCTCGCCGTTCTCCGTCACGACCTCGCTGCTCACCGAGACGGCGAAGCTGGCGCGGCATTACAAGGTGAAGCTGCACACCCATCTCTGCGAGACCCTCGACGAGGAGCGCTACACGCTGGAGCGCTTCCAGTTGCGCCCCGTCGACTGGATGGAGACGCTGGGCTGGCTGGGCGAGGATGTCTGGTTCGCCCACGCCATCCATGTCGACGACGACGAGATCCGTAAGTTCGCGGCGACCGGCTGCGGCGCGGCCCATTGCCCGTGCTCGAACATGCGCCTCGGCTCCGGCATCGCGCCGATCAAGAAGTACATGGCGGCCGGCGTGAAGGTCGGCCTCGGCGTCGACGGCTCGGCCAGCAACGACTCCTCCAACATCCTGATGGAGGCGCGCCAGGCCATGCTGCTGGCGCGGCTGCGGCTCGGCCTGCTGCCGCCCGAGGGGCCGCGCAAGTACATGCACCTCTCGCAGTCGCATCCCGTGCGCGCCAAGGAATGGATGACGGCGCGCGAGGCGCTGGAACTCGCGACCCTGGGCGGCGCGAGCGTGCTCGGCCGTTCCGACATCGGCTCGCTCGAACCCGGCAAGTGCGCCGACTTCTTCACGCTCGACCTGAACACAATCGGCTATGCCGGCGCGCTCCACGATCCCGTCGCCGCCGTCCTCTTCTGCGCGCCGCAGCCCGCCCGCACGACCGTGATCAACGGCCGCGTGGTGGTGAAGGACGGCGAGATCGTCACGATGGACATGGCGCCCGTCGTGGCGACGCATAATCGGTTGGCGGCGAAGCTGGCGGAGGGGTGAGGGAGGGTATTTGCCAAGGCACCTAGCATCTCGCTCGTCCTTCTCAGTATACGCGAGATTAAGTTAGAATTACTCTGTAAGGGCAACTACTTTAGCGAGAAGAATCAGAAAAGCTATGTGGCCGTTTCGAGACGACAAATCCGTGAGCAAAGACGCCTTCGAGAATGCGTCGGATTACTATTCGAGCGTTCGCCAAGGCATACGTGAGAAGGCTGATCACAACAAACGAGAGTCGCAGGCCTTTTTCTACTTATCTATGGGCTGTACGCTGGCGGCGCCGCTTTTTGTGACGTTGGGGGAAGGAGAGCTCTGGGGGAAAATGATCCCTGCGATCTTGTCCGTGGCCGCTGCGGCGTCGACTTCGTGGCTACAATTTCGAAAACCCCAGCGCCTCTGGGCGATCTATCGACGAGCACAACGTGAACTTGAACGGGAGAAAGCTTCGTTTGATTTTGCACTCGATGGGTATGAGGACGTCTCCAATCGAGAGAAAAGGCTTGCTGGCAAAGTATCGGAGATTGCTTTCAGAGTTCATGAACAGTGGGAGAATCTAGTGCCCGAACCTGATGCACTGGGTGCCAATACACCTGGGCTTCCTGCGGCGAAAGCTTAATCCCCATATGCTTCCTAAACCTCAGGTCGCTCAGAGCCCGCTACGAACGAAGTATGGGCCTTTCATTCTTTATGTATTCTCTTGGTCTGCAAATGAGCAAGACAACGTTCTTGTCCTCGTGTCTGAGAAGAAAGCAGCCTTGCCTCTCGTTCGTATTCAGAGCGCTTGCTACACAGGCGAAATATTCGAGAGCCTAGACTGTGACTGCCATTGGCAATTGGAGACAAGCTTAGCGACAATCAGTGATCAAGGGGGCGTGTTTGTTTACATGCTGAAGGACGGTCGCGGCGCAGGTCTGTTGGCTAAGATTAAAGGTATGGCACTGTCGGACGAGATAAAGATCGATACAGCGGAAGCCTATGAAATGATGGGTATTGCGCTCGATCCTCGTGAATATGAGCAAGCCGCCTATGTACTGAGAGAGCTTGGCTTGCAATCTGTTAATCTCCTCACAAACAACCCTCGCAAAGTTGATGGCCTGAAACGAGAAGGCCTTTCGGTAACGAGAATATCGCTGGAGAGTGAACCTACAGAATTCAACCAAGACTATCTTCGAGCGAAGGCCCTCAAGCTCGGGCACTTAATGAAGAGGTTCGACACTGATCCCGAGTTCTAGCTTATCAAAATGACGAACTTGAGCTTCTCCGACATCTAAGAAGATGAGGTAAAGAATACCTTACGAGCGTCGTTATCGTGAAGGTCGTGGTGCGCAATATGTGAAGCTTTGGGTCTGACCGTGGGGGAGTAAAGCCTAAAGGGTAAATTGTCGAAGTTTATCTCGGCTGTAATCGCGGCGATGTCCTTGGCATAGCAATCTGCCAACACTTTCATGTTCGTTGATGGGAAGCTGTTCTTAAATTCTTTATTGTACTTTGGTTGAAAATATCGAATGAACGAAGCTTCATAGAGTGTTGTACGTTCTGCTTCGGTTGCATGGAACAGAAAGTCTATTCCCTTAGCGATGCGTTCACTCCCATGTTCTTTGTCCTTCGCAAATGGGTTGAACATTGTGATCATGCGATTGGCAGGCACAATCTCAAGCATCAGCAGTGTCAGGGCATAACCTGCTGGTGTGCCTTGTAGCGCTATCTTTTGCAGAGTTTCGTGCTTTTTAAGTCGATCGAGTGCATTTCGTGAGCCATCGTCGCCGAAGGCTTGTCCGATATACAACACCTCGAAGTCGTACGTGACTTTCTCTTCCTTGATTAGCTGAGTTATCATTGTGTCGTCACTGGGAAATGAATGGTTTCCCTCGTTGTCGGTCACATACCAAGGCTCTTCCCCTCCACCTAGAAGGCTTGCTCCTTGTGGTAAAGGCCACCGGAGATCGTGACGCTTGGCTAGAACCTCAAAAGAAGTAACTAGGTCACGGCCATCTTGCTTCGCACCGACAAAATCAATCTTAGGAAGAAGTCCAATTAGGTAGATGTGGCAGGTCTGAAGCTGCTTTTTATACTTCTTGATAATGTCATCTTCGTAAATAGCGAACGCAGGCATAACCACGTTGCTTGTCGCAAACATACTGAGGGCGTGCTCAACATCGAATTGCTTTTCGCCAAATTTTTCACGCATTCGTGTCCTCAGCGTATTGTCAGAGAGTGAAACCACTCAATCTGTTCTCGAAGTGCTGAATCTGGGCAATGTTACCTCGGCAGCTCGAACCGCACGCCCGCCCGCGCCAGACCGCCACCCAGCGCCGCCGCCACGCCATCGGCGCGCCAGCAGGCGGCACCGGTCATGCTCCCGTCGTCATGGAACTGGATCGCGTTCATGCCGCCGGCGACGGTCGGCATGATCTGCAGCTTGTGGCCGCGCGCTTCGAGGCCCTTGCGGACGGTCTCGGGGATGCCGTGCTCGACCTCCAGCACGGGGCCTTCGGTCCAGATGCGCGGCGCTTCGACGGCTTCCTGCAAGGTCATGCCGTGGTCGATCAGGTTGATCAGCGCCTGCAGCGCCGAGGGGAAGATCTTGCGGCCGCCGGGCAGGCCCAGTGCATAGCGCACCTTGCCGTCCTTGGTTGCCATCACCGGCGACATCGAGGTCGTGACCCGCTTGCCCGGCGCGATCGAGAGCGCGTTGCCCGGCCGCGGGTCGAAGTTGTTCATGTAGTTGTTGGGGATCATGCCGGTGCCGGGCACGATGAAGCGCGCGCCGAACAGGCTGTTGATGGTCTGCGTGGTGCAGACGACGTTGCCTTTGCCGTCGGCGACGGTGAGGTGCGTGGTGTCCGCGCCTTCCGCCGCCGCAAGGCCGCCGGTCCAGGCGGTGGCGCGCGCGAGGTCGAGGGCGGAACGGCGGGCGTCGGCATAGGCCTTGGCCACGATGCGCTCGACGGGGACCTTCACGAAGTCCGGATCGCCGCTCGCCTCGGCGCGGTCGGCGAAGGCGATCTTCAGCACTTCGGCCAGCAGGTGCAGCGTGTCGACGGTGCCGAAGCCAAGGCCTGCGATGTCGTAGCCTTCGAGGATGTTCAGCATCTGCGCGATGTGCACGCCGGAGGCCGCGGGCGGCGGCGGGCCGAGGACTTCCCAGCCGCGATACTGGCCGCGGATCGGCGCGCGCTCCGTCACCTTGTAGTCGGTGAGATCGGCGCGGGCGACGAAGCCGCCGGTCTTCTCCATGCACTCGACCAGCCGGTCGCCGAGCGCGCCACCATGCAGCGCCTTCTCGCCCTGCTGCGAGACGAGCGTCAGCGCCTCGGCATATTCGCCCTGGACCAGCCGCGTGCCGGGCTTCAGCGGTGCGCCGTCGGCGAGAAGCAGGGCTGCTGCCGGCTTGTCCTTCGCAAGGTCGGGGGCCGCGCTCTGGATGCAATCGGAGAGGTAGGGCGTGACGGCGAAGCCGCGCGCGGCATGGCGGATCGCGGGCTGCATCACGTCGGCCAGCGACATGGTGCCGAAGCGCTCCAGCGCCTGGCACCAGGTGCGCAGCGAGCCGGGGGTGGCGACGGATTTCGGGCCAACGAGATTCTCCTGGCCTTCGACGTCGTAGACCTCGGGTGCCGCGCCGGGCACGGGCTTGTACATGTCAGGCCGGCCGGATTTCGGCACGGCGCTCATGCCGTCGAGGATGCGATGGCTGCCGTCGGCGAGGCGGATGTGGCAGGTCGTGCCGCCGACGAGGCCGACCATCATTGGCTCGACCACGGTGAGCGCGAACTGCGTGGCGACCGCGGCGTCGACGGCGTTGCCGCCGGCGGCCAGCATTTCCATGCCAGCGGCGGAGGCCAGCGGATGGTTGGACACCACCATGCCGTTGCTGCCGTGCGCCGGCTGCTTCTCGCAGGTGAATTTGCTTCCGGCGCGGTCCCGCCAATTCGACTTGCTCATCTTCCCGTCCTCACTTCGACGATATTCCCGTCAACTTCTCGGCTTCGGCGCAGCGTTGTAGCCGGTCGCAGGCGGCTTCGTCCCGGTCGCCTTTTTCGTTGAAACAGAGTTCCGCATCGCTCGTGCCATCTGTGATGAACTGTTTCAGCTTCTTGCGCGCGGCCGTCGGTTGCTCGACGTCGAGCAGGCCCTTTTCGGACAGCACTCGCGCAAATCGCATTACCAGCCGCTCGCGATAGCGCATGGCTTCGGGCGCGCTCTTCTTGGCCTCGCGACACCAGGCCATCGCTGGCGCGTTGCCGCAGCCCCAGAGCTGCATCTTGCGGAAGCGCTCGACCAGTTCGGTGTTGGCGCCGAGGCAGTAGCCGATGAGTTCGTCGGTGGCGGAGACGTGATCGTCAGGTTCCGCGAGCGCAGGGGGCGCAGACAGGACGAGCAGTAGCGCGGCCATGCACCATCGCGGTCGCATGGCCGAGTTCATTGACCGGCAAGAGCGGCCTCGATGGCGCTTTCGAGCTTCGGGCCAACACCGCTCATGGCCGTGAACCAGTCGATCACCTTGCCGTCGCGCCCGATGAGGATCTTGTGGAAGTTCCAGCTCGGTGTGCCGAGCGGCCCCGTCTGCACCGCGGCCCAGCGATAGAGCGGATGGGCGTCCCGTCCGATGACCGCCTGCTTGTCGGCCAGTGGGAAGGTGACGTCGAAGCTGGCCTCGCAAAAGCGTTTGATCTCTTCGTTGGAGCCGGGTTCCTGGCCGCCGAAATCGTTGGACGGCACGCCCAGTACGACCAAGCCTTTGTCCTTGTACTTGCGCCACAGCGCTTCGAGGCCGCGATACTGACCGGTGAAGCCACACAGCGATGCCGTGTTCACCAGCAGGACCACCTGACCTTTGTAGCCGCCGGTCGGCAGCGGGCCGCCGCCGATCGACTCAAGGGAGACGGTGGACCAGTCGATGGGCTGGCGGCCGGCCTGGGCCCAGGCGCTTCCCATGACGCCGGACACCGCCGACACCAGGGCGCCCAGAACGGCGAACGCCAGCATGCGGAAGACTTTCATGCCCTCAAGGTGACGAAAGATCGATCGCAAGGGAAGCGGGCAGACGGTCGAGCTTGTAGACACGCATCGCAGTGCCGCTGAACAGCGCGGTCTTCTCGTCGGCGCCGGCGCCGGCGGCGAGACGCTTCAGCGCGTTCCACAGGACCGGATAACTGCACATGCCCTTGTCGACCGGGAAGTTGCTCTCGAACATGCAGCGGTCGGCGCCGAAGGCCTCGATGCAGGTTTCGACATAGGGCCGCCAGGTCTTCGCCAGTTCTTCCGAACCCGGCGGCTTGGGCCGGTGATGGAAGTCGAAGCCGCTGACATACATGGTGAGGCCACCGACCTTCACCACGACGTTCGGCAGCGCGGCCAGTTCCTGCATCCGCCGCTTCCAGTCGGGAAACACCTCGGCCTGTTTGCCGGCGAAGGGGCCGATGCCCAGCGGGCCGCCGACATGGTCGACGACGACGGTCAGTTCCGGCACCGCCCGCGCGAGCGCCACCACATGCGGCAACTGCGTGTGATAGGCCCACACGTCCAGCGGCAATCCGAACGCGGCGAGCCGCTTCGCGCCGTCGGCGAAGGCCGGGTGTTCGAGCGGGCCGGGCGGCGGCGTCACGAGGTTGGAGGTCACGTCGGGCGAAGCATGCCAGGCGGTGCGGTTGCGGATACCGCAGAACCGTCCGCCGGCAACCGCGGTGTGCGCTTCGAGCAGCGGAGTGACGCGCTCGCCCCGGGTCAGGTCGACCATGCCGATGATGCCCGCACAAGCGCGGGTCGGACCGTAGCGACCGCTCGCGCTCATCGCCGCCGCACCAGTGACGAACTCGGTCTCGCCCAGGGACTTCTCGTCGTCTGGTCCGCTCGCGCGATACATCTCCCCGCACTGCACGAAGATCGTGCCGCGGATGTCGTGGCCGCTGGCGGTGTCCTCCAGCAGATCGGGCAGCAGATAGTCGCCGTGATCCTTGGCCCAGAGATGGTGATGCGGATCGACGATCGGCAGCGCCGGTTCGAGGATCGGCTCCTGCGTCTGCTGCAGCCAGTCCTTGCGGACGATGATCTGGCGCGAGGCGGGATGGACGAGGGGATCGGACATGTGCTCGGCCCTCACTCGATCCGGATGTTGGCGGTCTTGGTGATCTCCGCGAAGAAGGCGATCTGCTGCTCGCGGAAGGCCGTGAACTCCTCGACCGTGTTGGCCCGCGTCAGCGCGCCGAGTTCCGCAAGCCGCTGGACCGTCTCCTGTACCTTGAGCACCTCGTTGAGTTCAGCATTCAGCTTGGTGATCAGGGCGGGATCGGTGCCGGCCGGCGCGAAGAGGCCGTTCCATTCCCAGGTTTCGAAGCCCGGCAGCACCTCGGAGATTGCCGGCACGCCGGCCAGTACCTCCACCGGCTTCGGTCCGGTGTGCGCCATGCAGGTCACTTCGCTGGCGCTCCTCACAGCGACGGTGCCCGGTACGTTGCTGAACTGCAGCGGCACGCGGCCGGCGAACAGGTCGTTCCGCGCCGCGCCGAATTCCTTGTAGGGCACGTGATTGATGCGCACTCCGGCCCGCTGGTTCAGCAATTCCAGCGAGACGTGCTGCACGGTGCCGACGCCGGTCGAGGCGCAGTCGAGCGCACCCGGCTTCTTCTTCGCTAGGTCGATCAGTTCGGCGACCGTCTGCGCCTCGAACTTGGAATTGCGCATCAGCGTGTTCGGCGTCTGCATGGTGAGGAACACCGGCAGCAGGTCGCGCTGCGTGTCGTAGGGCAGGCGGCCGGCGAACAGCGACGGGTTCACCGAATGTGCGGTGGCGTCGTAGAGCAGGGTGTAACCGTCATGCGGTGCGCGGGCGACGATCTGCGCGGCCACTGTGCCCGCCGCGCCGGGCTTGTTGTCGACGGCGAACGTCTGGCCGAGCCGTTGCGAAAGCGCCGCGCAATAGAGGCGGCAGACGACGTCGGCGGTGCCGCCGGGGCTGTAGGCATTCACCACGCGCACGGGCTTCGACGGATAGGTCTGTGCGCGCAGGATCGCCGGTGCGGAAAGCATGGCAGCGGCACCTGTTGCCAACACGGCACGGCGGCGCATGATTCGGGACCTGATCATGGGCATTGTCCTCCGGGAAGCGGCACGGGACGGCCGCGTTGGGCGAAGCGTGACGCCGCCCCGGAGGCATACGCAACAACAGTCCGTCGTTGCGACTTGTCAGGCAGACCCTAGGTCCGACGCGCGGAAACAGGGCCGAGTTTGATCGTTACTTCTTCTCTTTGAA
>CALROF020000162.1:0-14828 GCA_943369775.1 Reyranella massiliensis 521
GCCGAGGCGTACATCCTGACGAAGGAAGAGGGCGGCCGTCACACGCCGTTCTTCACGAACTACCGTCCGCAGTTCTACTTCCGGACGACGGACGTTACGGGCGTGGTGACGCTGCCGGAAGGCACGGAGATGGTGATGCCGGGCGACAATGCGCGTCTGGTGGTCGAGCTGATCCAGCCGATCGCGATGGACGAGGGCCTGCGCTTCGCCATCCGCGAAGGCGGCCGCACCGTCGGCGCCGGCGTCGTCACCAAAGTCGTTAAGTAAACAACCGGCGCGACAAGGCAAATATCATGGCCATGGACAACACCAATATCCGGATCCGGCTGAAGGCCTTCGATCATCGCGTGCTCGATTCGTCGACCAGCGAGATCGTGAGCACGGCCAAGCGGACGGGTGCGCAGGTGCGCGGCCCCATCCCGCTGCCGACGGGAATCGAGAAGTTCACGGTCAATCGCTCGCCGCACATCGACAAGAAGTCGCGCGAGCAGTTCGAAATCCGTACGCACAAGCGCGTGCTCGATATCGTCGATCCGACGCCGCAGACCGTGGACGCGCTGATGAAGCTCGACCTCGCCTCCGGCGTGGACGTCGAGATCAAGCTCGGCGCCTAGGCGAGCGGACAAGGGAAGAAGGAACAGGACCATGCGTTGCGGTCTCGTCACCCAGAAGGTCGGCATGACCCGCGTCTTCAACGACGCCGGGGAACATGTGCCCGTCACCGTTCTGAAGGTGGACAATCTGCAGGTCGTCGCCGTCCGCTCGGAAGAGACGGACAAGTACGTCGCTGTACAGCTCGGCTACGGTAAGGCCAAAGTGAAGAACGTGACCCAGCCGATGCGCGGTCACTTCGCCAAGGCGAAGGTCGAGCCGAAGAAGAAGCTCGTCGAGTTCCGCGTCGCCAAGGACGCAGTCCTTGAAGTTGGCGCCGAGCTGGTGCCCAGCCACTTCGTGCCGGGTCAGTTCGTCGACGTCATCGGCACGACGATCGGCCGCGGTTTCACCGGCTCGATGGTCCGCTGGAACTTCCACGGCCTCGAAGCCAGCCACGGCGTGTCGGTCTCGCACCGTAGCCATGGTTCAACCGGTAACCGTCAGGATCCCGGCCGTACGTTCCCCGGCAAGAAGATGGCCGGCCACTACGGCCATGAGCGAGTGACCACGCAGAACCTCAAGATCGTCGCCGTCGACGACGAGAAGGGCCTGCTGCTGGTGTCCGGTGCCGTTCCCGGCCCGGCCAACGGCTACATCATCGTCAAGGACGCGTCCAAGCGCGCCCGCCCCAAGGATGCGCCGTACCCGGCTGGCCTGCGCAAGGCTGCCGAAGCCGCCGCACCGGCGGCCTGAGCGGCAAAAGGGTAGGGCAAGGGTAGGATCATGAAGATCTCCGTTAAGACCATCGAAGGCGACAGCGCCGGTGAGCTCGATCTCGCCGACGCCGTATTCGCCGTCCCCGTCCGCAAGGACATCCTGCAGCGTTGCGTGGTGTGGCAGCTGTCGCGCCGCCAGCAGGGCACGCACAAGACCAAGGGCCGCTCTGAGATCACGGCGACGGCCAAGAAGATGTATGCCCAGAAGGGCACCGGCCGCGCCCGTCACGGTAACGAAGCTGCTCCGCAGTTCCGTGGTGGCGGCAAGGCGTTCGGTCCGGTCGTGCGCAGCCATGCCAGCGATCTGCCGAAGAAGGTCCGCCAGCTCGCGCTGCGTACCGCTCTGTCGGCCAAGGCCGCCGAGGGCAAGCTGATCGTGGTCGACGCGGCGACGCTGCCGGAGCCCAAGACGGCGAAGCTCAAGGGCCACTTCGGCAAGCTCGGCATTTCGAGCGTGCTGGTCATCGCCGGCGCCGAGGTTGACACCAACTTCGCCCGCGCCGCGGCCAACATCGCTCACGTCGATGTGCTGCCGCAGCAGGGCGCGAACGTCTACGACATCCTGCGTCGCGACACGCTGGTGCTGACGAAGGACGCCGTGAAGCATCTCGAGGAGCGTCTGCAATGAGCGCCAAGCGCTATCCGGCCGAGACCGTCTCGCGCGCACGGATGTACGAAGTCATCCGCGCGCCGCTGATCACGGAAAAGACCACCAACGGCTCCGAGCATAGCCAGGTGACCTTCCGTGTTTCGATGGACGCCACCAAGCCCGAGATCAAGCAGGCCATCGAAGGTCTGTTCAAGGTCAAGGTGAAGGCGATCAACACCGTGACGGTGAAGGGCAAGACGAAGGTTTTCCGCGGCCGTCCGGGCGTGCGGAGCGACTGGAAGAAGGCGATCGTCTCGCTGGTCGATGGTCACAAGATCGACGTGACCACGGGCCTGTAGGACGGGGGAAACAACAATGGCTTTGAAGACATACAAGCCGATCACGCCGTCGCTGCGACAGCTGGTCATCGTCGACCGTACGGGCCTTTGGAAGGGCAAGCCGGTCAAGGAGCTGACGCGCGGTAAGAGCAACACCGGCGGACGCAACAACCATGGCCGCATCACCAGCCACCACATGGGCGGCGGTCACAAGCGCCGTCTGCGCCTGGTCGACTTCAAGCGCCGCAAGTTCGGCGTCACGGCGACGGTCGAGCGTCTCGAGTACGACCCCAACCGGTCGGCCTTCATCGCGCTGATCAAGTACACCGACGGTGAGCTCTCCTACATCCTGGCGCCGCAGCGCCTGAAGGCGGGCGACGAAGTGGTGTCGGGCGAGCGCGTCGACATCAAGCCGGGCAACGCCATGCCCCTCGGCAACATGCCGGTCGGCACGATCGTGCACAACGTCGAGTTGAAGAAGGGCCGCGGCGGCCAGCTGGCACGTTCCGCCGGCACCTACGCCCAGCTCGTCGGCAAGGACGCGGGCTACGCCCAGATCAAGCTGAGCTCGGGCGAACTGCGCCTGGTGCCGGGTGTGTGCCTGGCCACCGTCGGTGCCGTGTCGAACCCCGACAACCAGAACATCGTGATCGGCAAGGCTGGTCGCGCCCGTTGGCTGGGCATCCGCCCGGTCGTCCGCGGCGTCGCCATGAACCCGGTCGACCATCCGCACGGCGGCGGCGAAGGCCGTACATCGGGCGGCCGTCATCCGGTCACGCCGTGGGGCAAGCCGACCAAGGGCAAGAAGACGCGCAAGAACAAGGCGACGGACAAGTACATCATCCGCCGCCGGCATGCGACGCGCTAGGAGATAGACAGTGGCACGTTCCGTTTGGAAGGGTCCCTTCGTAGAGGGCAGCCTGATCAAGAAAGCCGAGAAGTCGCGCGGCAGCATCCGTAGCGAGGTCATCAAGACCTGGTCGCGGCGTTCGACGATCCTGCCGCAGTTCGTCGGCCTGACGTTCGGCGTCTACAACGGCAAGAAGTTCATCCCGGTGAACGTCACCGAGGAAATGGTCGGTCACAAGCTCGGCGAATTCTCGCCGACCCGCACCTTCACCGGACATTCCGGTGACAAGAAGGTGTCGAAGGAGTAGCGCGCGATGAGCAAGCCATCCGCTCCCCGCCGCGAGGCGGACAACGAAGCCAAGGCCGTGCTGCGTGCCGTACGCATCAGCCCGCGCAAGCTGGACCTCGTCGCCGCCACGATCCGCGGCAAGAAGGCCGCGACTGCGGTCAACGAACTCACCTTCTCCAAGAAGCGGATCGCCCGCGACGTGAAGAAGGCTCTGAATTCGGCCATCGCCAATGCCGAGAACAACCACAACCTCGACGTCGACCGCCTGGTCGTCGCCGAAGCGTCGGTCGGCAAGGGTCTGGTCATGAAGCGCTTCCAGACGCGTGGCCGTGGCCGCGCGGCCGGTATCGTCAAGCCGTTCGCTCATCTCACCATCGTGGTGCGCGAGCGCGCCGAGGCGGAGGACAAGTAATGGGTCAGAAGGTCAACCCGATCGGCCTGCGGCTCGGCATCAACCGGACGTGGGATTCCCGCTGGTACGCCGAAGGCGGCGACTATGCGAAGATGCTCCATGAGGACATCCACATCCGCAAGGTGCTGCGCGAGCGGCTCGCCCAGGCGGGTGTTGCGAAGATCGTCATCGAGCGTCCGGCCAAGCGCGCGCGCGTCACGATCCACACCGCCCGTCCGGGCGTTGTGATCGGCAAGAAGGGCGCCGACATCGAGAAGCTGCGCGGCGACCTCGCCAAGATGACCAAGGGCGAAGTGGCGCTGAACATCGTCGAGATCCGCAAGCCCGAGATCGATGCCACGCTGATCGCCGAGAACATTGCCCAGCAGCTCGAGCGTCGCGTCGCCTTCCGTCGCGCCATGAAGCGCGCCGTGCAGTCGGCGAGGCGTCTGGGCGCCCAGGGCATCCGCATCAATTGTTCGGGCCGCCTCGGCGGTTCGGAAATCGCCCGCATGGAATGGTACCGCGAAGGTCGCGTGCCGCTGCACACGCTGCGCGCCGACATCGACTACGGCACCGCCACGGCCTTCACCACCTTCGGCACCTGCGGCGTGAAGGTGTGGGTGTTCAAGGGCGAGATCATGGCGCATGACCCGATGGCGCACGACAAGCGCGCCGAGGAAGCCGCGCCGCAACGCACGCCGGCGCGCGTCGAGCGCACCGAGCAGAGGGACGCGTAAGTCATCATGCTGCAACCCAAGCGCACCAAGTACCGCAAGGCGTTCAAGGGCCGCATCCACGGCGCGGCCAAGGGCGGCTTCAACCTCGACTTCGGCTCCTACGGGCTGAAGGCGATGGAGCCGGATCGCCTGACCGCACGTCAGATCGAGGCGGCCCGCCGTGCCATCACGCGTCACATGAAGCGTGCCGGCCGTGTGTGGATCCGCGTGTTCCCCGACGTTCCGGTGTCGAAGAAGCCGGCCGAAGTCCGCATGGGCTCCGGCAAGGGCGCGCCGGAATTCTGGGCGGCGCGTGTCAAGCCGGGCCGCGTTCTGTTCGAGCTCGAGGGCGTGCCGGCAACGGTGGCTCGCGAGGCCCTGGCACTCGCTGCCGCCAAGCTGCCGATCAAGACGCGCTTCGTTGCGCGCGTCGGCGCCGCCTAGGGACGAGGGAGACTGACATGAAGGCCAGCGATCTGCGCCCCAAGACCAACGACGAGCTCAAGAACGAGCTCGGCAACCTGCGCAAGGAAGCGTTCAACTTACGCTTCCAGAAGGCAGGCGGCCAGCTTCAGAAGACAGCCCGCGCGCGCCAGGTGCGCCGCGATATCGCTCGCATCAAGACGGTGCAGGGCGAGAAGGCCGCGGGTTAAGGAGTCGTAAATGCCGAAGCGAATTCTCGAGGGCGTCGTCGTCAGCGACAAGATGGACAAGACCATCGTCGTCAAGGTCGAACGGCGCGTTCAGCACCCGATCTACAAGAAGTTCATCCGTAGGTCGAAGAAGTATCACGCGCACGACGAAGCCAATGCCTTCAAGGGCAAGATCGGTGAGATCGTGCGTATCCGCGAGTGCCGCCCGCTGTCCAAGACCAAGAGCTGGGAAGTTCTTGTCGAAGGCGCGAAGGCTTAAGCGGTCGGAGCAGAAGTCATGATTCAGATGCGAACCAACCTCGAGGTCGCCGACAATTCAGGCGCCCGTCGAGTCCAGTGCATCAAGGTGCTGGGCGGCTCACGCCGCAAATATGCCAGTGTCGGCGACGTCATCGTCGTTTCGATCAAGGAAGCCATTCCGCGCGGTCGCGTGAAGAAGGGCGAGGTCCATCGTGCGGTCGTCGTGCGCACCTCGTTCCCGCTGCGCCGCGTCGACGGCAGCGCCATACGCTTCGACCGCAACGCTGCGGTCCTGATCAGCAAGCAGGACGAGCCGATCGGCACCCGTATCTTCGGACCGGTCACTCGCGAGCTGCGTGCCAAGAAGTTCATGAAGATCATCTCGCTTGCGCCGGAGGTGCTCTAAGCCATGGCTAACAAGCTCAAGATCCGGAAGGGCGACCGCGTCAAGGTCGTCACTGGCCGCAGCAAGGGCAAGGTGGGCGACGTCCTGCGCGTGCTGCCCGAGGAAAACCGCGTCGTGGTGTCGGGCGTGAACGTCATCAAGCGCCACACCAAGCCGAGCCGGGCCGAGTCCGGCGGCATCATCGAGCGCGAAGCCGCGATCCACGTTTCGAACGTGGCCCTGCTCGATCCGAAGTCCGACAAGCCGACCAAGGTCGGTTTCAAGTTCCTGGAAGACGGCCGTAAGGTGCGCTTTGCGCGCGCCTCCGGCGAGACCATAGACCGGTAGGAGACGGGTCAATGCCCGCGCGACTGCAAGAACGCTACAGAGAGACGATCCGTGAGGCCCTCACGAAGGAGTTCGCTTACAAGAACGCCTTCGAAGTGCCGAAGCTCGACAAGATCGTGATCAACATGGGTGTCGGCGAGGCGGTCAACGACCGCAAGGCCGTCGACGGTGCCGTGGCCGACCTGACGGCGATCACCGGCCAGAAGCCGGTCGTCATCAAGTCTCGCATTTCGATTGCGACCTTCAAACTGCGCGAAGGTATGGCGATCGGCACCAAGGTCACGCTGCGTCGCGACCGGATGTACGAGTTCGTCGACCGCCTTGTGAACATCGCGCTGCCGCGCGTCCGCGACTTCCGCGGGCTGAACGGCAAGTCGTTTGATGGTCGGGGCAATTTCGCGATGGGTCTCAAGGAGCAGATCGTGTTCCCCGAGATCGAGTACGACAAAGTCGACATGGTCCGCGGCATGGACATCATCATTTGCACGACGGCGAAGACGGACGCGGAAGCCAAGGCGCTTCTCCGCGGTTTCGACTTCCCCTTCGTGAACTAAGGCCGGAGAAGAATATGGCCAAGACAAGTTCAGTCGAGAAGAACAACCGGCGCGCCAAGATGGCGAAGCAGTACGCTGCCAAGCGCGCCATGCTCAAGGCGATGGCTGTCGACGACAAGCTGACGCCGGAAGAGCGGTTCGGGGCGCGTCTCAAGCTCGCCAAGCTGCCGCGCAACTCTTCGCCGACGCGCATTCGCAATCGGTGCGAGCTCACGGGTCGTCCGCGGGCCGTGTACCGCAAGTTCAAGCTGTCGCGCCTCGCGCTGCGTCAGCTCGCGTCGCTGGGTGCTCTGCCCGGCGTCGTGAAGTCGAGCTGGTAACGGGGGCCGTAGACCTATGGCAATGACAGATCCCGTCGGCGATTTGCTGACCCGCATCCGCAACGGCCAGTCGGCGCGCCTCGACAGCGTGACCGTCCCGGCCTCGCGCCTGCGGTCGAGCGTGCTCGATGTGCTCCAGCGTGAAGGTTATATCCGCGGCTGGTTCGAAGAAGAACTGCGGCCTGGCGTGAAGGAACTTCGCGTCGAGCTGAAGTATGACAACGGCCGTCCGGTCATCAAGGAGATCAAGCGCGTCTCCACACCGGGTCGTCGTGTCTACTCGAAGATCCGCGAGCTGCCGCGCCACTTCAACGGGCTCGGCATTTCGATCCTCTCCACGCCGCGTGGCGTCATGTCCGACGCCGAGGCGCGCGCTGCCAATGTCGGCGGCGAAGTTATCTGCAAGGTGTTCTAACCATGTCGCGCGTCGGCAAAAATCCGGTTCCGATTCCGGCCGGGGTCACCATCGACCTCAAGGGCCAGCACCTCAAGGCCAAGGGCAAGCGGGGCGAGCTGCAATTCACGGTGCACGACGACGTGTCGATCGCCCGTGAAGGCGATGCGCTCGTCTTCAAGCCGCGCACCGAGAGCCGTCGCGCCCGCATGCAGTGGGGCACGGCGCGCAACATGGTGAGCAACGTCGTTCGCGGCGTGTCCGATGGCTTCACGATCAACCTCGAGATCAACGGCGTCGGTTATCGCGCCCAGGCCGATGCCAAGCTGCTGAAGATGCAGCTCGGCTTCAGCCACGACGTCGAGATCCCCATTCCGACCGGCATTCAGATCAAGGCGCTGAAGCCGACCGAGATCGAGATCAGCGGCGCCGACCGTCAGCGCGTTGGCCAGATTGCGGCCGAGATCCGCAGCCTGCGTCCGCCGGAGCCCTATAAGGGCAAGGGTATCAAGTACTCGACCGAGACGATCCGGCGCAAAGAAGGCAAGAAGAAGTAAAGGCGAGATCCATCATGTCCGATCGCAACGCTCTTTTCGCCCGTCGTCAGCGGCGCACGCGCTACGCGCTGCGCCAGGCTGGCGGTGGTCGCCCGCGCCTCAGCGTGTTCCGCTCGGGCAAGCACATCTATGCCCAGGTCATCGACGACCGGAAGGGCTTGACCCTGGCTGCCGCCTCGTCGCTCGACAAGGACGTCAAGGGCAAGATCAAGACCGGCGCCGACAAGGGTGCGGCTGCCGAAGTGGGCAAGCTGATCGCTCAGCGCGCCATCGCGGCCGGCGTCAAGGAAGTCGTCTTCGACCGCGGCGGCTACATCTATCACGGCCGCGTGGAAGCGCTGGCCAATGCCGCCCGCGAGGGCGGTCTGTCGTTCTGATCGGGAGTTAGTGCACATGGCTCGTTCACCCGGTGGTTCCGGCCGTCCCCCGCGCGAGCGCGAGAGGGGCCGCGATCGCGATCGCGACGAGGAAAACGAACTGACCGACAAGCTGGTCACCATCAATCGCGTCGCGAAGGTGGTGAAGGGTGGTCGGCGCTTCGCGTTCGCGGCGATCGTCGTCGTCGGCGACCAGCGCGGCCGCGTCGGCCACGGCGCCGGCAAGGCACGTGAAGTTCCCGAGGCGATCCGCAAGGCCACCGAAGCTGCCAAGCGCGGACTGATCCGCGTCCCGCTGCGCGACGGCCGCACGCTGCATCACGACGTGCGCGGCCGCTTTGGCGCCGGCAAGGTGACGCTGCGCGCAGCCCCGGCCGGTACCGGCATCATCGCTGGTGGCCCGATGCGCGCCATCTTCGAGACGCTGGGCATCAAGGACATCGTCGCCAAGTCGGTCGGCACGTCCAACCCGCACAACATGATCAAGGCGACCTTCAAGGCGCTCGAGCAGCTCAACTCGCCGCGCATGGTGGCGACCCGCCGCGGCAAGAAGGTCGGTGATCTGCTTGGCCGTCGCGATGATACCGTCGCCGAAGCCGCCGCTTAAGGAGCCGGACAATGGCCGTAGGCAAGAAGATCAAGATCACCCAGACCGGTAGCCACATTGGGCGTACCGAAGACCAGCGTGCCACGCTGATCGGCCTGGGCCTGAACAAGCGCCATCGCAGCCGCGAGCTCGTGGATACGCCCGAGGTCCGCGGGATGATCAACAAGGTGCAGCACCTGGTGCGCATCGACGAGGAAACGCGCTGAGCGACAAGCTTCAGCGCGGAGGTAGAGAACGATGAGACTGAATCAGATCTCCGACAATCCCGGCGCCCGCAAGGGGCGTATGCGCGTCGGCCGCGGCATCGGCTCAGGCAAGGGCAAGACCGCGGGCCGTGGCGTCAAGGGCCAGAAGTCGCGCACCGGCGTTGCCATCAAGGGTTTCGAGGGCGGCCAGATGCCGCTCTATCGCCGCATCCCGAAGCGTGGCTTCCGCCCGCCGCACCAGAAGATCTTCCAGGTGGTGAACCTCGGCACCCTGCAGAAGGCGATCGACGACAAGAAGCTCGATGCCGGCCAGGTGATCGATGCTGCCGCCATGCAGGCTGCCGGCCTGTTCAAGAATGCCGCGGACGGTGTGCGCCTGCTTGGCAAGGGCGAGATCAAGACCAAGATCGAAGTGAAGGTTGCAGGCGCTTCGGCGTCGGCGATCGCCGCGGTCGAAAAGGCCGGCGGCAAGGTCGAACTACCGCCCAAGCCTGTGGCCGAAGCGGCCTGAACCGGACGGCGTCAATGGGGGCGTCGTGCCCCCTTTGTGTCGTTCACGCGTGAGGTTCCATGGCATCCGCCGCCGAGCAACTTGCATCCAATCTGAACTGGGGCGCTATCGGTAAGGCGACCGAGCTCAAGAAGCGTCTGTGGTTCACCGTGGCCGCGCTCGTGGTGTTCCGTATCGGTGCCTACGTTCCGGTTCCCGGCGTCGATCCGCACGCGCTGGCGGAGATCTTCCGCCAGAACGCCGGCGGCATCGCGGGCCTCCTGGACGTCTTCTCCGGCGGCTCGATCGGCCGCATGTCGGTGCTGGCACTCAGCATCATGCCGTACATCTCGGCTTCCATCATCATGCAGATCCTGACGACGGTCGTACCGTCGCTCGAGGCGCTGAAGAAGGAAGGCGAGGCCGGCCGCAAGAAGATCAACCAGTACACCCGCTACGGCACGGTGGTTCTGGCGGCCTTCCAGGCCTACAGCATCGCGATCGGACTGGAGAGCCAGGTGGCTACGGCCGGTCCCGTCGTGATCGATCCCGGCATCTTCTTCCGCTTCGTCACCACCGTTACCCTGGTCGGCGGCACGCTCTTCTTGATGTGGCTGGGCGAGCAGATCACGGCGCGTGGCGTGGGCAACGGCGTGTCGCTCATCATCTTTGCCGGCATCGTCGCGGCTCTGCCCGACGCCATGGTGCAGACCCTCGAACTCGGCCGCACGGGCGCCCTGTCGGCGCTGTTCATCATCGCCCTGATTGTCGGCGTCGTGCTGGTGGTCGCGGTCGTGGTGTTCGTCGAGACGGCCCAACGACGAATCGTCGTGCAATATCCCAAACGCCAGGTCGGCAACCGCATGTATGGCGGCGAAGCCTCGCACCTGCCGCTCAAGATCAACACGGCCGGCGTCATTCCGCCGATCTTTGCGTCCTCGTTGCTGCTCTTCCCCGCGACCATTGCCTCGTTCCAGGGCAATACTGCCGAGCCGGGCTGGATGCAGTGGATGTCGACCTATCTCGGCCACGGCCAGCCGCTCTATCTGCTGGCCTATATCGCCCTGATCGTCTTCTTCTGCTTCTTCTATACGACCGTCGTGTTCAACCCGAACGATACGGCCGACAACCTGAAGAAGAACGGCGGCTTCGTGCCCGGCATTCGCCCAGGCAAGAACACTGCTGAATATCTCGAATACATCCTCAATCGCCTGACCGTGATCGGCGCACTCTACCTCTCGGCGGTGTGTATCCTGCCCGAGCTGCTGATCGCCCGCGGCGGCGTGCCGTTCTACTTCGGCGGCACCAGCCTGCTGATCGTGGTCTCAGTGACGCTCGATACGGTGACGCAGATCCAGGCGCATCTGCTGGCGCATCAATACGAGGGCCTCATCAAGAAGGCCCGTCTACGGGGCAAGGGGCGATGAACATCATCCTTCTGGGACCGCCAGGGGCCGGCAAGGGCACCCAGGCCCAGCGGCTGCAGCAGGATCGGGGCATGGTTCAGCTCTCGACTGGCGACATGCTGCGGGCGGCCGTGGCGTCGGGCAGCGAACTGGGGCAGAAGGCCAAGGGCCTGATGGAGCGGGGCGAGCTGGTTCCCGACGACCTGATCGTCGGCCTGATCGAGGACCGTATCGCCCAGCCGGACTGCGTCAATGGCTTCATTCTGGACGGCTTCCCGCGGACCGAGGCCCAGGCCAAGGCGCTGGACAAGATGCTCGACAAGACGAGCAAGAAGCTCGACCGGGTGGTCGAAATGGAAGTCGACGAGAAGGCGCTGACCGAGCGCATCGTCGGCCGGTTCTCCTGCGCCAAGTGCGGCACGGGGTACCACGACAAGTTCAAGCGGCCCAAGGTCGATGGGGTCTGCGACGTCTGCGGTTCGACGGAATTCAGCCGCCGCAAGGACGATAATGCAGAGACCATGAAGACACGCATGGCTGCTTACAGGGCCCAGACGGAGCCCCTGTTGCCGTACTACAGCGCCCGCGGGGTGCTGCGTAAGGTCGACGGGATGGCTCAGATGGACGAAGTTTACCGCCAGATTTCCGGGGTTTTGGCGGGGACTTGACAAGAGGGAGTTCCGTTGACTCGGGAGCGCAGGTACATATAATCGCGCGCTTTTCCGGGGCCAGCGGAACATGTGACGGGCGCGCGTGAGCGCGCCATAAGTCTTTGAAGGAGTTGAGACTTTGGCTCGTATAGCCGGTGTGAATATTCCGACCGCCAAGCGCGTGGTGATCGGGCTCCAGTACATCCACGGGATCGGTCTGGCGAAAGCCAAGGAGATCTGTGGAAAAGTCGGGATCGACCAGTCGCGGCGGGTGAATACGCTGAGCGACGACGAGGTCATCCGTATCCGCGAGACCATCGACCGTGACTACACGGTCGAAGGCGACCTGCGTCGCGAAGTGGCAATGAACATCAAGCGATTGATGGACCTCGCCTGCTATCGCGGCCTGCGGCATCGCCGCGGTCTGCCGGTCCATGGCCAGCGCACGCATACCAATGCGCGCACCCGCAAGGGTCCGGCCAAGCCGATTGCCGGCAAAAAGAAAGTCACGAAGTAAGTCGAGGGGAACCGGATCATGGCCAAGGCTGCAGCCGCTTCGGGCGCCACCGCCGGCGCGCGTCCTCGTCGCAAGGAACGCAAGAACATCATCGCTGGCGTCGCTCACGTGAACGCCTCGTTCAACAACACGATCGTCACGATCACCGACGCGCAGGGCAACACCATTGCCTGGTCGTCGTCGGGCCAGCAGGGCTTCAAGGGCTCGCGCAAGTCGACGCCGTTCGCCGCCCAGATGGCCGCCGAGAATGCCGGCCGCAAGGCGATGGAACACGGCATGCGCACGCTGGAGATCGAAGTGCGCGGCCCCGGTTCGGGTCGCGAGTCGGCGCTGCGTGCGCTGCAGGCCGTTGGTCTCGCCGTCACCGCGATCCGCGACGTGACGCCGATCCCGCACAACGGCTGCCGCCCGCCGAAGCGCCGTCGCGTCTGAGTACGATTTGAGTGGAGGCGGCGCCGTTGGCGCCGCCCGCTCGTGAGGAATGTATCGCGACTCCTTGCGGGAGTCGCTGAAACCACCGGTCTAGAGAGGTAGCCCCACGTGCTTCAGAAGAACTGGCAGGACCTGATCAAGCCGGAAAAGCTTGTCACCGAAGCCGGCGTTGATCCTGGTCGTACTGCGACCATCGTCGCCGAGCCGCTCGAGCGCGGCTTCGGTCTCACGCTCGGCAATGCACTGCGTCGCGTTCTCTTGTCTTCACTTCAGGGTGCCGCCGTCACGTCGATCAAGATCGACAACGTGCTGCACGAGTTCTCCTCCATCCCTGGCGTCCGTGAGGATGTGGTCGACATCGTCCTGAACATCAAGGCGATGGCCGTCAAAATGCAGGGCGATCGTGCGCAGCGTCTCTACCTCCGTGCCGTCGGCCCGGGCGAAGTGACTGCCGGCATGATCGAACTGCCCGGCGACGTTCAGATCATGGATCCCAAGCACCTGATCTGCACGCTCGACGACGGCGCGTCGATCTCGATGGAACTGATGGTTGCCACCGGCAAGGGCTACGTCCCGGCTTCGGCGAACCGTCCGGAAGATGCGCCGATCGGCCTGATCCCGGTCGACTCGGTGTTCAGCCCGGTCAAGCGCGTCTCCTACAAGATCGAGAACAGCCGCGTCGGTCAGGTCACCGACTACGATCGTCTGTCGATGACGGTCGAGACCAACGGCACGACCCGTCCGGACGACGCCGTGGCGTTGGCTGCCCGCATCCTCCAGGACCAGCTCCAGCTCTTCATCAATTTCGAAGAGCCGCGCGAGGTCCGCAAGGAAGAGCAGCAGGACGATTTCCCGTTCAACCGCAACCTGCTGCGCAAGGTCGACGAGCTCGAACTCTCGGTTCGCTCGGCCAACTGCCTGAAGAACGACAACATCATCTACATCGGCGATCTCGTGCAGAAGACCGAAGCGGAGATGCTGCGTACGCCGAACTTCGGCCGCAAGTCGCTGAACGAGATCAAGGAAGTGCTGGCCGGCATGGGCCTCCACCTGGGCATGGAAATCCCGGGCTGGCCGCCGGACAACATCGAAGAGATGGCCAAGCGGCTGGAAGAGCCGTACTAGGCCGACAGAAGGAAACTAGGACATGCGTCACGGAAATCGCGGCCGGAAATTCCACCGCACGGCAGAGCATCGCAAGGCGATGTTCTCCAATCTCGCCGGTGCTCTCATCAAGCACGAGCAGATCACGACCACGCTTCACAAGGCGAAGGACCTGCGTCCGATCGTCGAGAAGCGGGTCACGCTCGGCAAGAAGGGCGGGCTGCATGCCCGCCGGCAGGCGATCGGCTTCCTGCGCGATCCCTATGTCGCCGACAAGCTCTTCACGACGCTCGGTCCGCGCTACTCCAAGCGTGCCGGCGGCTACCTGCGGGTGCTGAAGGCGGGATATCGTTTCGGTGACGCAGCGCCGATGGCCGTGATCGAGTTCATCGAGCGCGACACCGCCGCCAAGGGCCAGGACAGCGGCCCGTCAGCCGAGCCGGCGGAGCAGCAGGAAGCGGCATAAGCCACCTCTTCGCGACCCATTGAAAACGCCCGGCGAGAGCCGGGCGTTTTTCTTTGCTAATCTCTCGTCATGGCATCGACGTTCAGGAAGGCAGTTCCGTCGGAACGGGACGCCGCCGAGCGCATTTTGCGGTCGGCGTTCACGCCCTATATCCGTGATCTCGGCCGCGAGATCACGGCGCACCACTACGAGTTCCTTGCCGCTGCCATAGAGCGCGGCGACGTCTACTTGGCGCTCGCCGGCGAGGAGATCGTGGGGGTCGCCGCGACCGTGCGGCGCGACGACGGCATCTACATCGACCGGCTGGGTGTTGCACCGTCACGCCAGGGCACAGGCGTGGGGAGTTACCTCCTGGAGCGGGTCGAGGAAATCGCTCGGTCGAGCGGCCTCAAGGAACTGTCTCTCGAGACGGCCGAAATGGCGGAGGGCAACATCCGGCTCTATCGCCGGCATGGCTTCGAGATCGTGCGCCGCGGCCCACCTTCGCACGGCAAGGACGCGCACACGCGAGTCTACATGGTGAAGCCGCTGTAGCGGGTCCGCTCAGAACTGCTCCTCGGACAGCGCGAAAACGGTA
>CALROF020000163.1:0-14808 GCA_943369775.1 Reyranella massiliensis 521
CATGTTATCCTTGCCGGATATTGCGAAGTGTTTTGGCGACCGCGACCATACCACTATTGGCCACGGCGTCGGGAAAATCGCCAAGCTCGTCAAGACCAACCGACATCTGGCAGAAGAGGTTTCCGCCATCCGCGAGTCTATCGAGAGGATGGTGGCATGACCGACAAAGCCCACGACCTAGAGCAGGAAGCTAACGCTATCCTGGAATTGCATCGGCAGGCCAAGGGGAACCGCGCGCTCAAGGCGACGGCTGAATTCCTGGAGCAACGCGTGGTGAGCGCGGCGAAGCGTCTTGGCGATGCGGCGGTGAAGATCCGCGCCAATGAGCGGGGCGGATCATGAGCACGCTCTCCGACCTTCCACTTCGCAGTTATCGCCTATTCGCCGCAGACCCGCCATGGGAGTTTAAGGCGGGAAAGAAATTCCGCCCGCAGCATTACGGGCGCATGTCCGTTGCGGATATTTGCGCGCTTCCGGTGCGCGACCTCGTGCATCCTGACGGCGCGCGCCTGCTGTTGTGGACGACGTTCCCGATGCTGCAACAGTCATTCGAGGTGATGAAGGCATGGGGCTTTCGCTACAGCACAGGTAGGGTGTGGGCAAAGCTCTGGCCTTCCGAAGATGGCTTGTTTTTGTATCCAGACTCCTTCGCGCAAGGCACTGGATACGAGGTAATTGGAAACTGCGAAATCCTGCTGATCGGCAAGCGCGGCCGGCCGCAGCCGATCATCGGCAAGAAACCCGCCTCCCTGTTCTTCGCCCGCCGCCGCGAGCACTCGCGCAAGCCGGACTGTTTCATGGACGAGGTGACGCGCCTCTTCGAAGGGCCTCGCCTGGAGATGTTCGCGCGCGAGCGGCGGCCGGGATGGGATGCATTCGGAAACCAGACTGAGAAGTTCACCGAGGTCGCCGCATGACGATGCACATCCTCTCAGGGAGCGAGGTCACGACCGGCCGGCGCAAGCCCTCCGACCTGGTGGCGGAATACGACGCAAAGTGCGCGGCTATTCCTGAAGCGCTGATAGCCTTCGGCTCCGCCCAAACCGACGTGAAAATGGCGAGCACGATCGGCGGAGAATGGGGAAACTACACCCTCAAGGCCGGCGATATCGACGAGCGGGACATGCGCGCCAGCCTTCTGCGCTCTGCGTGGCGGCATTGCTACAAGCTCTATTCCCTGGAGACGTTCGCAACTGCGACGGACAAGAAGCGCATACAGCAGATGCTCGAAGCGCCGCCGCCGTTCACCGTGGACAATATTCGGGACAGGTTCGGCGCTTACATTCTCGATCCTTGGGGCTCGATCCTGCGGGGGCTGGCGGAGGCATTCGCCGATCTGGACCCCGTGTTTAAAAGCCACGAAAAGGTGAAGATCGGAGCCAAGGGTCTGCCAAAGCGTGTTATTCTACACGGCTTTTCCGAATATTCCAGCTGCTACGGCATGGAGCGGGTGCGGGATGTTTTGAATGCTCTTGCCGCCTACCAAGGCAAGCCGCTTCTGACCTATGACGAGCTGCGGTTGGTCCAAAAGCACGGCAACGCGCTCAACGAAGGTGGCGAGTTCCCGGACCCGAATAACCGGCGCGACGAATCCCGTACATTCGAGGCGATCGCGCGCGGCGTGTGGCTGCGGCGGTTTCAGAATGGCAATGGGCACCTGTTCTTCGGCCCGGAGGCCTTAGAGGATGTCAATCGCGCATTGGCGGAATACTATGGCGACGTGCTCCCGGATGCGGCGGAAGAACGCCCGTCCAAGCCGCGCGCCGGGACAGAGGTTTCCAAGGATCTGCAATATTATCCGACTCCCGTCTCAGTTGTGGATCGGGTGCTTGGTGAGGTTTACATCAAGCCAGGCGAGCGCGTGCTCGAGCCGTCATGCGGCTGCGGGCGGTTCTTGGACGGACTGCGGGCACTTGGCGCGATCGTCTACGGCGTCGAGTTCGATGCCGGCCGTGCGGCGCAATGCCGGGCCAAGGGGCACAGCGTCCTGACCGCGAATTTCCTGGAGACGCAGCCGACCGGAGACTTTGACCGCGTTGTGATGAACCCGCCCTTCTCCGGCAAGCACTATGCCAAACATGTGGCGCACGCGCTCAAATTTCTGCGGCCCGGCGGCACCCTGACGGCGATCCTTCCAGCAGCGGCCCGCTACGACCACGGGCTATTGGATGGGTCTTGGCATGACCTCCCTGTCGGCTCGTTTTCTGAGAGTGGGACGAACATCTGCACCACTTTGCTGACCATTCGCAAAGCAGAGCAAGTCCGGGAGGCGGCATGAATGCCCGCGACTATTACAACGAATTCGACCCATATGCCGCGCAATGGCTCCGCAACCTCATTGCGGAAGGGCTTATCCCTCCAGGATACGTCGATGAGCGATCAATTGTCGATGTTCGGCCTGATGACCTGCGAGGGTTCCGCCGCTGCCACTTCTTCGCCGGGCTCGGCGGATGGCCCTTTGCTCTCGCCATTGCCGGATGGCCAGACGATTGGCGGGTGTGGACAGGCTCGTGCCCTTGTCAACCGTTCAGCGTCAGCGGGAAGCGAATGGGCTTTGCCGACGAACGACACCTCTGGCCAGTATTCCGAGGCCTTATTGAGGTCGGACGCCCTCCAGTCCTCTTTGGAGAGCAGGTTGCGCGAGCGCCTGAGTGGCTCAACCTCGTGCGAGGTGATCTGGTCGAAATGGGATACGCCGTGGGGGCAATCCCGATGGAGGCCGCGAGCGCGGGCGCGGACCATTTCCGGGATAGATATTGGTTTGTGGCCGACCGTGACTTCCAATGCGCCAGCCCGGAACGGTCAGAACGAGGCCGGGAACTCGGCCGGTCAAGTTGCTATCAGGAAAATAATCTTGGCGACGTGGCGCACGTGCCAAGCAAGCGAAGGAGAGAAGGGCAACAAGACCCGAGCGACAGTGCCGGGCCGCCATCAAACATGGCTGACCGAACAGGTGGTGGAAATCGCGCTCTGGTCAACCGTCCGGGATTCGGATGGGGAGAAGGGTGGACCGAACCAGAGTTTCGGAGCGGGGGGTTCTCCGCTGCCGTCGCAAGTATCGAAGATCGCCAATACCTCGAATGCCCCGATGGAAAATGGCGTCGGCTCCCTCCACCCGGAGTTCGCTGGCTGGGAACTCGGATACCCGCCCGAGTGGATAAACTGCGCGCCATCGGAAACGCGATCGATCATCGCCCGGCTGCGCAATTCATCGGCGCCTATCTCGACACAAGAGGCCGCTGAATGAGCGCAGAGATAATCTCCCTGGAAGCGAAACGGGAAGCGATCATCTCAGACCGCTGGGATATCTATGTGGCGGCGGTAAAGCGCGCCCAACAAACACTGCGGCTTGAAGATGGTATCGCGGCCGGGGCTGCTCATCGATCGTTTATGGATGTGTTTTTGAGCACCGATCAGCGGGCGGCCCTTCATAATGCGGATGTTCTCATGATCGGCCGGCACAAATGATCGGGTTGGATTCAAAGCTTCCGCACAATATCGAGGCAGAGCAGGCGCTAATAGGCGCCGCGCTTATCAACGCGGATGCCGTCGATGTCGTTGAAGGCAGGGTAGCGCCAGAAGATTTCTTTGAGCCGGTGCACGGTCATATTTGGGGAACGTTTCTCGAGGCCCGCCGGATGGGCCGTTCAATCGACATGACGTTGACGATTGGCGCGTTGAAATCCGTCGCCTCTCAGGAGTTGTTCGACGGAATGACCGTTGGGCAATACGTGGCGCGGCTAGCGTCCGAATCAATTACGGTGGTGGGGTGCCGGGATTATGCCGCTCACATCCGCGAATTGGCTGACTTTCGGCGGATGGTTGAGGTTGGCGACACACTTCGCGCAACCGCGCTGTCGCAGTCCGCCCGGTCCCCTGCCGAGGCCGCTCGAGCGAGCATTGAAGTGCTTGATGGGATCGTTTCGGCGAACCTGGATCAATCCGTAAAGCCCATGTCCATCGGGGCGGCGGCGGCCGGCGCGTATCGTCAAATGCTCGAGACGAAGGAGAGCGGAAGGGCTATCGCGGGCGTCGCTTATGGGCTGTCCGAGCTTGATGATGCCACGTTGGGGATGTCGTACGGCGAAATGGTCCTTTTGGGCGCGAGGCCCAGCGTCGGGAAAACGGCAACGGGCTTTTCCATCGCCTGCAAGGCCGCTCGGAATGGTCATGGGGTGGCGTTTTTCTCTCTCGAGATGGGCGCCCAATCCATAACTCAACGAGCCCTGTCTGATCTGACCTATGACAACGGCCCGCCGATCACATACCGGGCGATCCGCGCCGGGCAAGTGGATGAAAAGCAGGCGGCTCGGCTAGAGCGAGCTGCATTGGATATGATCCCTTGGCCCCTCGAGATCGAGCAGGAGATGGGTTTGACCGTTGGTCAGATCACATCGCGCACCAGGAAGCTTAAGGAAAAGTTGGAGCGGGAGGGCAAGGCCCGCCTCGATCTAGTCGTGATTGACCATGTCCACCTCGTGCGTGCTTCTGAACGCTATTCCGGGAACCGGACGGCAGAGGTCACGGAGATCAGCGGGGCGTTAAAGGCTCTCGCGAAAGAGCTTGATGTCTGTGTGCTTGTGTTGTGCCAATTGAACCGGGGCAATGAGAACCGGGAAGATAAGCGCCCACAGCTTTCGGACCTGCGAGATTCCGGCGCGCTCGAGCAAGATGCTGACGTGGTGCTCTTCCTGCACCGGGAATCCTATTACCTCGAGCGGCAAAAGGGTAAGACCGCAGAGGACGAGGCGGAGCGCCAGGCCGCTTTGTACGCCAACGAAAATCTAATGGAAATCGCCATCGCTAAGCAGCGCCAGGGGCCGATCAAGATCGTGTCCGTGTTCTGCGACATTGGCTGCAATGCAATCCGAGATCTGGGGAGATAGCCAGCAATGAGCAACCGCTGGTATCGAGCATATGCGGGAACTGTGAAGGACGACAAGCTTGCGGAGGCATCCGTTATCGCTGGTTGTTCGCGGTCGATTGCCATCGCTGTGTGGCATTCGATCTTGGAGTCTGCGGCAGAAACAGAGGGCGGAGGAAGATTCGAAACGACGCCCCGCCGCGTGGCAGCAGCACTTTCCGAGCCCGTGGATGCGATCAAATCTGTTTTCGATGCGATGTCCGAAATCGGTATGATCGAGGACGGTTCGGTAAGCGCATGGAAGCGCCGTCAATACGAGGGGGACACCTCAACAGAGCGCTCTAGGCGGTTGCGCGAACGTCGTCGCAACGTCGTCGCAACGGATCGCAACGTTAATGCAACGGAATGCAACGTTGCAGGGACGTTGCAGGGACGTTGTGCAACGCCCCCAGAGACAGATACAGATACAGAAGAAGATGCTCCCGCATCTTCTGCGGGCGCGGGTGATGTGGTGGCTGCGCCTGTTGCCGATCCACCACAAACTCCGGCCCACGAGCCGCCGTCACCAGCCGCGGCTCTGGCGACCAAGATCACCCGCCTCTACCAGCGGCTGAACAACGACCCGAGCCGGCTCACGCTCGACACGCACCCGGTTCACATCTGGGCATCGCAGGGGTTCGATATGCGGATCTGCGAAGCCGTAGTGCTGGGCAAGCTAGAGCAGAAGTTGCGAGCCGGGAAGGGCGTGAGGTCCCTGAATTATTTCGAGGAAGACCTACGCGAGGCGCACCAGAAGCGGGCGCCTGAGATCGCCAGGCCGGCACTTGTCGTCGTCAAAGACCCCGCCACGGTTAAGCCGGCGGAATGGGAGCGGGCAGTTCGACGCTTCGGCGATACCGGCGATTGGCCTGAGGCTGTGCTTGGTCCACCGCCTGGGCACCCCAAATGTGGCGCGCCAAGTGAACTCACGTTCAGATTTCAGAAACAAGGGAGTGCCGCATAATGGCTGGTTCTGTCAATAAAGTAATTATTGTGGGGAATTTGGGCCGCGATCCCGAGATCAGGAGCTTTCAAAACGGCGGGAGAGTTGCTAATATTTCCGTAGCAACCTCCGAGTCTTGGAGGGACAAACAGAGCGGCGAGCGGAAAGAGCGAACCGAGTGGCATAGGGTCTCGATCCTGAACGAAAATCTTGTCTCCGTCTGCGAGCGGTTTTTGAAAAAGGGCACGACGGTTTACATCGAAGGTCAGTTGGAAACCCGGAAGTACGAGAAGGATGGCCGCGAGCAATACACCACGGAAGTAGTCCTGAGGCCGTACAGGGGCGAACTGACCATCTTGAGCGGGATGGGTTCATCGGATCGCGAAACGGGCGCTGATGAGGCCCCTAGCCGATCTGAGCGGGGTGCGGTTTCGGCGGGGGTGCGGCCGAAAGACGATATGCCGGACGACGGGTTCAATGACGAAATACCGTTTTGATGGGGCGTTCCCATGCTTTTCAGGGGCACCAAAGCCGAGCGCAACGCTCTGATTGCCGCTCTCGGATGCCGGGCATCCGTCTTGGGGCGCAGGATTGAGCGGATGGCGACAGAGGGAGACGACGAGTCAGCCCAGCGGCATGAGGTAGAGCTTGCCCTGGTGCAAGTGATGCGTGCGGCCCTCAAGGGAGGGCTGGCGCAAGACGGGCAAGAGCTATGCCATACGGCGGAAGGTGTGAGCCAATGACGATAGTCGAGAAGTTGGGCCTTGGCGCGGCGGCTGCGTTCATCGCGGCAGCGTCGATGTTGTTCGGCGCGGGTTTCGCTCACGCGCCTGCGCCGGTTGTGCAGTCGTGCTCCTCTGTTCTGGCGGGGTTGTGAGATGTTGCAAATACTAAGATTTCTGTGGGCCGCAGTATTTCGTCCACCCGTGTGGAAAGTGATGGGAATTTTGACGGTATGGGAGCTTGACCACAAGAGCGGCAAGCGCATCGCGACAAGCAGAGAGCATTTATTGCGAGACAAGGTGTCGGGCCGGTTTAAATACAGGCCATTGCGGGGCGGAAAATCAAAGGACTGAAAAAAAATGGGCGATTTAACCATTCTCATGATCATGACCGCGATTGGCGCCGGATTGGCCGCGTTCATCCTCACCGCATTTCTGTGCGCCGCCGGGGCGGATAGGATGGTGAGCCGGTGGGTTCGTGATGGCGGATTTTCCCACAGAGGCAAGCGCTATCTCATTACGCGTGCGCGAAAGGACTGACCATGGCCGGCATCGCAGACGACCAGGGAGAGCCGTGGTACGCCGTCATGACGCGGCCGGGCATGGAAGCGAAGGCGGCCGCGGATCTGAAGCGCCAAGGCTTCTGGACGTTCTACCCCTTCGAGCGCGTCCGCGTCCGGCGGAAGATCCCCAACCGCAACGCGCATCTCGTCACGACTGTGGAGCGTCCCTATTTCAGCCGGTACATTTTCCTGATGGTCCGGCAAGGTCAATCGCTCTACCGCGTGAACAATACACCCTCTGTCTCGACGGTGGTTTACATGGGCGGGGTACCGCTTCGCGTTCCCGATTCTGCCATGGAGGCAATAATGAGCCGTGCAGATGAGGCTGGGCTTGTGGGCGAGCTGGATGAAGTGGCCCGGCACAAATTCCCAGCTGGGCAGATGCTTCGGTTCTGCGATGAAAGCCCTCTGAGGGGACTCATTGTGACTGTCGCGGATGATATGGGGAAGAGCATTCGCGTGGTAGCCGAGATGTTCGGCGTGGAGCGGGAAATCATAGCCGATCCGAAGCACGTGGAAATTCTGAAAGAAACCGCTTGACGCGAGCGCGCGCGAGGTTCACTGTGCCTGCACTTGAGGTGATCAGCGAATAAATCGCTCCCTCTTGTAGCCGCGTGATTTCATCGGTTTCCGGTGCGCGGCTGGTTGCAATGGGCCAGTCCCATAGTGGGAGGCACCCCCAACGCAGCCCGGCCAACGGCCTAAGCAGGTGCTAACGCGCCTGTTTTTGGTGTTTGTGGCACGAATTTTAGCCCTGAGAAACGGTCACTGCCCCGGCACACCCCTCAGGGCGTTGGCAGATGCCGCCGTGGGCGTGACTGCACGGACCAATTCTCGCGGCGGCGTGGAAAGTAGACACGCAACGCTTGGGGCGCGCCAAGCTGAAATGCCCCAACCCACATGGGAGCCCTGACCAGCAGGGTGAAATGGTAGAGCCGGTTTAGCGCCCGGCCCGCGAGGATACAGTTTCGAAGGGCCACCTTCGGAAAGCTTAGTGGCACAAGCGTCATGAGGTGTAGCGAGGGGGCTGCACGAAAGCGCCACACCCCCGGTTCAACTATGGCTGTGCGTCTATCTTGAAATAATCCCCGTGGTCGGAATGTCGACCTCGGGAGACAGATAGGCGCTGCGGCTCACCATCCAATCAAGAATTCGGAAGCGCACGGAACGCCTCCTCTAGCCCATTAGGGCGCACGTCTACCCGACGTTCTAGGAGCCGAGCCTTCCGAACCCCATACAGAGAGGCAAGCCTAATGGCTTCTCCTATCATGAAATATTTCGCCTACGAGCACCTGCCTCCGCTCCTTCAGGAGGTGAGTAAGCCCATCGGCGACATCGCGCGCCAAATGGATGAAGTGCTGCCCGATGGAGCCGAGAAGTCGGCGGGTCTACGCAAGCTTTTGGAGGCCAAAGACTGCCTCGTGCGGGCGAAGTTGGGTTGACCATGAAGAGCGCGGCTATCGATGCGGCCCTATTCGCCGTGTGCATCGTGTTCCTTGTTGCGTTCGCCCTCGCTGGCTGCGCCTCGCCCAGCACCGATTGGGCTGGCATCTCCAAGGGTGTGGGACAGATCACCAAATGAACGATGACATCATCCTCCTGCGGGCGGAAATCGCGGACCTCAAGCGGCATGTGCTCGAGCTGAAGGATCTGGTCCAACCGCGCACGATGCCGTTCCCGACCTTCACGATCAGCGCCGCGGACCTGCCGAACTACAGGGAGACCGTGGTGGTGCAAGCCGTCACGATGCCTCACCACAAATTGGAAAGGCGCGGCTTATGAGCGAGCTCTTCTGGTCCTGCATCATCCGCCTCGCCCACGCGCTCCTCCGAGCCGCTGGCGTGCGTGAGCCCCGCCCCAACACCTAACCCCATGCACCACCTATCCAGGCATACCCTATGGTGGATAGCCCTGGTGGTGGCTATCGCTCTGTATCTGGACACAAGGGGCGAGCACCGATGACCAACATGGAACGTCGTGCCGCCGCTGCTGCCCTCCTCACTGCTGCCCAGGCTATGCTCGGGATGGATGATCAGCACTTCGCCGCGCACCTGATGGAAGAGGCCAACGCCATCGCGCCCGAGCTATTCACTGCGATCGAGGGTGAAGACGAGGACGAGGTTATGGAAGGCGCAGCGGTGCACTGATGGCCGATAAGCCAAGAACAGACTGGGAGGCGATCGAGCGTGAGTACCGCGCGGGGCAGCTTTCCGTTCGCGAGATCGCCCGGAAGGTAGGCCTGACAGAGGGCGCCATCAGGAAGAGAGCGAAAGCCGAGGGTTGGGAGCGGGTACTCGCAGACAAGGTACGCAGGGCAGTACGCGAAAAGCTGGTACGCGCTGACGGTACGCAAGCCCAGCGCACGAGCGACGCCGATGTCATCGAGGCGGCGGCCGAGACCGGACGCCAAGTGGTGGTGCTTCACCGCAGGGATATTCGAGTTGGGCGCGAAATTGTCTACCGGCTCTTTGATGAACTTTCGGCCGCCACGTCGAACCTCGGAGAGATTGAGGAGGCCATTGAGGCTGAGACAGAGTCGGACAAAAGCCCGCAACGTCGAAGCGCAATGCTCAAGGCTGTGAGCCTGCCAAGTCGGTCCAGCGCCATGCTGAGCCTGGCCGGTGCCCTTCGTCATCTAGTTGGGCTTGAACGTAAGGCATTCAATCTGGATGACGACGATAAGCCGGAAGAAGCCGGCCCCATCATCCTCTATGCCGAGGACAAAGCCCTTTGAACTAACGTCGAAGCAGCGCGAAGCAAATGTGCTGCTCGCTGGTCCGCAGCGGCATACGCTGGTTGTTGGTGGTGCCCGCTCGGGAAAGACGTTCCTGATCACGAGAGGCATCGTCGTGAGGGGGCTTAAGGCGCCAGAATCGCGCCATGCCATCTTGCGGTTTAGGGCAAACGCTGCTCGCGCATCGATCGCTTTGGACACGCTACCAAAGGTCATGAGGACGTGTTTCCCTGGCGTTTCGCTCAAGGAGCATAGGCAGGACGGGTTCTTTGAACTGCCAAATGGGGCGCAAATTTGGGTTGGCGGCTTGGATGACAAGGAGCGCGTAGAGAAGATCCTTGGGCAGGAATACGTCACATTCTACCTGAACGAAAGTTCACAGATACCTTACTCGTCTGTGCTAGTAGCTCGCACCCGTCTGGCGCAAGTTTGCGAAGGGCTGAAGCAGCGGGCGTTCTACGATTTGAACCCATCAGGGACAGGGCATTGGACGTACAGGGAATTCCTAGATGGTAGGGACCCTATCTCGGGGGCGCCTCTAAGCCAGCCTGACCAATTCAGGCATATGTCCATCAACCCGATGGATAATGCTGCGAACCTATCCCCGGAGTTTCTCGCCAGCCTAGAGGGGCTCCCGGAAAAGCAAAGGCGCCGGTTCTACGACGGTGCGTATGTTTCAGAGATTGATGGTGCTCTGTGGACGTTCGATCTTCTTGAGCGGTGCAGACTAGAGGGGGCAGATGTCCCCGGACCGGACTCTCGCGATCTAAGGCGCGTCGTCATTGCCGTTGACCCGTCCGGAGCATCAAGGCCAGAGGACGCCAGGTCTGATGAGATCGGCATCATCGTGGCTGGTCAGATGTCGGATGGGACCGCCGTCGTTCTAGAGGATGGAACGCTTCGGGATGGACCCGCCGAATGGGGTGAACGGGTAAAACTGCTGTACCAAAAATGGGCCGCTAACCTAGTCGTAGCGGAAATAAATTTTGGCGGCGCCATGGTTGAGTTCGTTATCTCTACCGCGGACAAAAGTATCCCAGTCAAGGTTATTACAGCATCTCGTGGGAAGCATGTCAGAGCTGAGCCGATCGCGGCGCTTTATGAGCGCGGGATGATCAAGCACGCGGGGCGCTTCCCGGAACTTGAAGAGCAACTGACGAATTTCTCTACGGCTGGATATGAAGGCGAGCGTAGCCCGGACAGGGCCGATGCCGCTGTATGGGCGCTCACCGATCTGATGCTTGGTGACTCCCTAGACCCAACACAATGGATCAAGGCGTTCGCCGGATAGGCAGCGCGACAGGAGCCGCGACATGGCCACGGCATACATCGCATATGGGCGCCCGGCGCTCCCGGTTCCTTCTGGCTATCAGAGCGGCGCTGGCATTTCGATCTTTGGTTTGACTGTAGAGTCCGAGGCGCTGGCTATTGGGGGTTCCGCAGTGACGGGGGCTATTGTTGGCGCGGCCACGAAGTCCATCGCCCACATCACGACCGACACAGCGTGTTATTTCGCGGTCGGAACCACGCCGGACCCAGCGGCAACAGCGGCAAACGCGGCGGTCACATCGGCGCGCCAGTATCTTGCTGCCGCCACGCCTGTTGATGTCCCACTTCCTGTGGGTGCCAAGATAGCTGTGATTGCCGTATCCTGATGGCTCAGATCAATGAGGGCGCGGCTGAGAAGCCCCGTGTTCGTATCCTCGCAACCAGGCGCCAGACTTCGGATTCGTTTCAGAACGTCGCCGCGCGCCTGGGCATTGGTACAGACAATATCAGTTCAGCCTCGGCATATGGGTTCAACCCCATATCCCGAAACCGTATCCAGCTGGAATACGCCTATCGCGGCTCGTGGATTGTGGGTCAGGCGGTAGATTGCGTTGCCGAGGATATGACGCGGGCCGGCATCGATCTGACGTCAGCCATTCCGCCGGATGAACTAGACTCCGTCAAGAGCGCTATGGCGCGGATGGAAATTTGGCAAAATCTGAACGAAACCATTAAGTGGTCGCGCCTATATGGCGGCGCCCTCGGCGTGCTTCTGGTCGACGGACAAGATGTTTCAACTCCTCTGCGGGTAAACACCGTAGGGAAGGGGCAGTTCAAGGGCATTCTGGTCCTCGATCGATGGATGGTGCAGCCGAGCTTCGAGCGTCTCGTGACGGAGTTCGGGCCGGACCTCGGGAAGCCGGAATCCTATTATGTGACAGCGAATGCGCCAGCCCTCCAAAACAGCAAAGTGCATTATACCCGCGTAATCCGGTTGGATGGCATCGCTCTCCCCTATTGGCAGAGGATCACGGAAAACGGGTGGGGCCTATCCGTCGTTGAACGGCTGTATGATCGGCTCGTCGCATTCGACAGCACGACGCAGGGCGCAGCTCAGCTCGTCTATAAAGCGCATCTTCGAACCGTCAGTGTGGAGGGCCTGCGGGACATTCTCGCGGCCGGTGGGAAGCTTGAAGAAGCCCTCACCAAGATGTTCGATATGATCCGCGTCATGCAGTCCAACGAGGGGCTGACGCTCATTGATGCAAAAGACAAGTTCGAGACGCACTCGTATTCGTTCTCGGGACTTTCCGATGTACTCTTGCAATTCGCGCAGCAATTGTCCGGCGCGCTGCAAATCCCTCTTGTGCGCTTGTTCGGTCAATCTCCGGCCGGCCTGAATTCGACGGGAGACGCGGATATCCGCAATTATTACGACATGATCGCTCAGCAGCAGGAAGCCAAGCTGAGCGGCGGGGTGCGGAAGATCGTTGATCTGACGTACCGCTCCGAGGTGGGCAAGGACACCCCGGACGATCTGAACTTCAAGTTCAATCCGCTCTGGCAGATGAGCGACACGGAGAAAGCGACCATTGCCGTTGGGGTGACGTCCGCCGTGGTGCAGGCGACCGATTCCGGCCTTGTGGACAAGGCGACGGCCCTCAAGGAATTGAGGCAGTCTGCCGACGTGACGGGCATCTGGTCCAACGTGACAGACGAGGATATCGCGGCGGCGGAGGCGGAGCCGCCCCCTTTGCCGGAATTGGCTCTCCCGCCCCTCCCGGGCGCCCCTAGCGCCCCAAGGCCAGAAGATCGCCCCAATGTGCCTCGCGTGTGAGCGTGGCTCCCTGCGGGCTCTCACGCTGGATCGTCAGGGGCCGAAAGCGGCGGACTTTAAGCGCTCACGAAAGGAAGAGTCGCGATACGGACGGCAGATGAGGCAGATCGCAAAGCACATAGACGACCTGACGCGGGCCATCTATCAGCCGGACGATCCTGAAACCTCCTCTACGCTTGAGAACCTGTTGAGGCGCTACAGCGAGACGATCTCGCCATGGGCCGAAGCCGTCGCGTCTCGCATGATTGCCGAGGTTGATGCGCGGGATCGCGAAACATGGAACCGCGCATCGCGGCAGATGGGCGAGCAGCTTCGAAGCGATCTGCGTCACGCCCCGACGGGAGGTGTCATTCGGACCAGGCTAAGTGAGCAAGTCACGCTCATCAAGAGCCTGCCTATCGAAGCGGCGCAACGGGTACACGAGCTAACCATTGAAGGGATCGCGAACGGAACGCGGGCGAAGGAGATCGCCGTCGAGATCATGCGGTCAGGCGAGGTATCCAAGGCTCGGGCCACGCTGATCGCTCGAACCGAGGTGAGTCGCACCGCGACGGAATTGACGCGGGCGCGGGCGCTCCACGTCGGCTCAACGCATTTCATCTGGAGGACAGTCGGCGACAGCGATGTCCGCCCAACACACAGGGCTCTGAACGGGAAGGTCTTCCGCTGGGATGACCCGCCGGAATGTGATCCGGGCCATCACGCGCTGCCTGGAGCGATCTGGAATTGCCGCTGTTATCCCGAGCCGATCCTTACCGATTGAGCATCCGTTTGGCACGCTCTTTCGGGTCGAAGACTTTGGCTGCGATGGCTTTCGCATCACCGTTTCCATCGCTGATGTTAGATAGCGCTTCCGAGAGTTCGCCTATTACGTCTGCCGCTTCCCACTCGATCATGTTTTGAGGGCGAGTAAGCGGAACATTCATTACCTTGGAAAGCGCCGCGTTTCCTTCGTTCGCTTCTTCTGCGGCCTCCTCCGCCTTCTCTCTCAGTTCTTCGATGAGGTTGGCGAAGGTGTCTCGCATGGGTCTCTCATAAAACGGATCTGAAATCATGTCTCTTCCCGACTATGTCCGCAAGGGCAAGGTTCAGGCTGCGCTTGGCGATTTTGCCAATCTCACGCTCTCCGCCAAGACCGGCATTACCGCTTATGCCGGCGGCGGGCAGACCAATGCCACGCAGCTTGCGGCCGGAATCAACCACGTCACTGCCGTCGCAACGGCGGCCGACAGCGTGAAGCTGCCCAAGAGCGTGCCGGGTGCGGTCTGCATCGTCATCAACGGCGACTCCGCCGATTCCATGCAGGTCTTCGGATACGGTACCGACACCATCAACGACGTTGCGACCGCCACCGGCGTTGCCCAGGCCGCCGGCAAGACCGCTGTGTACGCCTGCCCCGTGGCCGGCAAGTGGTACCGCGACCTCTCCGCCTGATCGAATGAGGGGGGCGGGCCATGTGGTACGTGACGGAGAAGATCGGGGAGACCCGATACAAGACGCCTGAGGGGTTCCTCGTCTGCCAGTCCGTACCGCTCGCGCGCACCGGCCTTATGACATACGGGGCCGGCGAAGTCCCCATCGAAGCCGGGCCGGATGGGATCATTCTCATCGAACGCGGCGAGGCGGATGTCTTCGATCCGAAGACCATCGCCTCATTCTTTGGAAAGCCGGTTACGGACGAACATCCCGATGAGGATGTGACCCCGGAAAATTGGGCGAAGCTCGCGAAGGGGGAGATCCACAACCCGCGTCGCGGCGAAGGGATTTGGAGCGATTGCCTCGTTGGCGATCTGTTCATCAAGGACGCCGACACGATCGCACAAGTGCTCGGTGGGAA
>CALROF020000164.1:0-14789 GCA_943369775.1 Reyranella massiliensis 521
AAGGCCGTCGTCAACACGCACGAGACCATCACCGGCGAATTCACGCGCCGTCCCGACCTCGCCTTCCCGGCCAACACGCTGAAGCTCTCGGTCGAAGCCGCGGCCGGCGCCGATGCCGTGGACTTCCTCGACGCCACCGGCATCGCCACGGGCCTGATGGGCGATTCGATCGCCACCAACATGTTCGTGCTGGGCTATGCCTACCAGAAGGGCCTGGTGCCGCTGGGCCACGCCGCGATCGAGCAGGCCATCGAGCTCAATGGCGCGGCCGTGCCGATGAACCTCGCCGCCTTCCGCTGGGGCCGCCGCGCCGCCGCCGACCGCGCTTCGGTCGAGCTGCTGATCGCGCCGAAGGACAGCAACAACGTCGTGCGCCTCGCGCCGCGCCTCTCGACCACCTTGGAAGAGATCGTGGCGGCCCGGACCAAGCATCTCACCGGCTACCAGAACGCGGCCCTTGCCCAGCGCTACGCCGCACTTGTCGAGAAGGTGCGCGTCGCCGAGCAGCTCAAGGGCGGCGGCAAGACCGGCCTCGCCGAAGCCGTGGCGCGCTACTACGCCAAGCTGCTCTCCTACAAGGACGAGTACGAAGTCGCGCGGCTCTACAGCGAGGCCGCGTTCCAGGCGAAGCTCGGCCAGCAGTTCGAGGGCGACTACAAGCTCAAGTTCCACCTCGCGCCGCCGCTGTTCGCACAACGCGATCCGCAGACCGGGCACCTGATCAAGCAGGAGTTCGGAAGCTGGATGCTGCCCGCCTTCCGCCTGCTGGCGAAGCTCAAGGGCCTGCGCGGCACCGCCTTCGATCCCTTCGGCCGCACCGAAGAGCGCAAGACCGAGCGCCGCCTGATCGCCGACTACGAGACGCTGGTCGACGAACTGCTGGCCGGCCTCACGCCGCAGAACCACGCACTCGCGATCAAGCTCGCCTCGATCCCCGACGACATCCGCGGCTACGGCCACATCAAGGACGCCAACCTCGTGAAGGCCAAGCGCAAGGAAGCCGAGCTGCTCGCCCAATGGCGCAATCCCGAGGCGATGAAGGCTGCGGCGGAGTAACGCCGGGCCCGTCGACCTAACCTCTCCTCCGTTTGGTCGACGGCGACGACGGGCGCGCGGGACGCGCAGGTACCAGGTGACCCAGCGGTAACGGCGCGCCCGACTTCAATGTCTGGATCGCGATGTTGCTGCGGACCTCGCGGACCAGCGGCAGGTTCAGGAGCTTGCCGACCAGAAAGCGTTGATAGTGGTCGAGGTCGGGCACCGTGACTTCCAGCAGATAGTCGGCCTCGCCGGAGATCATGTGGCAGGCGATGACCTCGGGAAAAGCGACAGCCTCTTCTTCGAAGGTTGTTGCGCGGTCGTCGGCATGGCTGTCGATCTTTACGCCGATGAAGACGGTGAGGGCGAGCCCGATCCGCTTGCGGCCGAGCATGGCGCGATAGCTCTCGATATAGCCCTCGCGCTCCAGCCGGTTGACGCGACGCAGGCAGGGCGACGGCGAGAGGCCGACCTTCTCGGCGAGATCGACATTGCTCAACCGGCCATCGGCCTGCAGGGCCGCGATGATGCGCCGGTCGATGGCGTCGAGATCCTCGGTTGGCATGTTCCCCCTCTACAACATCCCATGGCGCAATATCGTGCCAATCGATGAGGCAGGAGCGGCAGAATTGCAAGGACATGCCAAGCGGTGCCGGCCGATGATGGTGCGAGATCGCCCCTTTGGAGAACGACATGACACAACAGGACGAAACCCAGAGCTTCGCCACCCCGCAGGCCATCACCGAAACTGTGCAGCGCTACATCGATGGCGCGCAGACCGGCAATGTCGAGTTGCTGCGCTCGGCTTTCGCCGAAGGTGCGCGGGTGAGCGGCAGCTACGGCGGTAAGCCGGTCACCTGGTCGCTTCAGGAGTTCTGCGACCTCGTCGCCAAGGGCGGTGCGGCCACGGGCATGGAAGCGCGCGTGGTGTCGATCGAGCATGCCGGCGGCGCGGCGATGGTGCGGCTGGAGGCGCTGAACTGGCGCGGCACCCGCTACACCGATTTCTTCGTGCTGGTAGAACGCGAGGGCGGCTGGCGGATCGACAGCAAGGTCTTCTTTGCCCACAGCCGGGCCTGAAAAATCGAGAAGTCACGACATCGCTGCCGTCTTGCCTCGAAAGCGCCGCGCCGATTTGGTGTGGATTGATGGACCTACTTACTGTAGGCCCTTCCGACCTCGGCTTTTCGCCAGAAGGACTTTCGATGGCATCGGTTCGGTACTCGGTCTTGGCAGCTGGCCTGTTCGTCCTCAGCCTCTCGGCTTGTGCAGGTTATGAGTTCGCCCCTTTCGGGATCGAGAACCCGACCAACCAGGCGATCAACCGGGCCTACAAGGACCGCGATGCCTGCCTGACCGCGCAGGTGAACGGCAACGGCTCCGACGCCCACGCCGCCACCGCCGCCTGCCAGCCGCAGATCCGGAAGCTCGACAGCGTCACCAATCCCCATCGCGATGCCGCGGTGACGGCGGCGATCCACCAGGATTCCGAATTCAGGGCGACTCGCTATGTCGGCCTTGCGCGCCCCGTCGCCAGCAGCCCAACGGCCATCGCGCAGCCCGCCGTTCAACCCACCATGCAGGCCCCCGTCCCGCTGACGGCCCAGGGGCAGCCGACCGAGGCCCCGCTTCCCTACATGCCGTCGATTGCATCGCCGCAGTAGCGGACGGCCGGTCGTGACTGGCATGCTGGTCACCTCATGACGACCTCACCAGCCTCGCGGCGCCAGAGCTTCACCTACGAAGGGCGCGCGCTCGAAATTCGCGTCGTGTTCAGCGACGAGAACTGGACCACCTGGGTCTATGAAGACGGCCACCACCTCGCCGCGGTCGGCTCGGTCGAGCACAGCACCGTCGACGACGGCATGGCCGACGGCACCGACGTCATTGGCGAGCTGATCGAAGCGTCGGTATCGGAAGTGCTGGCCGGCGACATCGAACTGCCGCCGCGCAAGGCTCCCTAGCCTCTCAGGCCCGGTATTTCTTGGTCCGCCGGGGCAAGTGGACCCAGCCGACGACGAGGACGCCGACGGCGGTCAACAGACCACCGATCGCCAGGCCCACGGGAACGTCGCCCTTCGTGCCCGAGAGATGCAGCCACAGGCCGGCTGCCGCCGTCATCAGAGAAGCCGCGAGCAGCCCCCAGAAGATCCGCCACGCGAGCACCGGCGAACGCCGCGCCAGATCGCCGACGTCTTCGACACCGGCAATGGCGCGCTGGTACTGGCGCAGCGTCCGGTCGCCGGCCTCCATGGCCGCGGCGGGAACCGGCAGCAGCAGGCGGGAACGTTTGGTGCTGTAGCTGCCGGTACTCGCCACGCGGCTTACGACGCCGATGGTAATGACGATGCAGGCCGGACTCGTTCTCGCGCCCCATTCGGCATTCAGCATGCCGGTCCTCTTCCCCGGATCGAGGCGAAAGTAGCAGTCGTCGATCAGCACGCTTCGCTTGCCGGCGACGATCTCGACGTCTGCTGCCCGGCGGCGCGGCTTGAATTGAGACCATGTCCGCGCGCCTGCACGGTAACGTTCCCAGTCGGCGGCACCGACATGCCAGCGGGCGACGACGTCCGTGCCTGCCAGCAAGCGCGCCCGGCCCCGCGCCGCCAGCAGCGATACCGGAACGAAGTAGGCGGACGCCAGAAGCAGGGTAAAGCCCGTAATGCCGGCAGCCATCGTCGGCCCGGACTCTTCCGGACCCAGCCGCTCGGAGAGCGCGAGCCAGAACAGCAATGCGCCCGTGCAGAGCGCGATCAGCGCATAGGCAAGTTTACGTGTCGGATTGCGCATCGGGCCGCGTTCTCGTGCGCCCTATCGCTTCGAGGCGACGCAGGACTTCTCGACCAGCTCGATGGCCTTGACGGCGGCGGCTCTGTCCGCGGCTGTGGGCACTTTAACCGTCCATGTCTTGTAGCAGGTCGACTGGAAGGCTGGCTTGGCAGTGGCAAGATGGACGGTATCGCGGCACAGCCAGGGCGTCTCCGCATCGAGGGCGACAGTGCGCACTTCGGGGGCATCGACCGGCCGGGATGGTGCGGTTGCGCGATCGTCCGTGTCGGACAGCCAGCGCACGTTTCTGATCTTCGTGAAATCCAACGCAAGGGTGGTGGATTCCGCCCAGCCTTTCTCCGGTTGCCCCATGCCGTGGAAGCGAACGATGCAAAGACCGGGACCGGGGGCGAAGACGCCAACGAACGACGATTTGTCGGATCGGTTCTCGACGACCAGGCTGCCATCGACGATCTTGCCGGGCAGCGGCTGCGATGGAGGAGCCGCCGAAATCAACGACGCCATGGCCCGAAGGACCTGCTCGTTTGCCTTGGCGTGACCCGCCACTCCGACAACCAGAACCGCGACAAGGGCGCCAAACGCAGAACGCACGATCATTCCACTCTCCCCCAGACCCAATCAGCCTGGGATCAAACGGAATATTTGTCCATGCACCCTGCAGGGCGGCCAGGGTGCATGCCAGCCGCTGCGAGCGCTGCCCTAGTCGACACGGACGTTGCCGCCGGCATCCACGGTGACGCCGACTTCGGTCTGCCCGCGCCGTGCGCGGCCGCGCCACGAACCGTCGGCGCTCTTGCTGACCATCTTGACGTTCTTGTAGCCGTCGCGCTCGACCGCCGACTTGGCGAGACGCGCGCCTTCCGCATCCTCGGGCGCGGTCGCGGCCGCCGTATCGACAGGCTTGTCGCTCTTATCGACAGACTTGTCGATCTTGGCATCGCCTGGTTTGCCATCGCCTTTGGCCGCGACGTCCTCCTTGATCGGCACCGGCGGGCGCGGCGCCTGCCGCAGCGGCACGGGGGGACGCTGAAGCTCCGGCTGCGCCGAGGTCGAGATCTTCGTCACCGCAACCGGCGCCGGTGTCTTCGCGATCACCGGCGGCGGCGGCAACGACGAATGCGGCACGGCCGTCACGCGCGACGGCGATTCGGAGGTGGATGTGAAGACGCTCGCGCTCGCCACGCCGGCGACCACCAGCACTGCACCCATCGCTGCAAGCATTGCTCGTGTCATGGCACCCTCGTCCTCAAAGACTGCCGAGGTCGGCGATGGCACTCGCGATCATGCGCGTGCCGATGGCCATCAGCAGAATGTCGTTGGCAACACGAACGTATTGGTAACCCGAGGGGGCGGGGCTGAGCTGGGCCAGTAACACACCAGGCAGCGGGTAGTAGACGACGGCGGCCGGCAGCGGCTGACCCATCGCCCACATCTTCTTCGCCTGCCCCGGTGGTAGGCAACCATTGTTTTTCTTGGCGAGCCCCGGCGGACAGCCGGCCGTCGCATACTCTGTGCGGTAGTAGGAATAGACGGCGCCGCGATCGCGCTCCTGGATGACGATATTGACAGGAGCAACATTTCCTTGCGGCACGACGACAATCGATGGATTGCCCGGTCCGCGATCGGAGTCGCGATCCTTGTCCCGGCCCTTGCCTTGACCCTGGCCCTGCCCCTGGTTTTGGCCGGGGCCGCGGCCATTGTCCTTATCCTTGTCTTTGTCTGCCCAGACGGGCGTCGCGAGCAGAACGCAGAGTGAAATCGCCAGAGCAACCTTTGCCGCGTGCATGACTGTCCTCCACCGCACCTGCGACTCAACGCGGGAAATGGGGCGAAGGGCAGGCTGCGGATCAACTTTCCGACAATAGTTTTCCCCTGTGGCCGGCCGGTCACAGCCGGTCACAGATAGATCACTGTCGCGGCAGGGAACGGGACGGCCCCGGCGTTGCGAACGAGAATCGCTGCCACAGCTGAAACCGTTGCCGGTAAAGGCCTTTCCCGCATCGTTCGACGACAAACAATCGCTCCGCAAACCGCAGCGGCCATGTGGGCTGTTTGCCTTGCTGCGCCAGTCGAAAAATGGAGAAGTGACGGCGGGAGGATGAATGCCACGCAGTCTCGATGCTCCGCTTAGTCCGAACGAGGAAATCACCCTGCGCCGGGTCGCCCTCGGCATTTCCTGCGCCCGGGAACTCTCGCAGCGCGATCTCGTGCGGCTGAAGACGTTGGCGCTGGTCGAGATGACGGACGAACGGCTGCATCTCACGCCCGATGGCCATCAGCGCTACAGCATGCTTCCCCGCGCCACGTCGCTCGCGGCCGCGCCTACCTATGAAGAACTGATGAGTGCACTGGCGGAGCGCCTGCGCAAGGAACGCGGCCAGAGCGAAACCGAGCGCTAGGCCCGAATACTAAGGCGAGACCTTGGCGCAGCCGGCGCCCTGCCAGCGATAGCCCTGCGCCGAACCGCTGGCCATCGTCCATTCGACGATGCAGCCCTGGCGAACCAGGGTCGGCGGAAAGCCGCCCATCGGCATCCACAGGCCCCCGCCCCATCCCCGTCCCCAGCCGCCGTAACGGCCGTATCCGTAGCCGTAGTAGAGCGGCGGCATGCCGGGATCGATGTAGGAGGTGTCCCAGCGCCACTGCAGCACTTTGCTGCCATCCTCGAGCTGGTAGCTGTTGTCGGGGATGCGGCCCATGCTGTTCAGCAAACCGGCCTCCGGCGCGCCCGCCATTTCGCGCAGGCGATTGTCGAACACCGCTTCGCGTTCCTCCTTGGTGGCGCACCCTCCCAGCAAGAAGGCGAGCGGCAGCAGGAGAAGAACGATCGCCGACGAAATCCTGCGAGGCATGTCGACCTCCAAAAACATCACGGCCAAGAAATCACGGCACGAAATAGCCGGCCTTGGTCACCGACCCATCGGCGGCCAGGACGAGAACGCCGATGCTCTCCGTTCCCTGCAGATAGGTGAAGACCGGCCGCTTCGCCACACGCAGGGCGTTCCATGCGGCGCGCTCCATGCCGGTCTCGGCATACCAGACGATATCGCCGCGGCGCAGCGTGCCCTCTTCGCCCTGCTTCCACTCGGGGAGCTGCTCGCTGCCCGCGACGCCACGCAGGCCGTCGACCAGCATCTGCCCCAGCGCCTTCTCCATCGCGGCGCTGTCGCGCGGCGCATCCTCGGCGAAGCGCCATTCCGCCAGCACCACGTCGCTCCACACCGGCACCCCGTCCGGACGGCGCACGACATGGACGATCACGGCATTCCGGCAGGTCGGCCCGTCGGCCACGGCTTCGACGAGATAGCCCGCGCCGGCACGCGCCCAAGCCACCGACGCCCGCGCACGGCAGGGTTCGTCGGCAAGGACCGGCGTGGAGAGGGCTGGCGTTGCGACGGCTAGCGCTGTGGCAAGAAGCCCGACTCTGTACATGAGAGGAGTCTAGGCGCTGGGCGCGCGTCGCTCCAGAGGCCTCGCTTCACAAATGCGCCACTCCGGCGTTTGGCCCCCCTACTCGGGCAATCCGGCGGCTCTCAACGCTTCGGCATAGGCTCTCGCCATCGATTCGAGCGGGACCGGAATCCTGCTGAAGAACCGCGAAATCGTCAGCTCGGGCTCGATCACCAGCAGTTCGCGAACGATATCGGCCGCACGATCGTGCTTGCCGACCTTCACGAGGGCCACTGCCAGGACACGGAGCGCAACGGCGAAGCGCCGGTTCTGCACGAGAGCCTTTTCCGCCCAGGCAATGGCTTCGACATAGTCCTCGTCGACGATGGCCGTGATGGCCATGGCGCCCGACATGAACCAGCCACGCGGATCGAGCGGGTTCAGCCGTCGTGCACGCTCGATCATTCCGCGGCCCGCATCGAGATTGCCGCGCATCGTTTCGATCCAGCCGCCCAGGGTCAGGGCCATGGCCGAGTTGGGATTGATCGCAAGGGAACGATTGAAGAGTTCCCGCGGGGCCTCGCTTATCTCTGGCGCAAGGTTCCAGACGGCAAAGGCCGCCATCCACAGGACCTGCGCATCGTTTGGCGCCAGCTCGACCGCACGCCAGGCGAGCTTCATGCCTTTCAGGCGATGTGTCTCGTCCAGCGGGACCCAGCCCTGGAAGTGGCACTGCGCATGGCAATAGGCGGCCGCGGCCATCGCCGGCGCGTAGGTCGGATCGATCGCCAGCGCCTGATCGAGGCATTGCAGCGCCGCCTTCATGCTCTCGGCGGTGAACTCGTTTTCCAATCCATAGGCCCGCAGCAGCAGATCGTAGGCGTTGACCGTCTCCGGCCGGCTGCGCTTGCGCCGCTCGATCTCGGCAAGCAGCAATGCGGGCTCGATCGCGGCCACGACGCTTTCGGTGATGCGATCCTGAAGCTCGAAGACGTCCTTGAGGTCACCGTCGAAACGATCCGCCCAGAGATGGGCGCCGGAGGATGCGTCGATGAGCTGTCCAGTTATCCGCAGCCGCTCGCCGCCCCGACGAACGCTGCCTTCCAGCACATAGCCGACACCAAGCTCCTGTCCGACACGGCGGATATCGACGGCCTTGCCCTTGTAGGTAAACGTCGAATTGCGCGCGATGACGAACAGGCCACTGCAGCGTGACAAGGCCGTGATGATCTCCTCGGCCATCCCGTCAGCGAAGTAGTCCTGTTCCGGATCTCCACTCATGTTCGTGAAGGGAAGGACAGCAATCGACGGCCCGTCGAAGTCTGCCTTTGCCGGCGTCGGCGGGAGTTCCCGTTCGGCAGGTGCCTCGGCTTCCTCCCGGACGGCGCCGACGAAACGGAATCCCTTGCGCGGAAAGGTTCGGATGAGGCGTTGCTCGTCGCCATTGTCGCCAATGGCCGTGCGCGCCGCGTTCACACGGCTGCTGAGCGTTGCTTCGGAGACGATGCGGCCTTGCCAGACGGCCGCGAGGAGATCGTCGCGGCTGACCACCCGCTCCCGCGCGCGGATGAGAAATTCCAGCAGGTCGAATACCTGCGGCTCGACCGCAACAAGACTGTCTCCCCGGCGCAATTCCCTCCGCTTGGGATCAAGGACAAGATCGTCGAACCGGTAGATCAACCGGGGCCCCACTGGTCAAATTGCGGCAGAGACGCGAACCTATCACGGCCCCTCTGCCGGAAAAATCACGACCATCTGATGAGCAAATCCATGCTCTCTCAAAGCGCGGGCGGGCCCTTCGTGGTTTATCTCGCCTCGGCAAGACCCTGTCGGGTCGGCCTCCGCGTCAGGAGATTTACGCATGAACACCGCCGATACATCGACCGCCATCGACTATTCCCGCCGTCGCCTGCTGGGCGCTGCAGCGTTGGGCGTCATCGCGTCTCAACTCGGCAGGATCGGAGTTGCGAGCGCACAGGCCAGCGGTACGACGTCGGCCTCCTTCGGGCCGTTGAAGCAGATCGACGCCGGCGCCCTGAAGGTCGGATATGCGGAAGCCGGTCCCGCCAACGGCCCCGCGGTCGTCCTCCTTCACGGCTGGCCGTACGACATCCACACCTACGTCGATGTTGCGCCGATGCTGGCCTCGGCAGGCTACCGGGTGCTCGTACCGTTTCTGCGCGGTTACGGGACGACGACGTTCCTGTCCGACAAGACGCCGCGCAACGGTCAGCAGGCCGCGATCGCCACGGACATCGTCGCCTTCATGGATGCGCTGAAGGTCGAACGCGCCACGATCGGCGGCTGCGATTGGGGCGCCCGGACGGCCAACATCATCGCCGCCGTGTGGCCCGAGCGCTGCAAGGCCATGGTTTCCGTCAGCGGCTATCTGATCGGCAGCCAGGCCGCCAACAAGATGCCGCTCCCGCCAAAGGCCGAGCTCGAATGGTGGTACCAGTTCTACTTCGCGACCGAACGGGGCCGTGCCGGCTACGACAAGTATCGCCGCGAATTCTCCAAGCTGATCTGGCAGCTCGCATCGCCCAAGTGGCACTTCGACGACGCCACGTTCGACCGCACGGCCGCGGCTTTCGACAATCCCGATCACGTCGCCATCGTGATCAACAACTATCGCTGGCGGCTCGACCTGGCCGAAGGCGAGCAGAAGTTCGACGAACTGGAGAAGCGTCTCGCGACCGGCCCGGTGATCTCCGTGCCGACCATCACGCTCGAGGGCGACGCCAATGGCGCGCCGCATCCCGATCCCAGTGCCTACGCGAAGAAGTTCTCCGGCAAGTACGCGCACCGGACCATCACCGGAGGTATCGGACATAACCTGCCGCAGGAGGCACCTAATGCCTTCGCACAGGCTGTCATCGACGCCGACCGTCTGTAAACGTCACGACGCTTGATCGTCGCGAAAGGAAACAGCCAATGACCTCGACCCGTCTTGCCTTGGTCTCTGCGGCACTGGCCTTTGCCACGACGGCCGGGCTGCTGACCGTGCAAGCCACGGCCAATACAAAACGCGCCTCGCCGATCTACGGCGTCACGATCCCGGACGGCTATCGCCAATGGGAGCTGATCGCACCAGCCCAGGAAGGCGAGCCTTTGAACGAACTGCGAGCCGTCCTCGGGAATGCGACGGCCATCAAGGCCTATCGTGACGGAAAGCTGCCGTTCCCCGATGGCACCGTGCTCGTGAAACTTGCCTGGAAGCAGATTCAATCGCCGGAATACGAACCTGCTTCCGTTCCCGGCGCTGCGACGACGGTCCAGGTGATGGTCAAGGACTCGAAGAAATATGCGAGCACCGGCGGCTGGGGCTTCGGCCGTTTCATCGCCGGCCAGCCGGTCGACGCGGCGCAGCACGAGACGTGCTTCGCCTGCCACGAAGCCCGGGTGAAGGGACACGATTTCGTCTTCACCCGTTACGCGCCGTGACGGTGGTACCAACGCCCTCCAGCCGGCTCAGCGCGGCAGGGAGTCGAAGTAGTCCTTGCAGGCCTGCGTGATCTGGTTGGTGCGCTGCATCTCGCAGGGGCGCTGGCGTTCGAGCAGGACCATGCCGGCGTAGAAGATCATCACGCCCAGGATCCAGCCGGTCATCGACCAGGACAACGCCTTGTCGAGCCGCTCGGCCCAGGACGGGCCAGTGAAGATCTTGAGTACCATGATGGAGATCGGAATCGTCGCCATGCCGCAGGCGACGAACAGCAGGACATAGTCCAGCGGCCCCAGCCCTTGCCCCTGCCCTAGTCCCGGCACGGTGTTACCAGCTCAGCTTGGGCATCTGGATCGGGCCGGTCTTCTTCGGCGTCCAGCCGCGCGCTTCCATGCAGCGCGCCACCAGCCGGTCGAAGTTGTTCTGGTAGCCCTGGTTGTCCATCGTCCGATAGAGATCCTGCTGACCGAAGCGGTCGCGTTCGCCGGAGAAGACGGCGCGACGCTGGTCCTCGATGTTGCGCTCGTTGCCCGCAACGTTCTTCGCCTGTGCCCGGCACTGCCCTTCGTCGCGGGAATACTGCTCGGCCATGGTGGCGTCCTGCTTGCCTTCCTTGGTGAAGGACGTCGGCGCGCAGCCTGCGGCCAGCAGGCCCGCCGCGAGAAGGACGAGCGCGCGCTTCACTTGACCCCCGCCAGCGCGGCCTCGATGGCCTTCAGCGCCTCGGGCGCCTTCGCCGCATCGGGACCGCCGCCCTGTGCCATGTCGGGACGGCCGCCGCCGCCCTTGCCGCCCAATGCCGCGACGCCGGCCTTCACCAGCTCGACCGCGCTGAAATTCTTGGACAGATCGTCGGTCACGCCGACCACGGCCGAGGCCTTGCCGTCCTCGACGCCGATCAGCGCCACAACGCCCGAGCCCAGCTTCTTCTTGAACTCGTCGGCCATGCCCTTGAGGTCCTTGCCCGGCACGCCGTTCAGCACGCGGCCGATCAGCTTCACGCCGCCGACATCGCGCACCTCGTCGGCCGCATTGCCGCCACCCGAACCGCCAGCACCGGCCAGCGCCAGCGCCTTGCGCGCCTCGGCCAGCTCGCGCTCGATCTTGCGTTGGCCATCGACCAGCGCCGCGAGACGCGTCGGCAGATCCTCGGCCCGCACCTTCAGCGTTGCCGCCGCCTCGGCCAGGAGTTCGGCCTGATGACGGACATGCGCCTCGGCCGCATGACCGGCCAGCGCCTCGATACGGCGGACGCCCGCGGAGACCGCGCCCTCGCCCACGATCTTGAACAGGCCGATATCGCCGGTGCGCCGCGCATGGGTGCCGCCGCACAGTTCGACCGAGTATTTGTCGCCGCCCTCGTCGCTGCCCATCGAGAGCACGCGCACTTCCTCGCCGTACTTCTCGCCGAACAGTGCCATGGCGCCGGCCGCGATCGCCTCCTCAGGCGTCATCAGCCGCGTCAGGACCGCCGAGTTGTGGCGGATGCGGTCGTTGACCTCGTCCTCGATGCGCTTCAGCTCCTCGGCCGAGATCGCCTTGGTATGGCTGATGTCGAAGCGCAGCCGGTCGGGCGCGACCAGCGAGCCCTTCTGCGTCACATGCTCGCCGAGATGACGGCGCAGCGCCTCGTGCAGCAGATGCGTCGCCGAATGGTGCGCGCGCAACTGGGCACGGCGGACCGGATCGACCGTCATCACGAGATCGTCGCCGACCTTGAGTTCGCCCTTCGCGACCTTGGTGTGATGCGCATGGAGATCGCCCACCATCTTCTGCACGTCGAGCACGTCGCCCTGGTTGGCGCCGCTGACAAGCTGGCCCTGGTCGCCCTGCTGGCCGCCGGACTCGGCGTAGAACGGCGTCTGGTTGGTGATGATCCAGCCGGTCTGGTTGGCCTTGAGCGAGGAGACTTCCTTGCCGTCGAGCAGGATCGCCTTGATCTGGCCCTCGGCGCGCTCCGTGTCGTAGCCCAGGAATTCGGTGGCGCCGGCCTTCTGGCGCACGTCGAACCAGATCGCCTGATCCGCGGTCTCGCCAGAGCCCGCCCACGCCGCGCGCGCCTTGGCGCGCTGCTCGTCCATCGACTTCTCGAAGGCCGCCGTGTCGACGGTGATGTCGCGCGCGCGCAGCACGTCCTGCGTGAGATCGAGTGGAAAACCAAAGGTGTCGTAGAGCTTGAAGGCGACTTCGCCCTTCAAGGTGCCGCCGGCGCTCAGACCCTTCGTCTCGTCTTCCAGCAGCTTGAGGCCGGTGCCGAGCGTCTTCTTGAAGCGCGTCTCCTCGAGCTTCAGCGTCTCGGTGATCAGCGGCTGCGCGCGGCCGAGCTCGGGATAGGCATCGCCCATCTCGTGCACCAGGGTCGGCACCAGCTTGTAGACCACCGGGTCCTGCGCGCCGAGGATGTGCGCATGGCGCATCGCGCGGCGCATGATCCGGCGCAGCACGTAGCCGCGGCCTTCGTTGGACGGCAGCACGCCGTCGGCGATCAGGAACGAGGTGGCGCGCAGATGGTCGGCGATCACCTTGTGCGACGCCGATTGCGGGCCGTCGGGATCGACGCCGGTCTCGTGCGCCACCGCCTCGATCAGCGCGCGGAAGAGATCGATGTCGTAGTTGTTGTGCTTGTGCTGCAGGACGGTCGCCAGCCGCTCCAGGCCCATGCCGGTGTCGATCGAGGGCTTGGGCAGCGCGACGCGCTCTTCCTTGGTCACCTGCTCGAATTGCATGAAGACCAGGTTCCAGATCTCGATGAACCGGTCGCCGTCCTGGTCAGGGCTGCCCGGTGGGCCGCCTGGAATGCCCTCGCCGTGATCGAAGAAGATCTCCGAGCAGGGGCCGCAGGGGCCGGTGTCGCCCATCGCCCAGAAATTGTCCGAGGTCGGGATGCGGATGATGCGGTCGTCGGAGAGGCCCGCGATCTTCTTCCAGTGGCCCGCCGCCTCGTCGTCGGTGTGGAACACGGTGACCAGCAGCCGCTCCTTGGGCAGGCCGTAATCCTTGGTCAGCAGGTTCCAGGCCAGCTCGATCGCGTGTTCCTTGAAATAGTCGCCGAACGAGAAGTTGCCCAGCATCTCGAAGAAGGTGTGGTGGCGGGCGGTGTAGCCGACGTTTTCCAGGTCGTTGTGCTTGCCGCCGGCACGAACGCACTTTTGCGAGGTCGCCGCGCGCGAGTAGTTCCGCGTCTCCAGCCCCGTGAAGACGTTCTTGAACTGCACCATGCCGGCGTTGGTAAACATCAGCGTCGGGTCGTTGCGCGGGACGAGCGGGCTCGAGTCCACGACCTCGTGGCCGTTTTTGCGGAAGTACTCTAGGAAAGTACGACGGATTTCGCTGACGCTTTGCATGCGGGCCTTGTAGCGTGCGCCTGCCAGCCAAGTCCAGAAAACCAACAGACCGGGGAACCTGTCGAAAATGGCCGCCGAGGCCCATTCTACCGCCACTCTCCGGCTCTCCGTGGGCGATCTCAAGGTGGTCCATCCGATCACCGTACCGACCGGCTCCGTCCCCGCCGCCGCCGTGGTGCCGGCCCTGCAGGGGCTGGTGAACGCCGTGGTTACCGCCGCGGAAGCGAAGCTGGGGGAAGCCGGGACGGAAATCTCCTGCCGCAAGGGCTGCGGCGCCTGTTGTCGCCAGCTCGTGCCGGTTTCGCGCACGGAGGCTGAACGCTTGCTGGGCGTGGTCGAAGCGATGCCGGCGAAACGGCAGCGGGCGCTCAAGGAGCGGTTCGCGACGGCAGCGGCGTCGATCAAGGCGGCGGGATTGGGCGAGAAGGCCGGTCGCACCGACCGCGAACTGTCGGTCGGCTATTTCGCGCTCCGCATTCCCTGCCCCTTCCTCGAAGAGGAAAGCTGCTCCATCCATCCCGAGCGGCCGCTGGTCTGCCGTGAATATCTGGTGACCTCGCCCGCCGAGCTGTGCGCCGGCCCGCAGCAGGAGGGCGTGACGCCCGTGCCGGTGCCCAAGGTCTCGCTCGCCGCCCGCGGCCTGCAGGACGACACCGAGAGCTGGTTTCCGCTGGCGCTGCTGCTCGACTGGGCGAAGACCCGCCCGCGCGGCGGCGTGAAGCGCACGGGGCCGGAGTGGGTTCAAAGGTTTCTACGCCGCTTAGGCGCGTAGAAACCTCTGG
>CALROF020000165.1:0-14651 GCA_943369775.1 Reyranella massiliensis 521
GGTGCCCATTCGCTCGCCGAGAAACTGGTCGGCAACGTGCCCCGACCGCAGGCCGTGATCGTGGGCGAGCCCACCATGATGGGCGTCGTCAATGCGCAGAATGCCGGCGGCGGCATTGTCGCCACGTTCACCGGAGTGGAGGCCCACTCATCGATGACCCATCTCGGGGTCAGTGCCATCCACTTCGCCGGCGACTTCATCCACTGGCTGAACGAGTTGCAGGTCGAGCTGTCCGGCCGCAAGCGGACGGATATCGACACGGTGCCCGGCCACACGACCATCAATGTTGGCATCGTGACCGGCGGCACGGCGGGCAACATCCTGGCCCGCGAATGCACGCTCAACTGGGGCTACCGCACCCTGCCCGGCGACGATCCCTGGGAAGTGCAGCGCCGGGCGGAAAAGTACATCGCCGAGCTGCTGCTGCCCAAGATGAAGGCCAAGCATCCCGACGCCGACATCACGCTGAAACGCCGCTCTTTCGTGCCCGGCCTGCTGCCGCAACAGAACGAGGAAGCGGCCAAGCTGGCGCTGCAATGGACCGGCGGCAATCGCACCTATGCCGTTCCCTACGGCACAGAAGCCGGCATCTTCCGCAGCCACGGCATCCCGACGGTGATCTGCGGTCCAGGCGACATCTCGCAGGCTCACCAGCCCAACGAGTTCGTGGCGCGCTCGCAGATGGATGCCTGCGACACCTTCATCAGCAAGATGATCGGCTGGGCGGAAAGGCAGTAACGCCTTTCCACCCGCCTTGATGACTTGATCAGCCCTCGGTACGGCGCGTCGTCTCGTAGAGGAACCATACGCGCTGTTCGGCCTCGTCGATCCAGTTCTCGATGAGGCTCGCGGTGGCGACGTCGTTGTGCTCGTCGCAAAGTTCATGAAGCGAGCGCATGCTGGCACAGAGCTGCCTGTTGTCGTCGCGTAGCTCCGCCAGCATGTCGAGCGGCGTCACATAGTCGGCATCGTTGTCGAGGACGCGCTGCAAGCGAGAAATATGGCCGATCGACCGGATGGTCGTACCACCGAGCTTGCGCACCCGCTCAGCAATCGGATCGCTCATGGCGTCGATCTGCGTCGCCTGTTCGTCGAGCATCAGGTGATAGTCGCGGAAATGCGGCCCCGAGACGTGCCAGTGGAAGTTCTTGGTTTTCCAGTAGAGCGCGGCGACGTCGGCCAGCAGCAGATTCAATCCGCCGGTCAGATCGCGGGTTGCGTTTTCACCGAGATCGGTCGGCGTAGCGAGCGCGACGGTCTTGCGTGACTTCGGATCCTTGCTCATGGGCTGGCACTCCTGCGGGTACAGATGGCAACGGCGCGACCCTAGCGTGCTTTCGCGGCGCGGTGAACCGGCTCCGATCACAACCCAGCGCAGACCGGCCTTTCCACACGCAGGACACTCTCCTGGCCGAACCGTTTGACGTAAGTGTCGACGATCGACGTTACTTTGGTGCGATGGGCCGGTGCGTCGAACACGATGATGACAACGAGCTTACTGCTCTCACGCACAATGCGACCGGATGAATCGCGGTATTGGCCGCCGGCATCGACGATACTGTGCCCGGCCGGAAACTGAGGTGTCACAATCTCGGTGACGAAGGAGGCCCACTCGACATCGCTCACCTGGCCGCCGGCCGGCTTGTCGCGCCCAAAGTAAAGGCTGACTTCGAGCGCCGGCTTGAGGGGCGCGATGCAAGACGGCGGCGTCCCGGGCTGGGCGCAGGCCGACAGCAGGAGCAGAGCCCCTGCTGCACTGGCCTGCGACGCCCGAGACCACATGCTCAGTTGAGGTACGGTACCGCCATGCCCTTGGTGACAGCGGGACGGGCATTCACGATATCGTACCAACGCTTCACGTTGGGGAACTCGGCGAGATTAACCGTGTGCCACTCGTGGCGTGCCGCCCAGGGAAAGATCGACATGTCGGCGATCGTGTATTCCTCACCGGCGACAAACGCCTTACTGGCAAGTTGACGGTCGAGCACGCCGTAAAGACGCTTGGCTTCGTCGACATAGCGCTTGATGCCGTACTCGATCTTGGACGGTGCCGCGCGCAGGAAGTGATGCGCCTGACCCAGCATCGGACCGAAACCGCCCATCTGCCACATCAGCCACTGCAGGGCGTCGTAACGCGCAACACCTGTAGCCGGCAGGAACTTCGTCGTCTTGTCGGCGAGATAGATAAGGATCGCACCGGACTCGAAGAGCGAGTACGGCTTGCCGCCCGGACCGTCCGGATCGAGGATCGCAGGGATGCGGTTGTTAGGGCTGATCCGCAGAAACTCCGGCTTGTGCTGTTCGCCTTTCAAGATGTCGACCTTGTGCACGCTGTAGGGCAGCCCGCATTCCTCGAGCATGATGGAAATCTTGCGGCCGTTCGGCGTACCCCACGTGTGAAGTTCGATCATCTTTTCATCTCCCCCGTTCTTTACGAAAAAACTACGTATCAGCCCCAGCTGTCGTCGCCGCCACCGCCGTCGTCGTACGACGCCGTGTCGTAGTCGTCCTGTTGCATCCCGGCATCCTGATCATAGGCCTGCTGCTGATCCTGCTGCGATGACTGGGCCGAGTCCGGCGGCATCAGCTCGGACGGCGTCTGGGGCGCTGCCGCTTGCTGGCTGCTCCCACCCTGGCTGAAGGGATTGGAGCTGCCGCCCATCAGGTTGCGAATACCCTCGAAGAGCAAGGCGCCACCGGCAACGCCGGCCGCGGTCGCCATTGCCGTGCGCAGGAAGCCACCGCCGCCGCCGGCAGCCTGTGGGCCAACTGCAGCCTGCAACGGAGAACGTGTCGACGGAATCGAGGGACGCGGCGCAGGCGTCTGCGCCTGCGCCTGCGCCTGCGCGGCTGGCGCCGATCCCCAGGGGCCGATCTTCGGGGCGCTGCCCAAAAATCCACCGCCACCCGCGGCCGGCGCGGCCGCAGCCTTCGCCTCTAGCTCGGTGATGCGCTCCTGGGCAGCCTTGAGAGCCTGCTCCTGGACAAGCACCGTCTGTACCAGGAGGTAGGCGGATGCCGGTTGGCGCGCCGCGAGATCGCGGATCATCGCATCCGCCTCGGCATCGCGTGGTTGGGATTCGAACGGCTGCAGCCGACCGAAAAGCCCCGTGATGAGTTCACGTTCTTGATTCTGCATGACAGTGCCTCCTGCCCCTTTGGTTCAAGGAGCACCGCCAACGTGGTTGCCCGTCCGCCGAGCGTCAAGAGCGGCCGGATTGATTACATCTTTGTAAAGTCCCGATAAAGGACTTGCCCCTGTTATTCGATCACCTTGCGATACGAACGCTTGGCAGCGACCTTACCGTCCCGCATGGTCATGACATCGCATGCCTGGAACCTCATCGACCTGCCCTCGGCCGAAGTGCCAGTCACCAGCAGCTCGAGCACGATGAGACCGGCGCCGAAATTGCAACTCACCAGTTCGTAGCGGATATCCGGCATGGTCTTGAAGGCATTGGCAATAGCTGACCGGACCGCTGCTGCACCGTCGAAGCGGGTGCCATAAGGTTCCTGGCCTCTGGGAGTCTCCCAGAGGCAATCCTCGCTCATCAGAGCCATCGCGCCCTCGACGTCATGGTCGTTCCATGCTTCATGAAGCGCCGCGCAAAGGCTTCGTCGTAAATCGGCATGCGCGCTCTCCCTCAGTTGCGCGTGAAGTCCATGATCCAGTTCGTTTCCCAGTCGCTCCCTTCACCGGCCAGGAAGGCCTGCTCCCAGCGCGCCGAGGTCAGCGTGATGCGCGACCAGAGGAAGCGGACTTTGATGGCACGGCCGTCATGCATATCGTCGCCCTCGAAAGTGCCGATTCCGTCGACGAACCTGCCGTGCACCGGCGGAAAGATCTGCCCTGGATAACGGCTGTCGAGCCAGTAGATCGACCAGGACTCCTTTTCAGGATTGTAGGTCCGCAGACTGACGCCGGCATACCGCCCCGACGGGAGGTGGATATCGTCGTCGTCCATGTTGGCGAAGCCCCCAAGAATCTTGCGCATCGAGCTGGTCCCGGGGAATTCGATCCAGTCCGTAGAACCCGCAAGGCGGCGGCGCAGATAGCGATGATGAACAGTCCAGTTGCCGACGAGGAAGTCGAAGGCGGCTTGTTGCGACATGACGGTCTCCCTTGATCTCTGGAAGTGTCGTCATACGCTCCTATACCTGACAGAATACGTCATGATTTTCTGCTAACCTGCAACACATGCGCGGAAGCCGGCTTCTTTCCATTCTGATGATCCTGCAGACCCGCGGTTGCACCACCGCGGAAGCACTGGCCGCTCAGTTCGAGGTCTCGGTGCGGACGATCTATCGCGACATCGACCAGTTGAGCGCCGCTGACGTGCCGGTCTACGCCGACCGCGGGCCGGGCGGTGGCTTTCAGCTTCTCAATGGCTACCGAACCAAATTGACCGGTCTGTCGCCGGCCGAGGCCGAGACCCTGTTCATGGCCGGCCTCCCCGGCCCCGCCGCTGAACTGGGCCTCGCCGACGCGATGGCCACCGCCCAGCTGAAGCTCACGGCCGCCCTGCCCGAGCGGACACGGGCAGGCGCCCGACGCATTGCTGCTCGCTTCCATCTCGATCCGGTCGACTGGTTCCACGGCGCCGAAGCGGCGCGCCTGCTACCTGCCCTGGCCAAGGCGGTATGGAACGAGACCTCGGTCGACATCCGCTATCGGCGCGGACAGAGTTCGGTGGCGCGGCAGCTCAAACCGCTCGGCCTCGTCCTGAAAGCCGGCACCTGGTACTGCGTCGCCGCCGTCAGCGAGCAGACGCGCACCTACCGCGTCGCTCACATCCTCGAACTGGTCTCGACCGGCGAAGTTTTCGAACGGCCGAAGGACTTCGACCTCGTTCGCTACTGGACAGCGTCGACACGTGCCTACGAAGTCGGCATCTATCGCAGCCATGCGACCTTGCGGGTGTCGCCAATCGGCCTGGAACGGCTGGAGCCACTTGGAGCCGCCGTCCAGCAGGCCGCGCAGCAGTCGGCGGAGCCAATGGGCGCCGACGGATGGGTCAAGGTCACGATCCCGATCGAAACTGTCGATCAAGCGGCCCTCGACCTATTGCGGCTAGGAAGCGAAGGCGAGGTGCTGAAGCCCTTGGCATTGCGCCGGCGCATCGCCCATGTGGCGGGCGAGATACGCCGTCGCAACAGCTAGCGGACGGCCGAGGCGGTCTGACCAAACAGCACCTTGCGCTGCTCCTCGGTGTTGATGTCCGGCGTTTGGCGCAGCTCGGCACCGGCCGCTTGGCCTCTCACGACTCCCGGCCGCTTGCCGGTCTCCCTGAACCATCTCTGGAGGTCGGGAAATTCATCGAGCTTCTGGCCGAAGTTCTTGTACCCCACGATCCAAGGCCAGATCGCCATGTCGGCGATCGAGTAGTCGCCCGCGACGAACGGACGGCCGGCAAGGCGTTTGTCCAAAACGCCGAACAGCCGGTTTACCTCGTTGCCGTATCGCGTCTGGCCGTAGACGAGCTGTTCGGCCGGCGTGAATTGCGGTGCATAGAGATTGAAATGTCCGGCCTGCCCCGCCATCGGCCCCAAACCACCCATCTGCCAGTTGAGCCACTGCAGGACCTCGTATCTGCCACGCAGGTCCTTCGGAAGAAACTTGCCGGCCTTCTCGGCGAGGTAGTGCAGGATAGCGCCCGACTCGAACACCGAAACAGCTTCACCACCGCCCGGCGGCTCGTGATCGACGATCGCTGGCATTCTGTTGTTAGGACTGATCTTGAGGAATTCCGGCTTGAACTGATCGCCCGTGCGGATATTCACCGGTATCAGTTTGTAAGGCAGGCCACACTCCTCGAGCATGATGGAGATCTTCCAGCCGTTGGGCGTCGGCCAGTAGTACAGGTCGATCATGGCGTCTCTCCAGAGGGGCATATTCAGGCACGGAACCTAGACCATCCGGCAGGACCTCCGAAGCAAGGAAGCCTCATTCGCCCCATGAGGAAAGGGTTGCGCCGCTCAGGGGACCGTCGACAATGCCCGCAACCAAGAACGGCCGGAGGATGCTAGCTATGGCGATCTCGCTTTACGAACTAAGTGTCACGAACTTCCTGCAGACATTGGGCGGCGTGGAAGGCTTTCTCGGCCGCGGCCTCACCCACTTCCAGGACAAGAAATCCGATCCCAACGAAGTCGTCGAAGCGCAATTGGCGCCGGATATGCTGCCGTTCAAGTTTCAGCTTCACTCCGTCGTGCACCATTCGCTGGGCGCCATCCGCGGGGTGCAGGCTGGCGTCTTCAAGCCGCCGGCCCCTGTACCCGCGCTCGACTATGCCGGCATCCAGAAGTCGGTGACCGAGGCTCGCGAGGCATTGCAGAAGATCAAGCCCGACGAGGTGGACAGCCTCATGGGCAAAGACGTCTTCTTCGAGATCGGCGACCGCAAGCTGCCCTTCACGGCAGAGGGGTTCCTGCAATCCTTCTCGCTGCCTAACTTCTATTTCCATGCCACGACCGCCTACGACATCCTCCGTCACAAGGGCGTCCCTCTCGGCAAGCGCGACTTTCTCGGCCGGATGCGCATGAAGACCTGACGCCTTCGTCCGGCGGAGGCGGCCATGCAGTTCGGACTGTTCGGCGGAGCGCGGACCAAGCCCGCGGTCGGCCTCGAAGACAGCCAGGGCTACGAGACCTTCATCGAGTACGTGATCGAGGCCGACCGTCTGGGCTTCCGCCAGCTCTTCATGGTCGAACACCACTTCACCGGCCATGGACAGGTCTCCGCCTCGATCACCGTGCTGGCCTATCTCGCCGCCAGGACGAAGAACATCCGCCTCGGGACTGCCGTCGTCGTGCTGCCCTGGCACAATCCCGTGCTGATCGCCGAGCAGGTCGCGACGCTCGACCTGCTGACCGGCGGGCGTGTCGATTTCGGTGTCGGCAAGGGTTATCGCCAGGCCGAGTTCGACGGCTTCTGCATTCCCATGGCCGAGGCCACGGAGCGCTTCGACGAGGCCATGGAGGTGATCCGCAAGGCGTGGACGACGGAAGGCCGGTTCAGCCATCACGGCAAGCGCTGGCACTACGACAATATCCTCGTCGAGCCTGCGCCGGTGCAGCGCCCTCACCCGCCGCTCTGGCTGGCTGCCGGCAGCCCGGACAGCGTGCGTCGCGCTGCCCGGGAGGGCTACCACCTGTTGCTGGACCAGCTTGCTCAGACTGACCAGATTGCCCGGCGCATCGCCCTCTTCCGCGAGGAATGTGAGCGCGTTGGCCGCGTCTATCATCCCGGTCTGGTGGCCACAGCTCGTGCCCTGCAGATGATCCACCACGAGAGCGAGCGAGCCGCCGCCTACGAGACGCGCAAGCGCGTAATCGGCGTGATTGGCGACCTCGCGCGCGACAAACTCCCCGATCGGATCGAGGACGACACGGCGGCGCTACTCGGCCTGCCCGGGGAGATCGCCTCACGCCTGCGGGAACTGGAGGCAGTCGGCGCCACCAATATCCTGCTGGTCGATCCCAACGCCTCCCTGGCAAACCTCCGCGCCTTCGCACGCGAAGTCATGCCCGCACTGCAACCGGAGCGCAGTACTGCTGTCCGATGACACCGGCTCGGATTCCGGGCTAGGATCGCCTGTCAAAACAAGAATGTCGGGAGGAAGGTTCATGCTCATCAAGCGTCGCACCTTCGGCAAGCTGGCAGCCGCTGCAGGTGCCGGTACGAGCGCGTTCGGCTCCGCTCATGCCCAAGCCAAGCCGTTCACCATCGGCTTCGGCATGGCGCTGACCGGTGGCCTCGCACCCAACGGCAAAGCCGCGTTGTTGGCCATGCAGATCTGGGAGCAAGACGTCAATGCACGCGGTGGCCTGCTCGGCCGTCCGGTGAAGCTCGTCTACTACGACGACCAGTCCAATCCTTCCAACGTTCCCGGCCTCTACACCAAGCTCATGGATGTCGACAAAGTCGATATCGTCACCAGTGGCTACGCCACCAACATGGTGGCACCGGCGATGCCGGTGGTCATGCAGCACGACCGTACGTTCTTCGCACTACTGGGTTTGGCGGTGAACACCGAATTCAAATACTCGCGCTACTTCTCGATCACGCCGACTGGCGGCCCCAAGCCCAAGGAATCTTTCGCAGAAGGCTTCTTCGCCGTTGCGATGGAGCAGACACCCAAGCCGCAGACCTTGGCGATCACTGGCGCCGACGCCGAATTCCCACGCAACGCGCTGGATGGTGTGCGCAACCAGGCCAAGCAGTACGGCCTCAAGATCGTCTACGACAAGACCTACCCGCCCACGACCGCCGACTACACACCGATTGTGCGGGCGATCGCGGCGACCAATCCCGACATCTTCTTCGCCGCCTCCTACCCGCCCGACTCCGTCGGCATCATCCGCGCCACGCACGAGATCGGCTTCAAGCCCAAGATGTATGGCGGCGGCATGGTCGGTCTGCAGGCGACCGCCATCAAGACGCAGCTCGGACCGCTTCTGAACGGCATCGTCGTCTACGACTTCTGGCTGCCCTGGGCAGGCTTCGCGACCGACGAGGGTCGTGAGTTCCTCAAGAAGTACCAGGCCAAGTCCGCCGAGGCTGGTGTCGACCTGCTGGGCTACTACCTGCCGCCGTTCGGCTATGCATTGGGTCAGGTCGTCGAACAAGCCGTCAAGGGCGCCGGCAGTGCCGACGATGCGAAGCTGGCCGAGTTCGCGCGCAAGAACGTCTTCAAGACCGTCGTCGGCGACATCAAATTCAACGCTGAAGGCGAGTGGGAGCAGGCGCAGGTCATCGCTGCCCAGTTCCAGGGCGTGAGCGGCAATGGTGTCGAGCAGTTCCGCGATCCCAAGACGGAAGTGATCCTGTGGCCGACCAAGTACAAGACCGGCAACATCATCTATCCGTACGACCCGAAGAAGTGAGGCTCTAGGCGCCCAGATAGAACTCGCGAATCAGCTCGTTGTTGCTGAGCGCTTCGGCAGAGTCGCCGGTGAAGGCAATGCGGCCGTGGACGATCACATAGCCACGGTCGGCGATGCGGATAGCCTGGGTGAAGTTCTGCTCGGCCATCAGGACCGTCAGGTCGTACCCCTCCTTCAGTTCCTTGATCTTGTCGATCGTGCGCTTGACCAGCAGCGGCGCCAGTCCGACCGAGGGTTCGTCGATCAACAGGATGCGCGGCGCCGACATCAGCGCCCGCGCTAGCGCCAGCATCTGCTGTTCGCCGCCGCTCATGCTGCCGGCGAGCTGACGTGCGCGTTCCTTGAGTCGCGGGAAGGTCTCGAAGCAGAAGTCGAGGTTGCGCTGGATGGCCGAGCGTGCTTTGGGGCGAAACGCGCCCAGCAGCAGGTTCTCGGTCACCGTGAGCTTCGGGAAGAGCCGCCGGCCCTCCGGAACGAAGGCAATGCCGAGGTCGACGATCTCCTCCGTCGAACGGCCGATCAGTTCGTGTTCCACATCGTCGATAGTGGCGCGAATGCTGCCCGCCACCGGCTGCACGATGCCCATGATGGATTTCATCAGGGTCGACTTGCCGTTGCCGTTCGTGCCAAGCAGCGCCACCGTCTCGCCGGGGCTGACGAGCAGCGAAACATCCTCGAGCACGCGCACAGCACCGTAGCCGGCGTCGATGTTGGCAACGACGAGGCTACTCGCCAAGGTAGGCCCTCACGACTTCGGGGTTGCGCACGACCTCCTGCGGTGGACCATCGGCGATCTTGCGGCCGGCCACCAGCACTGCGAGGCGCTGAGAGAACTGCATCACCGCCCGCATGATGTGTTCGATCATGATCACGGTGACGCCCTGTTCGTTCAGCCGGATCAGCAGCGCGATGATCTCGTCGACCTCGTTGTGGCTGAGGCCCGCCATCGCCTCGTCCGCGATCAGCAGCTTGGGATCGGTCGCCATGGCGCGGGCAAGCTCGAGCTTGCGCATCTCGATCTGAGTGAGATCACGCGGCCTCAAGTCCGCCTTGTCGGCCAGACCGACTTCGCCCAGCAGTTCCAGGCAACGTGTTTCGATCGTGTCGCCACCGAGACCAACGCCCGGTCGGGCATTCACTGTGTAGAGGATGGGAATGCGCACGTTCTCGGCCAGCGACAGGCTGCCGAAGGGCCGCGGCAGTTGGAAGCTGCGCGCCAGACCACGCCGCGTGCGCTGGTGTGCCGACAGGCCGTCCAGCGCCTCTTCGCAGAACCGCACGCGGCCGATCTCGTTGCGCAAGGTGCCGCAGATGCAATTGACGAGCGTCGACTTGCCCGACCCATTGGGTCCGATCAGGCCGAGCCGCTCGCCCTGCTGGACGTCGAGGTCGATCGACTCCAGCGCCACGAACCCGCCGAAACGTTTACCCAGCCCCTCGACCCGCAGCAGCGCGGTCATCGCTTCTTCCTCTGGAACAGCCCGACGATGCCTTGCGGCGCCAGGATCACGAAGGCGACCATCAACACGCCGGCGACCAGCACGTTGACGGCCGACGAGATCGTCACTCGCAGATACTCCTGCAAGCCGCCGACCAGGATGGCGCCCACCACCGGCCCCAGCCATGTCGATGTGCCGCCGATCAACGGCATGGCGATGGCATTGACTGCGTAGTTCAGGTTGAAGCCCGAAGCGGGATCGAGATAGGTCACGTAGAAGGGCAACGGTGCGCCGGCCATGCCCATGAAGCCGCCGGACAGGCCGGTCGCAATCAGCTTCAGTCGCAAGGTCGGCACGCCGGATGCTTCGGCGGCCCCCTCGTCGTCACGGATGGCCGCAAAGCCATAGCCCAAGGCCGACCGCTCGATGGCTCGCGCCGTCGACAGCACGATGACGCAGAGACCCAGCATGATCAGGAACAGGTACTGGACGTATTCGCCACCGATCAGCGGCGCGATGCGGGGACGCAGCACGTAGGCCCCCCGCGCGCCGCCAACGAAATCCCAGTTGGTGATCAGGGTCTGGACAACGACGGCCAGTGCCAGGGTGGCAATGGAGAAGAACACGCCCCGCAGACGCAGGGTGAGATAGCCGGTGCCGAGGCCGACCAGGCCCGCTATCGCCCCGCCGATCAGGATCATCACCGGCAGTGGCATGGCCGGCACGAGCTTGTTCAGCACCACCGTCGAATAAGCACCGATGGCAAAGAAAGCCGTGACGCCGAAATTCACGTAGCCGGTATAGCCGCCCAGGATGTTCCAGGCCGTGCCCAGCACGATGTACTGCAGCACCACGTAGCCCATGAAGAAGGCGTAGGAGCTGCCGAACCATCGGCCGGCGACGAAGATTGCGGCGGCAATGGCAATCAATACGAGGGTGAAAGGCAGCCCGCGCAGCCCGGTGGCGGTTCCGCTCGCGGCGGTCCTATCGACCAAGGATACCACTGGGCCGCACTGCCAGAGTGATGAGCAGGATGCTGAACGCGACCGCTGGAGCCCAGGAAGGCCCGAAGAATGTCGCGGTCAGGCTTTCGGCGATGCCGAGCGTCATCGCCGCGATCACCATGCCCGGAAAGCTGCCCAGCCCGCCCAGCACACAGATGGCGAAGACGCGGCCGATGTATTCGCGGCCGATCGAGGGTTCCACCGGCTGGATGATGATCAGGAAAGCGCCCGCCAATGACGCCGTCGCGATAGAGAGGCCGAAGGCGATGCGCTTGATCTTGATCGGGTTGGCCGCCATCAGGCGCAGCGCGAGCTGGTCCTGCGCCACCGCCTGGATAGCGCGGCCAATGAAGGTGCGTGATAGGAAGAGCTGCAGCACCGTTACCAAGGCCATCGACACCAGGAAGGGAACGAGAAGCCGCAACGGCAGATCGAACAGGCCGAGATTGATCGTGGCACCGATGTAACTCGCCTGCACCGTCCGGTAGTCGACGCCGAAGACCAGCACCAGGGCCACTTCGGTGATGAACAGCAGGCCAAAGAAAAATGACAGTCCGCGAATCGACTGATCGTCACGCCGCTCGAACGCGACGTAGTAGACCTGATAGGCTAGCATGCCGAGGAAGTAGAAGGCCGGCATGGCGATCAGCGCCGCCAGGATCGGATCGATCCCCAGCACCGTATTTCCAAGGAAGGCTACGTAGGAGCCGAGCAGGATAAAGGCGGGATGGGCAATGTTAACGACGTCCAGCAGACCGAACGAAATCGCCACACCGATCGATACTGCCGCGTAGAACCCGCCGAGCAACAGCCCAGAGATCAGCGCGTTGAGCAGCAGATCGAACGAGGCGTCCATCGAGCCTGCTCAATCCGCCATCGACACGGCCAGGACTGGAGCCTGCTCCGGCATCGGCATTCCCTCCCCAGGGACCCAGGGCGTGGCGATTTTTCGCCTACGCCGCTTCAGTGTGCCGATACTCCGCGCGATTGCCTAGCGGTCTTTTCAGTTCCGCTCGTCAGTTCACCATCGCCTGATAGACGAGATCGCGCATCAGGTAGCGGTAACGAAGCCGGGCCTGCGGCGACTGCATCATGAACACGACGTACATCCGCTCCCGCGGGTCGTGCCAGAAATAGGTGCCGTAGGCGCCACCCCAATAGTAGTCGTTGGGCGATCCGGGTAACGGATTTACGCCTTGCACGTTGCGCACGGCAAATCCCAGACCGAAGCCCTGGCCCATGGCGGCGCTAGGCTCCAGCGCCTCGAAGCGAAACATGTCGGCGCCCATCTTGATGTCGGGCGGCAGCGCGTCGGCCGTCATCAGATCGATGGTCTTGCGCGACACCAGCCGTACGCCGTCGAGCTGGCCGCCATTGGCGAACATCTGGAGGAAGCGCGCATAGTCTGCCGCCGTCGACACCATGCCGCCGCCGCCCGAGCGCCAAGTGAACTTCTCGGTGATGTCGGGGATCGAGGGCATCTCGTTCTTCGGCCCCTCCTTCATCGGCCGCGCGCCACGCGCCTTCTTGTCGGCCGATGCCTCGAAGCCGGTGTCCCCCATCTTGAGCGGCTTGGTGATGCGTTCCTCGATGAACTTGTCGAGCGGCATGCCCGACGCGACCTCGACGACACGGCCCAGCACGTCGGTCGACATGGAATATTCCCAGGTCGTGCCCGGCTGATAGAGCAGCGCCAGCTTGGCGAGCTTGTCGGCCATTTCGGCATTGGTCTGGCCTCGGTCCGCGACCTTCATGTCGAGATAGGATTGCTTGACCGGATTGGCGCCGGCTACGGCATAGGTCAGCCCCGACGTGTGGCGCATCAGGTCGTGCACCGTCATCGGTCGGAACTGCGGCTCCAGCACCTGCTCGACCGTGCCGTCGGCATTCTTCTTCTGGACGGCGACCTTGGTGTCGGCGAAGGCCGGAATATACATCGACACCTTGTCGGCGAGGGTGAGCTTGCCCTCCTCCATCAGCATCATGGCCGCGAGCGTCACGATCGGCTTCGTCATCGAAGCGATGCGGAAGATCGTGTCGTTGGTCATCGCCACCTTGGCGTCCTTGTCGCGGAAGCCGTAGGATTCGAACAGCACGATCTTGCCGTTGCGTGCGATCAGCACGACGGCGCCGGGCAGCTCGTTGTTCTTCACACCGTCATTCAGTCGATCACTGAGCCGCTTTAGCCGGGTCGACAGAAACCCCACCTCTTCCGGCGACTGCACCTTGGGGATCCCCTGTGCGCTGGCTGGCAATGCCGTGCCGAAGACCAAAGGAATGGCAACGGCCGCAGCGGCAGCCACGCGAAACAACGTCATACGCTCTCCTCCCGAACTTTCTTCCATCAAAGCAAAACGCCCCCGCTTACGCGAGGGCGTTTCTCCAAACCATTTCGACGATCAAGTCACCGCAATCGGACCGCCATTTGAGCCCGTCGCGCCCTTGATGGGTGCCGGCGAGAAGATATAGGCGAACTGATACTTGCGATCGGCGATGAGCGCCGTGAAGTCCAGGTTCTCGTGGTTGAAGATGCCGTTCTTGCAGATCAGTTCGGCATGCACCGCGAAAGCCAGGTCCTTGTTCGGGTTGGGCACGACTTCGGTCGCCCATTGATCGGCACCGGTAAGGGCAACCCCCTTGTCGACGCACCACTTGGCCACTTCGAGGCCAATGCCGGGCTCGCCGCCATTGAACTTATCGTTGTTCTTCATCCAGAGCTTGCCCCAGCCGGTATTGAAGAAGACAGCATCGCCTTCCTTGATGTCGGCTTCCTGCATGTTCTGTTTCTGGAGGGCGGCGCGCAGGTCAGCGACGGTGATCTCCTGGCCGGCCTCCATCATGTTGCCCTTCACGGCTTCGACATCGAACAGATGGCCGCGGGTAAAGAACGGCTTCACGTGTTCGATGCCGAGCTTGGTGAGGCCATAGGCCGTCGCCATCTCCTGCTCGGTGATGCCGTTGTAGTAACGCATCTCGTTTTTGTCGCCGTCCTTGCCCATCTGGATGCCGATGTGCCCAAGACCGTCGAACTGCGTGCCGGTCTGGCCGATTTCGGTGGCGAGATATTCATCGTGATAGACGAGCTTGTTGGCGCCGAACGGACCGCCTGTGGGCGACCCGGGGATACGCATCGTAAAGGCGCGCTCGCCGAACTTGGGCATGCCCGACTCGTACATGCGGCCGATACGGTAGACTTTGCCGTCCTTGATCAGCTTCACCGTGTCGAGGACCTTGGCCGGCGTCATATGGTTGGAGGCGCCGGCCTGGTCGTCCTTGCCCCATTTGGGATGCGGCCACCACGGTTTGTCCGAAAGCGCCGGCG
>CALROF020000166.1:0-14581 GCA_943369775.1 Reyranella massiliensis 521
CTCATGTCCGATTGGCAGAAGAGATACCAGCGCCTGCTGTTCGACCGCCCGCACCCCAAGGTGCTGCGTGTCACCATGAACCGGCCCGAAAAATACAACGCCACGGACGCGATCATGCACCGTGAACTGGTCGACGTATGGCGCGACATCGACGGTGACGACACGGTCAACTGCGTCATCATCCAAGGCGCGGGCGGCAAGGTATTCTCAGCCGGCGGCGACTTCGACATCATCGAAAAGAACATCACGGACTACAACGCACTGCTCCGCACATGGAAGGAAGCGCGCGACATCGTCTATAACGTGATCAACTGCTCCAAGCCCATCGTCAGCACCATGCGCGGCCCGGCCGTGGGCGCGGGCCTCGTCGCCGGCATTCTGGCCGACGTGTCGATTGCCTCGAAGAAGGCCAAGATCATCGACGGACACACGCGCCTGGGCGTTGCGGCGGGCGACCATGCCTGCATCGTCTGGCCGCTGCTCTGCGGCATGGCCAAGGCAAAATACTATCTGCTGCTGTGCGAGGCGGTCGACGGTGAAGAAGCCGAGCGTATCGGGCTCGTCTCGCTTTGCGTCGAGGACGACCAGCTCGAAGCCAAGGGCCTCGAAGTCGCGACCAAGCTCGCCGAGGGTGCGCAGACTTCCATCCGCTTCACGAAGTACGCGCTTAATAACTGGCTGCGTATGATGGGCCCGACCTTCGATACCTCGCTCGGACTCGAGATGCTGGGCTTCCTGGGCCCCGAGGTGAAGGAAGGGCTCGCCTCGCATCTCGAGAAGCGCAAACCCAAGTTCGATCCCTACTCGCCTCTCTGAGGAGCAGCCCATGCGCGGACTGGACGGAAAGAGCGTCATCGTTACGGGCGGCGGTGGCGCAATCGGTAGCGCCATCTGCCGGCGTTTCGCTTCCTACGGTGCAAAGGTCGGCGTGTTCGACCGAAATCTCGACGGGGCGAACAAGGTCGCGGCCGAGATCGGCGGCTTCGCCTCCGGCGTCGATATCTCCGACTACGACGCCGTCGGCAGTGCCATCCTGCATTTCGAGCGTGAAGTGGGCCCGACCGAAATCCTCGTGAACAACGCGGGGTGGGATCGTTTCGCCAACTTCATCGATACGACGCCCGATCTGTGGGATCAGCTCATCGCCATCAATTTGCGCGGGCCGCTCAACATGAGTCACTTCGTCCTGAAGGGCATGGTGGCGCGCGGCAGCGGTCGCATCGTCAACATTGCGTCGGACGCCGGCCGCGTTGGCTCCTCGCAGGAGGCGGTCTACTCGGCCTGCAAGGGCGGCATCATCGCCTTCACCAAGACAGTGGCGCGTGAAGTGGCACGTAAGGGCATCACGCTCAACGCCGTGTGCCCCGGCCCCACGGACACGCCCTTGCTGGCGGCTGTCGCTGGCGATGACGAACGCGGGCAGAAGGTGCGTGCCGCCCTGGTCAGCGCCATCCCCATGAAACGTGTCGGCCAGCCCGAGGATATCCCCGGTGCGGTGTGCTTCCTCGCCAGCGACGACGCTGCTTTCATCACCGGACAGACGATCAGTGTGTCCGGCGGCTTGACCATGCACGGCTGACCGGCGGAAAGTCGCGACATGCCTGAATTCCAGTGGCTGATCGCGGCCTTCCCCAACTTCGTGCGCTATGTCGTCGTAGGCTTTGGCCTGATCGGGCTGTTCCTGTTCGTCTACACGATGATCACGCCCTGGCGGGAATTTACGCTGATCCGGGCCGGCAACTCGGCTGCCGCGACGGCACTGGTTGGCGCCCTCTTGGGATTTTGTCTTCCGCTCGCCAACACCATCGCCCAATCCGTCAGCCTGACCGACGTCGTGCTCTGGGCACTAGTAGCTCTCGTCGTGCAGCTAATCGTGCATATCGGAATGCGCCTGATGCTGCCGCAGCTCAAGGTGGCGATCGAGTCCAACCAAGTCTCGGCAGGCATTACCGTCGGCGGTTTCGCCACCTGTTTCGGCCTGATCAACGCCGCTTGCCTCACGAGTTGACGCCACGTCATGCCTTCCCCCAGCACACCGCCCCCCAACAACCGCATGTCACGTGGCGTAAAGCTCGTAGTGATGGGCGTCGCCGGCGCGGCACTCCTCTATTCATGCGCGCCGGGCGTCGGCGCTGGTCTCGGCGCGCTACCTTACCTGTGGTTCCTGCCGAACCCGTTTTTCCGTGGGCCTGCCATCTCCGGACCGCAGACGCCGGGAAGCACGGCGACCACGACGCGTCCCGGCGGCACCGCTACTTCTCCTGGTGCCACCACGCCTGACGCCCCCAAGGCGACGCCTGCGCCCAGCCAAAGCCAGCGCGGCGGTTTCGGCGGTACGGGGTCGAGCGGCGGCTCGTCCGGCTCGAGCTAGATATGCGCCGCGAGATCATTGCGCCGCGGCCAGGTTGGCAGCAGAAGCTCGAGCAACTCGGCTTCGACTTCTATGTCCTCGACAGCAAGGCCTATTGGACCGAGCAGGCATGCTACGCCTTCACCACGGACCAGATCGACGAGCTCGAAGCCACCACCGAGGAACTGCACGGAATCTGCCTCAAGGCGGTCGAGTATGTGGTCGCCAACAATCTGTGGGAGCGCATGCGCATCCCGCCGGCGTGGGGCGACTATATCGAGCGCGTGTGGCGTCGTTCCGACCCGACAATCGTCGGCCGCTTCGACCTCGCCTACGACGGCCGGAATCCGCCGAAGCTGCTCGAATACAACGCCGATACGCCGACCGCGCTCTACGAGGCTGCGGTCGTGCAATGGTACTGGCTGAAGGACGCCAAACCCGGCGCCGACCAGTTCAATTCGATCCACGAGAAACTCATCGAGGCCTGGCGCGGAATCCTGGCGCGCCTGCCGCCGGAAGCCCTCGTCCATTTCGCCCGCTTCGAGGATCATCCCGAAGATCTCGCGACATCCGAATATCTGCGCGACACAGCCCTGCAGGCAGGCCTCGCCGGCAAGCCACTCAGCGTGGCGCAGATTGGCTGGAATGGACGCCGCTTCACCGATCCTGACGAAATGCCAATCCAGGTCATGAGCAAGCTCTATCCCTGGGAATGGATGGTGCGCGAGGAATTTGGCGCCCATGTCCTCTCTGACACGACGGCCTTCCTCGAGCCTGCGTGGAAGATGATCCTCAGCAACAAGATGCTGCTGCCGCTCCTCTGGGAGGGCTTTCCCAACCATCGCAATCTTCTGCCCGCCTTCGACAGCGAGCATCCCGATCTCGGCCGCGCTTTCGTGAAGAAGCCGATCTTCGGCCGCGAGGGCCACAACATCACGGTCGTCGGGCCGGGCGTCTTCGATACCGCTGGCGGCAACTACGGAACCGAGGGCTTTGTCTGGCAGGCTTACGAACCTTTGCCGGTGTTCGACGGCAACCATGCGCTGGTCGGTTCCTGGGTAGTCGACGGCAAGGCTGCAGGCATCGGCATGCGCGAGGACGAGCGCCGCATTACACACAACAACAGCCGTTTCGTGCCGCACTATTTCGATCCTGCAGGTGGCTCATGAGCGAACTCTGGATCCAGCCCACAGGCGCAGCGCTCGCAGCCGATGTCCACGGCGTCGACCTGTCACGCCCGATAAGCGATGCCGCCTTCGAGCGTATCGCTGAGGCTTGGGCGAAACATCTCGTCCTGCGTTTCTCCGGCCAGAAGCTCGATGACCGTATCCTGATGGCCTTCAGTGCCCGTTTCGGCGAACTCGATCGTGTGCCGATTGCTGCGGCGAGCCTGGACCGCGCCGACTCCGACGTCGTCGCCGATGCCCGCGACTGGGTCGCCGTGATCTCTAGCGTCAAGAAAGACGGCAAGGCGGTAGGCAGTCTCGGCAGCTACGAACTCGTGTGGCACACGGACATGTCTTACAACCCGCTGCCGCCGCGGGCGTCCCTGCTCCATGCGCTCGAAGTGCCGCCCGATGGCGGCAATACCGGGTTCCTCAACATGTACGAGGCCTACGAGACTCTGCCGGCAGATCTCAAGCGCGCGGTCGATGGGAAAACCTGCATCCACGATTCCAGCCGTAATTCGGCTGGTGAACTGCGCCGTGGCTTCCAGCGCACGCTCGACGTGCGTCAGACTCCGGGCGCCGTACATCCCCTCGTCCGCCTGCATCCGGTGACCGGGCACAAGGCGCTGTTCCTCGGCCGCCGCCCCGGCGCTTATGTCCACGGGCTGCCTGTCGAGGAGAGTGAAGCGTTGCTCGATGCGGTCTGGGCGCACGCCACTCAGGAGCGCTTCGCCTGGTACCAGAAGTGGCGTGCCGGCGATCTCATCCTTTGGGACAATCGTTGTGTCATGCATCGGCGCGATGCTTTCGACGAGAGACTGCGACGACTGATGCACCGCACGCAGATCGTCGGCGAGCCGGTACTCGCGGGGTAACAGTCGTCATGCGTCTCCTTTTGCTTTCCTCACTCCTGCTCGCGTTGCCCGTCGTTGCAGAGGCAGCACCGGACGCCGCTCAAACCGCCGCGATCTGCCAGACGCGCACCACGTGCAAGATCGATAAGACCTACGATGCCGGAAAGTCGCCCGACGGTGCGCAGCTCACTGTCGCCGAAGTAAGTCTGGGCCTCGCCGACAAGCCTAAAGACGAGGACGATGGCTGCCGAAGCGGCAATGGCGACAAGAATGGCGGTATTGAATACTGGTTGCTCGAAGGCACGACGCCGCCCAAGCAGCTCCTGACACTCTGCAACGATGGCTATGGCTCATCGGGCGTGGGCGAGGATGAAGTCACGATAAGCCCCAACCGTTTGGCCCACTGGCAGACAGGCGGTTCGTCCTGGCGCTGGTCCGGTACCACCATCTACTCGCTCTCGCCGTGGGGGCCACTCACCGAGCGCTCGTGCAGCTATCACACATCCTCGGAAATAAGCGGAACCAGGACAGACTACGACTATGCGACGATGGTCATCCGTTCGATCTCGGAAGATCGGGCGACCCATCCCGACCCTGGCATCGGCTGCGCCGATTGGCCCAAGGACTCGGTAGCCTTCGCGCCCAAGTTGGCTCCCGGCGTGGTCGGCGCCTACGACATCGTCGGCCCGGTGCTGGGCGACAATCCGAAAATCCCGGCCGGCACGGCAATCGGCAATTGCGTGCCGACCATGACGACTGCCGGCGCCAACGGCTTCATCGTCTACGGCAAGCCGGCGCCCGCCGACCAGGCGGCCGAGATCAAGGTGATGGCGATCGGGCTGAAATCCCTGCTGATCCAGGTCTTCGATCCCCTCGCCGCCTCCCAGCCCGCTTCGGCCAGCACTTCCTGGATCAATCTCCCGCACATCGAACTCTGGATCGGCCTAAATCAGGAGAACGTTCGCACCAGCCTGCCGCTGAACCAGTTGCAGCAGATCGGTGTTGATCTAGAAGGTCGCGTTCATCGTGGCGTCGGCAAGGCTGCACCAGTGCCCTCCGTACAGCGTTGGCAGGCGCGCGACGCCGACGGCCGCTCTGTGACTGTCCTGCGTCTCGATTGGACCGACGACTATGCGCTGCTGAATGGCGTGGCTTTGGTCTATTCGCAGGCCGAGGCTGGCAAACAGACGCGACTCGTCTCGACAACAGGCATCGCCAACAACCGGCCCCTTTACGTGCCGAGCATCGTCCAACTCTACGAAGAGAGCCCGGCGAAGAAGCTCGGCCGCTGTAGCATTCACGAAGGGCGGCTGGAGCGCAGCGGCTGGTGAAGGGCTTAGGTCTTGGCGCCGCCCGGCATTTTGATGGCGGCGTTGCGGCGCTCGGGCATCGGATCTTCAAACGCTCGAGGGTATCGGTGCGGTTGTTTTGAAACCTTGTCGAGCTTTGCCAGGGCCTCGACTGGCAAACGCCAGCCGCCCGCAGCCAAGGTCTCGCCAAACTGTTGGGCATTGCGCGCGCCGACGATGGCGCTTGTTATGAACGGCTGATCCATGCCCCAGCGCAGTGCGACCTGCGCCGGCGACTTGCCGAGCTCCTTCGCGACATCGAATAGCGCTTGCAGGATCTCGCTATGGTTAGGGGCGAAGAAGCGGCTTTGAAATCCCCAGCCCTCGGCCGAGCGCGTGCCCTGAACCTTGAGGCTGCCCGGCGTGTACTTGCCCGCAAGGTAGCCACTCGCGAGCGGCGACCAGGCGACGACACCCAAACCTTCGGTCTGGCACGCCGGGACGATCTCTTCGTCGATATCGCGGACGACCAGGCTGTATTGCGGCTGATAAGCCACGAAACGCGTCCAGCCCTTGGCGTCGCTGATCGACAGCGATTTCATCAGGCGCCACGCTTCGTAGTTGGAGCAGCCGGTGTAGAGCACCTTGCCTTGGCGCACGAGGTCGTCGAACGCCTGCAGCATCTCGTCGAGCGGTGTCTGATGGTCGACGTGATGGATGTAATAGAGGTCCAGATAGTCCGTCTGCAGCCGCCGCAGGCTGTCCTCGACCGCCTGCATGATGTGCAGACGCGACATGCCCGAGTCGTTCGGCCGGCCACCCATCGGATTGAAGACCTTGGAGGCGACGATTGCATCGGACCGCCGCCCCTTCAAGGCCTTGCCCAGCATGGTCTCCGATACACCGCCGACATAGGCGTTGGCGGTGTCGAAGAAATTGACGCCGGCATCGAACGCGGCGTCGACCATGCGTTTGGCCTCCGCCTCGTCTGCGCCATTGCCAAAAGTCATCGTCCCGAGACAGATCTCGGAAACTTTGAGGCCGGCGCGGCCGAGACGGCGATAGTCCATGGTCAGAGCCCGAGCATCGCCTTGGCCAGCACGTTGCGCTGCACTTCGGACGAGCCGCCATAGATCGTCGTCTTGCGCGTGTTGAAGTAGCGCGGCGAGACGTCGTCGACATATTCGCCGCCGACCGGTACGACGTTGCTGTCGTAGTTGCGCAACTCGGTGAAGGGCGTGCCGTACCAGCCGACCGCCTCGACCGCGAGTTCGGTCACCCTCTGGCCGACCTCGGTGCCGCGCATCTTCACCACCGAACCCATGTTGCCTGGTGCATCGCCGGTCTTGAGGCTCGAATAGAACATCAGCTCGTTCATTTCGATGGCGTCGATTTCCATCTCCACCGCAGCCATCTTCTCTCGCCAATTGGGATTGGCTGCCAGCGGCTCGCCTTCGTTGAGCTGCGTCTTGGACAAAGTCTGGAGATGACGGAACGCCTTGCGCAGGCGAGGCCCAAAGGCCTGGCCGCCACGCTCGAACTCGAGCAGGTACTTGGCGTAGGTCCAGCCCTTGTTCTCCTCACCCACCAGATTCTCGACCGGCACCTTCACGTCGGTGAAGAAGACCTGGTTCACCTCGTGCCGCATCGGTGTGCGCGTGCCGTCGACCAGATAGATGGGATCGAGCGTGATGCCCGGCGTCTTCATGTCGATCAGCAGGAAGGAAATACCCTCCTGGCGCTTACCCTCGTTGGAGGTCCGGACAAGGCAGAAGATCCAATCCGCGAAGTGGGCGTTCGTCGTCCAGATCTTCTGGCCGTTGACGACGTAGTGGTCGCCTTGCCGTTCGGCCTTGGTGCGAAGCGAGGCCAGGTCGGAGCCCGAACCCGGTTCGGAATAGCCTTGGCACCACAGTTCCTCGGCAGCGGCAATCTTCGGCAGGAAGCGCTTCTTTTGCGCCTCGCTGCCGAATTTCATGAGGACCGGCGCCACCATCTTGATGCTGAACGACGAAAGATAGGGCGAGTCGGCGCGCGCCATCTCCATCTCAAATATAAACTTCTGCGTCGAACTCCAGCCTGGCCCGCCAAACTCCTTGGGCCAATTCGGGCAAAGCCAGCCCCTGCTCGCGAGCTTCTTCTGCCACTGCACCAGCCGCTCCTTCGAGACATGGCTGGTACGGCTGCGGCGACTTTCTTCGGCCACCTCGGGAGGCATGTTGGCGGTGATCCAGTCGCGGACTTCGCGCTGGAATGCCAGTTCCTCGTCGCTAAACGCTAGACGCATCTGATTAAAGCCCCAACATCACTTTCGACATGATCCCACGCTGTACTTCCGACGAACCGCCGTAGATCGTCATCTTGCGGCCGTTGAAGTAGCGCGGCGCCAACACGTCGGCTCCTTCGGGGCCGATCGGCTCGACATTGGCGTTCCACGCACGCTGTTCGGGGAACGGTTGGCTGTAGTAGCCAGCCGCCTCGACCGCGTACTCCTGCACCTGCTGCATCACTTCCGTGCCGCGCAACTTGATCATTGAGGAAAGCGGACCCGGGTTCTGGCCCGAGGCGAGCTTGGAGTAGAACTCCTGCTCGAACATCTCGAGGCCGGAAATCTCGATGTCCATGCGGGCGAGCTTCTCGCGCCACGCCGAGTCGGCCAGGATCGAGTCCTCGCCTTCCGGCATCGACTGAGCCAGCCGCTTCAGCCGCTCGAAGCCGGAACGCAGACGTGGGCTGTAGGGATTGCCGCCGCGCTCGAACTCGAGCAGGTACTTGGCGTAGGTCCAGCCCTTGTTCTCTTCGCCGACGCGGTTCTCGACCGGCACCTTCACGTCCGTGAAGAAGACTGAGTTCACTTCCTGGGTGCTGGCGCGATTGCCGTCGGCCGTGATGATCGGCTCGACCGAGATGCCCGGCGTCTTCATGTCGATCAGCAGGAACGAGATACCTTCCTGCGGCTTGCCCTCGCTGGAGGTGCGCACCAGGCAGAAGATCCAGTCGGCAGTCTGGGCGAGCGTCGTCCAGGTCTTTTGGCCGTTGACGATGTAGAAGTCGCCCTCGCGCACTGCCTTGGTGCGCAGGCTGGCCAAGTCGGAACCCGAGCCCGGCTCGGAATAGCCCTGGCACCAGATCAGGTCGGAATTCAGCATCGGCGGCAGGTGGCGTGCCTTCTGCTCGGCCGAGCCATACTTCATGATCACGGGCGCGCACATCTTGGGACCGAACGGCGAGGTGCCCGGCGCACCGGCCTTCGCCATCTCCATCTCGAAAATATACTTCTGCGTCGTCGTGAAGCCTGGACCGCCGAACTCCTTGGGCCAGCCGGTGCAGAGCCAGCCCTTCTTGGCCAGGCGCTTCTGCCAGTCGATCAGCCGCTCCTTCGGCATGTAGGCGTTACGGCCAACCTTGATCTCGCCCATGATCTCGGGCGTCAGATTCTCCTTCAGCCAGTCGCGCACTTGCTGCTGGAAGGCCAGTTCTTCCTTGCCGAATGTCAGGTCCATTGGGGGCTCCTTTTAGGGGCTGGAGGGTACCGCGCCGGGTTCCAGCCCGTAAAGCGTAGGCTACAGTGTGTCCTCCCGCGTTTCGCTTTCAGGAAATCTGCATGTCGCCGCCCGTCCAGACCGTCGTCAGCGATGAAAAGCTTCCGGTGTCGGTCGATGTCGTCGTGATCGGTGCCGGTATTGCCGGCTGCACCGCTGCTTACTGGCTCGCGAAGAAGGGCCATTCGGTCGCCCTGCTCGACAAGGGCAATGTCGGCGGCGAGCAGAGCAGCCGGAACTGGGGCTGGTGCCGCCAGCAGCATCGCGACCTGCGTGAACTGCCACTGGCGATGAAGAGCCTGGAAATCTGGGGCAAGCTGAACCACGAACTGGGCACGGAGACCGGCTTTCGTCGGACCGGGCTCCTCTACGTCACCACCCGCCCCGACGATTTCGCGCAGTGGGAGGAATGGACGCTGCGTGCCCGCGAATACCAGATGCACAGCCACGTGCTGAGCCCGGCCGAAGCCAAGGCGATGACGCCCGGCAGTACCGGCAACTGGATCGGTGGCGTGCATTCGCCGAGCGATGGTCGCGCCGAACCATCCCTCGCGAGCCCCGCTATCGCCGAGGGCGCGCGCAAGCTCGGCGCCACCATCCACCAGAACTGCGCCGTCCGAGGTCTCGATATCGCGGCCGGGAAAGTTGCAGGCGTCGTTACCGAGCGTGGCACCATTCGCACGACTGCTGTGCTCTGCGCCGGCGGTGCGTGGAGTTCGCTCTTCTTGCGACGCCACGGACTGCGCCTGCCCCAGGCTGGCGTCCGTTCCACCTCCTTTGCGACCACAGCCGCCCCCGAGGTGACGGATGGTGGCCTCTCAATGCCCGACGTCACGATCCGCCGGCGGCTTGATGGTGGCTACACGGTGGGCCTCGGCGGACGCGGCACGGTCGACCTTTCGCCACAAGGATTGCTCTACGCGTGGCAATTCTTGCCCACGCTGAAGAAGCGCCACAAAGGACTGACCTTCGGCATCGGCCGTTCTTTTTTCGAAGGGCCGGAAGCCTTCGCCCGCTGGTCCTTCGACAAGGTCTCGCCGTTCGAGCGCCAGCGCACCCTCGATCCAGCGGCCGATCCCAAGCTCGTGAACCAAGGACTGACCAAGCTCGCCGAGCACTACCCTGCCTTGAAGGGACTGCAAGTCGCGCGATCCTGGGGTGGCCTGATTGACTCGACACCCGACGGTATCCCGGTGATCTCGGCAGTCGATCCGATGCCCGGCCTCTACCTCTCTACCGGCTACACGGGCCATGGTTTCGGCATTGGTCCCGGCGCCGGCCGCCTAGCGGCCGACATCGTCGCCGGCGATCCGCCGATCGTCGATCCCCATCCCTTTCGCTACAGCCGGATGATCGACGGCACCGACCTCGGCGCGCCGGGGATGATGTAGCTCAGCTCGCCTTGGTGTCCCTGACGTAGAGCGTGAGGCCATGCTTGCCCACGCCCTCTTCCAGCGCTGTCCAACCACGCTCGACATAGAAGCCGTGCATCCGCGGCCGCGCTACCAGGTAGACCTTCGGAACGCCGAGCAAAGCACCGCGCCGTAGGCCTTCCTCCAGCAAGGCCGCAGCAATGCCTTGCCCACGCGCGGCTTCGTCGACCCAGACTGCGGCAATCCATGGCGTGAGCGCCGGCCGCGCCTCCTCATCGTTCTCGATGACCAGAGCATTCCCACACACCTGGCCGTCGATCTCGGCGACCATTGCAAACGGAATCGATTGCTCCGCTTTCAGGAATGGCTCGAGGCCGCTACGAACCTGGGCATAGGGCGTGCCGTAGGGCTCCCAGAACGCCTTCCAGATCCGCGTCGCGACAGCATCGGCATGCTGCGGCTGCTCGCTCAGGTCAGTGATGGTAACTGCTGACATGCTACTCCGGCTTCGCGCCCGACTCCTTGATGATCGGGTCCCAGAAGGCCATCTGGCTGTCGTAGAACTGCTTGGCCTGCTCCGGGGTCGAGATGATCACTTCGATTGCCAGCTCGTCGGCTTTCTTCGCCATCTCAGGCTGCTTCAGCGCCTGATTGAAGGCGGCATTGAGCTTGTCGATGATCGGCCGTGGCGTCTTGGCCGGCGCGTAGGCCGCGTACCAGGTGTTGATCGAGTAGTCGAAACCCGTTGCCTCCTTGATCGTCGGCACGTCGGGAAGTTGCGGCAGGCGCTTGTCGGCCGCCACGCCGATCACGCGCACCTTGCCGCCGTCGATGAAGCCCTTGCTAGACTGCAGCGTGTCGATCTGGAAACCGTGCCGCCCCGCGATCATGTCGACCATACCCGGCGCCGAGCCGCGATAGGGGACATGCAAGGCATCACCGCCGGCACGCTTGGCAAACAGATAGCTCGCGAGATGGATCATCCCACCGTTACCCGAAGACGCGTAGGAGTACTTGCCCGGGTCCTTCCGCAGCATGCTCACCAACTCGGGCGTACTATTCGCACCATCCATCGGTGTCAGCAGGATTAGCGGCACGCTCGCGACATAGGCGATGGCCGAGAGCCCGTTCACCGGATCGTAGCCGAGCTGCTTGCCGTAGAGTGCAGGCGCCATGGCCATGGTCGAGGCGCTGAACAGGATCGTGTAGCCGTCGGGCTTGGCATCGGCGACCATCGCCGTGCCGATGTTGCCCGTAGCGCCCGGCTTGTTCTCGACGACGACCTGCTGCCCCAGGATCTCCGACAGACGCGGCGCCAGGAGCCGGCCGACGACGTCGGTAGGGCCACCGGCTGCAAAGGCAATGATCATGCGGATCGGCTTGTCGGGATAATTGGCCTGCGCAACGGCCGGCGTGGCAAGCGCCGCAGCGCCAAGTCCGGTAAGTGCTGTCCGTCGAGTGATCGTCATAGTGTCCCCCTATTCTACCTTGGCGCCCGATGCCTTCACGATGGGCGCCCACATGGCCATTTGGTCTTCGTAAAACTTCTTGGAGCTGGCAGGCGTCGACTCCACCAGCTCGATCCCCATTCCTTTGGCTCTTTCCATCAGGTCTGGATGTTTGATCGCCTGATTGATCGCTGCATTGAGACGATCGACGATCGGTTTGGGCGTTCCGGCCGGGGCGAAGATCAGGTTCCAGGTGACGACTTCGACATCGATGCCAGTCTTCTCCTGCACGGTCGGCACATCAGGCATCGAGGCGATACGCTTGGGCGTACAGACCGCCAGGATCTTGAGGCGGCCCGCATCGACGAAACTCTTGCTGCTGCCCAATGTGTCGATCTGGAAGGCATGGCGTCCGGCAAGCGTATCCTGCATGGCCGGCGCCGATCCCCTGTAAGGCACGTGCAGTGCATCCGCTCCGGCACGTTGCGCAAACAAAAGGCTGCCCATATGGATCAGGCTGCCGTTGCCTGGCGACGGATATGAATGCTTGCCTGGCTCCTTGCGCAACAGCGCCACGAGCTCCTCGATCGAACTGGCGCCACCCGCCGGCGCGACGATGATCATTGGCACGGTCGTGAAATGGCCGACCGCTTCAAGACTCTTGTGGGGATCGTAAGGCAGCTTCTCGTAGAGCGCCGGCACGATGCCCATGATCGAGGTGCCAACCAGCAGCGTGTAGCCGTCCGGCTTGGCATCGGCCACGATCTGTGAGGCGATATTGCCTGCCACGCCCGGCTTGTTATCCACCAAGACCTGCTGACCGAGGATCTCCGTCAGGCGCTGCGCCAGCAGCCGACCGGCAATGTCTGTCGGCCCACCTGGCGGGAAGCCGATGACCAACCGAATCGGCCGATCCGGGTAGATCCCCTGAGCGTGTGAAACCGAAGGCGCAGCCGCGAGCGTCACGCCAGCGGCCAGTACGCGCCGCCGCCCAAGGACCATCATTGTTCGTTTCCTCAATCTTTCCCAAGGAGTGTACGAGGCTGCAGCCCGCGTGCAATGCAGGCCGGTCGCTGAGCGGATCTTGGTGGCGTCTGGATTTATCTAGACAGAGATCACAACACCGTCGTGCCCGGGATCGGCACCGCCATCGAGCCCATCCTCGTGAATGCGGATGGCGTGGACGGCAGCAAAGCCGAAGCCATAGGGGCTGCGGACCACCGGATAGCCCATACCCTGCAACTCACGCTCCACCCTGCCTTGGATGCGGTTGGAGATGTCGATCGTGTCCGAGGTCGCCGAGAAGCGCGGCGCGCTCACGGCCTCGACCATCGTCATGTCGAAATCGAGCGCATTCAGGACGACATGCAGTACGCCCATCGCGATCTGCGTGGCACCTGGCGCACCGATGATCAGGTGCGGCTTGCCGTCCTTGAAGATGATCGATGGCACGACCGAACTGAAGCGGGCTTTGCCCGGCGCGATCGAACCGGCCCGGCCGGGCCGCGGATCGAACACGCCCATGCAGCCGTTGTACATGAAGCCCAATCCAGGTGTGACGACGCCCGACGGCATCCCCAGCGAATGGGTCATGGAGAAGCAGTTCCCATCCTTGTCGAGGACGGAGATATGCGTCGTGTCCTTGGAAATAGCCCCCGAGTTGAAGCGCTGCACCTTGGCCATCGCGCCGGCCTGGATCTCCTCGGCCATGCCCTTGGCATAGGTCTTAGAAGTCAGATGCTCGACCGGCACTTTAACGAATTTGGGATCGCCGACATGGGCATCCTTGTCGATGGTCGCCCGCTTCATCGCCTCACTGACCACCCGCAGATACTGCGCCGAGCCGTGTTCCATGGACCTGAGATCGAAGTTCTCGAGGATGTTCAGCATCTCGAGTAGCATCACGCCGCCACCAGGCGGCTGGTTGGTCGAGACCTTGTAGCCGCGATACTCGCCCCATAGCGGCTGATTGCGGACCGGCTTCCAGGCCTTGAGGTCCTCGGCGGTCAGCAGTGCCTCGTTCTTCTTCATGTCTTCGGCGATCGCAGCCGCGATCTCGCCCGTGTAGAAGACATCGGCGCCGCCCTTGGCGATGGCGCGCAAGGTCTGGCCATAGTCGCGATTGACCACGCGGTCGCCCACCCGCTTGGGCGTGCCATCGGCGCGGCAATAGAGATCGCGCGCCGGCTTGGTGAAGTTGGTGCGCTCGTGGTTGGGCGCCCGTCCGAAGGCGCCATCGTCGGACCACCAGTAGTGAACGTGCGGCCGCACCGTCCAACCGTTCTCGGCCCAGGCAATCGCCGGCTCGACGATGCGCGACCAGGGCAGCTTGCCGTATTCCTTGTGCGCCTCGTAGTACATCTTGAGATTGGCCGGCGCGCAGATCGACTTGTAGCCGATATCGTTCACGCGACCTTTGAGAATGAAGCCGTATCCGTCGCGGGCCTCGCTCTCGATCAGGTTGGCCCACATGTCGGGCCGGGCGCCGAGCGGCGCCGGCGCGTGGGCATCGATATAGCCGTGAAACTTCTTGCCCGGCATGTAGATGCCGCAGCT
>CALROF020000167.1:0-14513 GCA_943369775.1 Reyranella massiliensis 521
CCCGAACCCGAGCCTCCAGATCCACATAGCTGAACAGCGATCCCGAACGCTCATCCGATCCGCGCATCATCGCCCCGTCTGAACTCTCAGATCAGTGAATCATCTTCCAATGATCGCCGCGATGCATTTTTCAACAGCCTGCTAGAGCATTTCGAGAGGCTGCTTGCCTTTGGGCGGCGGAAAGGCGCGGTCGAGTTCCGCGAGAATCTGCGGCGAGAGCTTGACGTCGAGGGCGCCGAAATTTTCCTTCACGCGATCGCGGCTCGCCGACTTCGGAATGGTGACGACGCCTAGCTGGGCGAGCAGCCAGGCAAGCGCGAGCTGCGCCGGCGTGCAGCCCACTTCGTAGGCCAGCTTCTTGAGCGGCGCCTTGCGCAGCAGTCCGCCTTGATCGAGTGGCGAATAGGCCATCAGCGGAATCGAACGCTTCCGCATCCACGGCAGCAGGTCGAACTCGGGCCCGCGACGCGACAGGCAGTAGAGCACCTGATTGCTGCCGTTCAGGCCCTTGTCGAGACGGGCGGCATCTTCCATGTCGTCCAGGTCGAAATTGCTGACGCCGAAGTCAGCGATCTTGCCGGCGTCGCGCAGGCGATGAAATGCCTCGAAGGTCTCCTCGATGCGTGCGCCGCCGCGCCAGTGCAGCAGATAGAGGTCGATCCGGTCGATCCGCATCCGTTTCAGGCTGCGTTCGCAGGCGGCGATCGTACCGCTGCGCGTGGCGTTGTGCGGATAGACCTTGCTTACGATGTACGGAAGCGAGGCGCGGCCTTGGAACGCGTCACCGACGATTTCCTCGGCACCACCCTCGCCGTACATCTCGGCCGTATCGATCATCGGATAGCCGAGATCGAGGCCATACTTCAGGGCATCGAGCTCCTCGGAACGCCGCCTGGCGCTCTCGCCCATGCGCCAGGTACCGAGGCCGAAAGCCGGCATTGCCGAGCCGGAAGGCAAATTGCAGGAACGCATCAGGAACTTCCATGATTGCAACGCGGGAGCGATAGCCTATCTTAGCGATCATGCCGGACTCCACAGCGCACAGTACACGGCCGGGCTCTCATGGCCCGGCGTCTACAAGCGAGCCCGCGGTTTCGACTTCATCATCGATCCCCGAGGCGCCCTCTAATGGCGGGTTGCTGCGTGCAATCCTGCGTCGCCTCAGGCGGCGCGAAAAGAATGAAGCCGTTCGCGAAGCGATCGAGGAGCTGATCGAGGAAACGCCCGAGAGCGATACGCCGATCAGCGAAGATCAGCGTGTACTCCTCGCCAACATCCTGAAGCTGCGCGACAAGACCGTGGCCGACGTGATGGTGCCGCGGGTCGATATCTCCGCCATCGCTGCCGACACGCCGCTCGACGAGGTCGTGCGCCTGATCCAGGCCGAGGCGCATTCGCGCTACCCGATCTATCGCGAGTCGCTCGACGACGTGATCGGCATGATCCACATCAAGGACGTGCTGGCCTATTGGGGCACGGCCAAGAAGTTCAATCTGCGCGACATACTTCGCCGCGTCGTCTTCGTGGCGCCGACGCTGCCGGTGCTCGACATGCTGCTCGACATGCGCCGCTCGCGGACGCACATGGCACTGGTGGTCGACGAGTTCGGCGGCACCGACGGGCTTCTCACCATCGAAGATCTCGTCGAAGAGATCGTCGGCGAGATCGAGGACGAGCACGACGTTGCGCAGACGCCCACGGTCGCGCGTCGCGTCGATGGCACGATCGACGTCAACGGCCGCACGCCCATCGAGCTGCTGGAGGAAGAGATCGGCCGCGTCCTGTCCGACGACGAGCGGCGCGAAATTGACACGGTCGGCGGCTTAATCTTCTCGCTGCTTGGCCGCATTCCCGAGCGCGGTGAAGTCGTTCGTCATCCCTCGGGCGTGGAGTTCGAAATTCTCGACGTCGATCCCAGGCGCATTCGCCGCCTTCGAGTCCGGCCGCCGACCCAGTCGGCGCAGATCGCCTGACCGCAGCATCATCGTGAAGAACCTTACGGGCTGGCGCGCCGTTGGCGTCGCCTTTGTTGCCGGTGCTTTGGCTGCGCTTGCCATGCCGCCGTTGCAGTGGCTCCCCCTGGCCGTGCTGGGTGTGGTCGTCTTCGTCTGGCAGTGGGATACGGCGCCGGGCCCCCGAAGCGCGCTGTGGCGGGGATGGGCCTGGGGCCTCGGCCATTTTGCGGTCGGCTCCTACTGGATCCTCGACGCCTTCTTCGTGCCGCCGGCGGATTATGCCTTTGCCGGTCCGCCCATCGTGATCGGGTTGGCCGCGATCCTGGGGTTCTTTCCCGGGCTCGCAGGTATGGCGGCAAAGTGGGCTGCGTTGCGCTGGCCGCGCCTCGGCGGACGTCATTGCCGGCTGCTCTTGCTGGCCATCGCCTGGACGGCGGCGGAATGGCTGCGTGGACACGTCTTCACCGGCTACCCGTGGAACCCGCTCGGCCATGTCTGGGCCTTCGCCACGCCGCTGCTCCAGAGCGCGTCGCTGTTCGGCGTCTACGGTCTCGGCCTCCTGAGCTTCCTTGTGCTTGCCGCTCCGGCGGCCGGTTGGCGGGCGTCGGTAGCAGCACTGGTGTTGGTCGGTCTCGCAGGCTTCGGCGGCCAGTTTGCCATGGCACCGGTGAACGCTGCCGAAGGCCCCCTGGTGCGCATCGTTCAACCCAACACGCCCCAGGCGGAAAAGTGGTTGCCGGAGAACCGGGCGCGGCAATTGGCCAAGCTCGTGGAGATGAGCCGGCGCGAAGGCTTCGACCGGCTGAGCGCTGTGGTCTGGCCGGAAACGGCGCCGCCGTTCATTGTCGAGCCGGGTTCACCGGCACTGAAGGTGATGGGCACGGCAGCCCCGCCGGGCGGCTACCTGCTGACCGGCGCTGCGCGCGGCACTGGCATCCGGGGCGACGGCGTCTGGAACTCTCTCCTGGTGGTCGATCCTGCAGGCGCGATCGTCGGGCACTACGACAAGGTCCATCTCGTTCCGCTCGGGGAATACATCCCCTTTCACCGTCAGCTCGCTCCAGTCGCCGGCTTCATTGGCCGCGGCTCGTTCGAGGAAGGCGAGGCGCGGATGACGCTGGAGCTGCCGGGCCTGCCGTCGTTCTCGCCGGTGATCTGCTACGAGGTCATCTTTCCCGCCGCCGTCACCGGTCCAGGCGCCCGGCCGCGCTGGCTCCTGAACGTCACCAACGACGCCTGGTTCGGCCTGTCGAGTGGACCCTACCAGCACCTCGCCAGCGCCCGCATGCGTTCAATCGAAGAGGGGCTGCCGATGATCCGTGCGGCCAACACCGGCGTATCAGCCATAATCGATGCTTATGGCCGGGTGCTCGCGTCACTCGATATGCAGCAGGAGGGGATCATCGATCACCCGCTTCCGAGGGCCCGCGGCATCACGCCCTATGGGCGGTGGGGCGACTGGGTCCTGCTCGCCCTTTTTGCAGTCGCTACGATTGTGCTGATTGTCTCATCTCGTTTCGGTGATGGTGAAAATGCATAGGAATTCAGACGTTTAACGAACAAGGTTCGGCTTGCATTGTACTCGGAAGGAGTTAAAGTGATATGCGGCCTGCTCGCGTAGATATGCATTTCTGCACATGTGAAGTCAGGACGGTATAACAGGACCCGCTGGGCACTTTTGTGCCGAAGCGGCGTTTTACCTCGTGATTGTATCCGGAAGGATGGTGACCCCATGGCGAGATCGCATCCCGTTGACGTTCACGTCGGAGCGCGTATGCGCCAGCGACGTACTCTCCTTGGCATGAGCCAGGAGAAGCTCGGGACGGCGGTCGGCCTCACCTTCCAGCAAATTCAGAAGTACGAACGCGGCTCCAACCGCATTGGCTCCAGCCGGCTCTTCGAATTCGCGAAGGTACTGGATGTTCCTGTTTCCTATTTCTTCGACGAAATGCCGTCGAATGCCCTGGCTGGCCGGCCGATGTCAGGCCGTGGTCGCAAGAGCGGCTTCGGCGAGGCAGCCACACCCTTCGAGCAGGAGAAGGATCCGCTGATCAAGCGCGAGACGCTGGAGTTGGTGCGCGCCTACTACAAGATTCGCGAAAGCCGCGTGCGCAAGCGCATCTTCGAGATGGTCAAGGCGATCGGAGCCGCCAGCCACGCCGAAGTTCTCGGCGGCCGCAAGGGTCGCAACAAGGACTAGTCGCCGAAAAGCCACCGCCTGGGACGTGCGACCCTCTTGATTTCTCCTGTCAGTTGGAGTTTTTAACGGCGCGGCTTCGATGGTCGAAGTCGCCGCGGACGGATTTGGACGACTTGCCACCGCGCTAATAAAGGCTAAGCCGGACGTTGGCGGTCCTTCCGCCCTGCCCGGGAGTCCAGCGACAACCGTGGAGGGCTTAAAGTGGCGCTCAAAGACTATATTTTTACCAGCGAATCGGTTTCCGAAGGCCATCCGGACAAGGTCTGCGACCAGATCTCGGACGCGATCCTCGATGCGTTCATCGCCAACGACGTGAAGCTCGGCCATGCCGATGACAGCCACGCCAACACCCGTCTGGGCTGCGAGACGCTGGCGACGACCAACAAGATCGTGATTGCCGGCGAAGGCCGTGCGTCCGAGCCGTACATGAAGAAGTACGGCAAGCACACCATCGTCAATCGCGAAGCCATCTCCGAGATTGCCCGCAATGTCGTGCGCGACATCGGCTACGACCAGGACGGCTTCTCCTTCCACGGCGCCGACATCGACGTGCTGCTGCACGGCCAGTCGCCGGACATCGCCATGGGCGTCGATGCCAAGAAGAAGGGCGGCAACCTCGGCGAGCAGGAAGGCGCGGGCGACCAGGGCCTGATGTTCGGCTTCGCTTGCCGCGACAGCGAAGAGTACGAGAAGGGCTCGTTCATGCCGGCCCCGATCTATTTCTCGCACAAGATTCTCGAAGTGCTGAGCAAGGCGCGTCGCTCGGGCGAGCTGCCTGACCTGCAGCCCGACGCCAAGAGCCAGGTGACGGTGCGATACATCGACGGCAAAGCCGTCGGCGCCACCAAGGTCGTGGTTTCCACGCAGCACCGCGAAGCCAACAAGAAGGGCAAGAAGTACAACTCGGGCATGATCCGCGAGATGATCGCGGGCCACGTCGAGAAGTCGCTGCCGAAGGGCTGGATGCCCAAGAAGGCCGCCGACTTCTTCGTCAACCCGACGGGTAACTTCGTCGTCGGTGGTCCCGATGGCGATTGCGGACTAACGGGCCGCAAGATCATCGTCGACACCTACGGCGGCTACGCGCCGCACGGCGGCGGTGCCTTCTCGGGCAAAGACCCGACCAAGGTCGACCGCTCGGCCGCCTACGCTGCGCGCTATCTCGCCAAGAACGTCGTTGCCGCGGGCCTCGCTGACCGCTGCCTGATTCAGGTGGCCTATGCGATCGGCGTCGCCGATCCGATGTCGCTCTATGTCGACACGCAGGGCACCGGCAAGGTCGACGAGCGCAAGCTTGAGAAGGTCCTCTCGGATCTCTTCCCGCTGCGGCCGACCAACATTCGCCGTTCGCTGGAACTCAACAAGCCGATCTACCGTCGCACCGCGGCCTACGGCCACTTCGGCCGCAAGCCCGAGAAGGACGGCGGCTTCTCGTGGGAGCGCACCGACCTCGTGCCCGAGCTGAAGCGCGCTTTCGGCGCCCGCTAAAGCGGCAGACATAGTCTTCGAAAGGCGCGCGGGCCCTGGCTCGTGCGCCTTTTGCTTGAGGACTCGCCTGCAACAAATTGAGTCTTAACGCCTTTCCGGGTACGCTTCGGAAATGGCTCCGCTTGAGAACGGCGGCTTCCAGCAGTCCCTGTGGGACAGCGCGAGCCGTCCCCATGTCGACTCGCTCATGAGGGCCCTGCTGTACATCACCCAGCAGGTCGGCCGGCCGGTGGGCGAAGCCGATGTGCGCCGTCTTACTGTGGTGCCGGCCTCGGGCCTCGATGAAACTGCCTTCCTGACGGCCGGTAAGCGGCTGGGTTTTGTCGCCGAGGCTGTCGACCTCGACGCCGCCAGACTCGACGAACTGCCGCTGCCCTTCGCCCTGTTGGCGCCCGATCGGACGGTCCATGTCGTGGTTGCCGGGCGGGCCCATCGCTGGACCGTTCTCGATGTCGTCGAAGGACGTGCCTGGCAGCTCGGTGACGAGGCGATGATGGCGCTTGGCTCGCGCGCCCTGGCGCTGCGCGAGCCCGTACTGCAGCAGGCATCGGAGCAGTGGTACGCGCCGTTCTGGAAACGTGTACGGCCTGTCGTGCTGAGGCTCGCGGCGGCCTCGTTCCTCATCAACGTGCTGGGGCTTCTGACGCCGCTCTTCATGATGCTGGCGGTCAACACGGTGATCGGCCGGAATCCGCCGGAGAGTCTGTCGTCGGTAATGACCGTTCTCTGCATCGGCATGCTGGTGGCCTATGCAGCGGATTTCGGCCTGCGCGTGTCGCGTGGCTGGCTGTCGGCCCGGACCGGCGCTCGGCTCGACGCGTTGATGAGCGCGGAGGTGCTGCATCACCTCGTGGCCCTGCCTTACCGGCACTTCGAGCGCACACCATCGGGTGTCATCGCCGAGCGGTTGCGTCAGCTCGACGTGTTGCGCTCTTTCCTCACCGGCCAGATGCCGGTGTTGGCGATAGATCTATTGTTCGTGGCGCTGTTCCTGATCGCCACCTTTGCCATCAACATGATCCTGGGCCTGGTCGCGGCGGCGGCCATTCCCGTGCTGATCGGCGTGTCGCTCGCCATGCATCGCGCACAGCGCCGGCTGGCGGATGAAAGTTTCCAGGCGCTCGCGGCCAAGAGCTCGACGCTGACCGAAACAGTCGCCAATGCCGCCACGATCAAGGCGCTGGGCCTCGAAGCCGAGGTCGAGAAGCGCTGGCAGGCGCGGGTCGAGCAATCGGCCCATACCAGCCTGCGTGCCAACAACCTCGCCAATATTGCCGCCAGCGCCTCGGGAACCCTGCAGCTCGTGGCATCGCTCATCATCGTCGTGATCGGCATCAGCGAGGTCGCCGACCATAGGTTGACGATCGGCGGCCTGATCGCGGCCAACATGCTGGCGACGCGCGCACTGCAGCCGATGCGGCAACTGGTTGGCGCTTGGCATCAGCTCCAGGCCGTGGGTGCCGCTTTCAAGCGCATCGACGAGTTGATGAACGAACCGGTGGAAAGTCCACCCGGCGAGTTTGCACCCATGCCGGCGTTGGCGGGCGATATCACTCTTGAACGCGTGACCTATCGCGCCGATGAACGCGCACCTCCCATCTTGCGCGAAGCCGATCTCGGCATCGTCGCCGGTGAGATCCTGGGCATCGTCGGGCCCTCCGGCTCGGGCAAGAGCACGATCGCCAATCTGATCCAGGGCCTGGTGCAGCCAGCCGATGGCCGTGTGTTGGTTGACGGCACCGACATCGCTCACATCTCGCCGGCGCAGTTGCGCGCGCAGATCGGCGCCGTGCCGCAGGACGTCCAGCTTTTCACGGGTTCGGTGCGCGAGAACATTGCGATGGGCGTTGCCGATAAAGATCCTGGTCGCGTCGTGGCAGTCGCCAAGTTCGTGGGCGCACACGAGTTCATCCAACGCCTGCCTCAGGGCTACAACACCGTTCTGGGAGAGCGCGGGCAGGGACTGTCGACGGGCCAGCGCCAGCTCCTCTGCATTGCGCGCGCATTGATCCGCAACCCGCGCATCCTGATCCTCGATGAAGCCACCAGTGCACTCGATCCTGCCACCGAGGAACAGCTCCTGCGCCAGCTCAAGGGCAACACGCGCGGTCGCACGGTGATCATGATCACTCATCGACTCGCACCGCTGGCGATCGCCGATCGCGTGGCTCTGGTGATGGATGGCCGCATCGAGAGAGTCGGGCCACCGACGGAGGTCATGGCCTATGCCCGCATCCGCATGGCGGAGGCGAGCCGCGGACGGGCACCCAACGCTTCTAGGTGAAGTCGGCGAAGTCCGGATCGTTGAGTCGGGCGAGCCGCTCCGACGCGAGGCGTGCGCAGTCGATCAGCAGCGATTTGCGCCGGGCCGCGGCCAACGGTTGTCGCATGGGCCGGCGCAGGATCTCGGCGCCGTAGGCGTCGGCTACGATCAACCCGACCTCCTGGGCAATCAGCTCCTGCGGAAAGTCGATCGGCACGGCGAAGAAGAGCTGGTCGCACCAGGCAAGATAGTCCGGCCATTTCTGATCGACGCGCCAATCCTCGATCGACGACTTCACCTCGACGATCGTCAGCTCGCCGTTGGCGGCGATGGCCATGATGTCGGCGCGGCGGCCGTCGGGCAGCGGCAGTTCGAGCAGGACGGAGTAGCCGGCCTGACGCAGCAGCCTGCAGGTGCCGCGGCAGACAGCGAGAGTGACTTCGGGGCGCGTCGATCGCGCTGCGCTGGGCGGCGTTTCCACCGGCGCAAACCTCTAGCGGCGCGGCGCCATGAGGCGTGGCTGGCCATCGTCGCGCGTCAGCTCGGACGTCGGCCTGAAGGCTTGGGCGAGTGCTTCCGCGCGCCTGCGGTCACGATCGGTGACTTTGTCGGCGAGTTTTTCGCGAGCTGCGCTGGCATCGGGGCGGCCGCTGCGTTCGGCAAGCAGCAACCACTTGTAGCCCTCGGCCGGATCGGTGGCGCCGCCCGCGCCACTCAGCAGCATGACGCCCAGCGCCTGCTGCGCTTCGGTGAGGCCCTGTTGGGCCGCGCGGTTGTACCAGAGCTGCGCCTGCCCCGGATCGCGCGGGACACCGACGCCGCCAAGATAGGCGTTGGCGAGCTTGAACTGTGCCGACGGCACGCCGCCGTTTGCGGCGGTCTCATACCAGGCGATGGCAATCTTCAGCGCCTTGTCGTTGGCGGCCTTGTCGCGCTGCATGGGCATGCGCACGGCAATGTCGCCGAGCGCAAGTGCAGCTTCGGGGACGCCATTCTCCTGCGCTTGCACCAGCCAGCGATGCGACGCCGGGAGGTCCTTCTTGACGCCGGCGCCTTCGGACAGGGCGAGGCCATAGCGCAAGGCGGCCATGGGATGGCCCCTCTCGGCGGCGCGGCGGAACAGATCGGCCGCGCGAGTCGCGTCAGCCGCGACCGGCGGCGCGCTTTCGTCCATGGCGCGGCCCAGCGTGTACATCGCATAGGGGTCGCCGTCGGAGGCGGCCTTCTCGAGCCAGGCTCGCGCCTGCACGAGGTCGCGCGGCACACCCTGACCGCGAAGATAGAGCAGGCCGAGATTGGTCTGGGCGCGGCGATGGCCTTGCTCGGCCGCCTTGGTGAAGAGTTCCGCGGCACGCGCATCGTTGCGCGGCTGGCCTGCATCGCCACGGGCATAGATCAAGCCCAGTCGATGCTGACCCTCGCTCGATCCGGCATCCGCCGCGCGCTGGATCAGCCGGAGTCCTTCGGCCGTAGCGCCACGTTCGATCAGGATGGCGCCGAGCCAGGCATCCGCATCGGCGCTGGGCGTGCGCAGGGAGCGCAAGGCTTGTTCGGCCGAGGCCACGTTGCCCTGGCGATAGGCCATGACGGCCGGGCGCAATGGTGCGGCGACGTCAGACGCATCGCTTTGCTGAGATTGAGCGGCCGTGCTCGCGACGAGCAGCGCCGCGATCAGCGCCGCTCGCGCGACAATCATTTCGTCTTGAACTGGAAGGCAGCCGCCGCCGCCTTGGCTTTTTCGACTTCGTCGGGTTTCAGTTCACGGGCTGCCTGATCGAGGGCGATCTGGGCATTGGGCACGTTCCACTTCTCGGCGATGGCGCACCACTTGTAGGCCTCAACCAGGCTCTTCGGCACGCCCTTGCCCTCGGCATAGGCGCCGGCCAGCGGGATCATCGCCGGGAGATAGCCGCGTTCGGAAGCGTCGAGCAGGAGCGGCGCGGCCTTACTGAGGTCGAAGAGCTTGGATTCCGCATTGCCGTAGATGTAGAGGCCAAGCAGGAACTGGGCGCGCGGATCGCGTTCCTTGACGAGGACCTGCAGGTCTTTCTCGGCTGCGACGACATCACCGGCCTGCAATGCCTTCACGGCCTCTTCCATGTTGGCAGAGGCGGGGTGGGCGAGGGCGCCCAGCATCAGGGCAGCGCCGGCCAGGGGAAGAAGAGCGCGGTAAGAACGGACAAAGCGCACGGAGAAGCTCCCGGTGTCTGTAGCCGGTCGTGCCGGCCGGAATTGTCATGACGCGGCGTCGTCTAGCATGGAATTAGGGCCGAAACACGAAGTGCGGCTGTTCCGCGCTCCATGACTCACTTATTGCATCGAGTTTTGCTCACTCCACGCCGAGGGAATTCACCTAATCTATTGTATTGTAAGGGGTTTTCGCCGGGAGGGAGACAATGCGCGTGGAGTCTGCACTCCCCTTCCTGACTATCTGATGAGCAAAATGTGCAGGATTTCCTAGGATTTTGCCGATCCCTCCAAATTCAGATATGCAATTTTGCAACTAACGGAGGTTGGCCGGCATTTGTTAGGTTGCGGTCATAAGAGACGTTCGACCGTCGCTGCAATTCATATCCGGAAGGATTTTCGACTCAGAGCTGGCTGCGCTTTCTACGGCGCGCCGTACCAACCCGAAATTCTCATACCCGCCGGCGGCCTCCCAAGCCGCTCGTTGAAGCCCCTTCCCACACACCCCAAGGCTTCGACAACCCCACACCCAGGCGGGTTTCTAAGGAAGGCCGGTCGTTCCCCAAGCGGCCGGCCTTTCGTATTTCTGGCTCTGCCCTGCGAACCTTGCCGTCGCCTTATGGAATTTGGCCAATGCGCTGAAACCGCTCTAGCCGGAAGGTAGCATCCTGCGTGCCGGATGCAACGTCAGACCCCCCAAAAACGCCTATCTCGGAAAAAAAACACAGCAAAATCAGGCATCGACTTTGTCTAGATATGCATTTTTGCAGATTACAGCCTGCCGGCGACCTGTTTATCGTTTGGACATTAAAGTTGTTTTTATTCTATTGGTTTCCCCATGAAAATTATCGGATTCCCAGTCGACGTATCGCGCTCGCAGGATGGCCGCATCGTTCGTGGCTTGCGAACCCGTCAAGCGTTGATCCAAGCCACTCTGGACCTCATCCAGGCTGGCGATGTCGAACCGACATCTGCTGCCATCGCCACCATCGCCGGCGTTTCGAGCCGCGCTCTCTTTCAGCATTTCACCAGCCTGGCCGATCTCTACGCAGCCGCGTTCGATCTCGCAGTCAGCCGCGCATTCGACGGGAACCGCCCGATAGATGCCGCAGCGCCGTTGGCCAACCGCATCGAATTGCTGGTCGCCGACCGCGCTCAACTTTTCGAGGAGTGGCTGCCGGTGTGGCACTTCGCCGAGCGGGTGCGCAGCGTGGCGCCGGCGGTCGGCTCGGGGGTCGTGCAACTTCGCCGGCTTCTGCGGGAGCGGCTCGCCGGATGGTTCGAGGCTGAACTCAGCAATCTCGATACAGGGGCGCACGATCTCGTGCTCGATTCACTCGATCTCGCCTTTGGTCTCGATAGCTGGATGAACATGCGCGAACAGCTTCGCCTGTCGCCGGTGCACGCGTCGCGGACCTGGCGTTTCACCGCACAGGCGATCGTCCTGCAGGCGCTTACCGTTCCCCATCAGCCCGTGGCGGTGGCCTAGTCAGCCACCGAGGCGAAGACTCCGAACACCCCAAGGCTTCGCTTCAAACCTCCCACACCAGTCACGGGCCACTGCGGAGGCCGGCCGTCCCCTACGCGGCCGGCCTCTTCCGTTTCGGCAAAGAAAAAGGCGACGGCAATGCCGTCGCCTTCGTCATGAAAGAGTAAACGTCGCCTGGCTTCAGTTCGCCTTGGCGCGGAACTTGTCGTGGCAGGCGCCGCAGGCCTTGCCGGTCTCGCCGAAAGCCGCCGTCAGGGCTTCGAGATTGCCCGAGCCGGCCGCGGCGGCGAGCTTGTCGTAGGCAACATCGGCTGCCTTGTTGGCCGCTTGGAAACCCGCCATGTCGGTCCAGATCGCAGGGAGGGCCTTGGTCTCGCCCTTGTCGGAGCCGGCCGGGAACATCTTCACGAACGAGGCTTCGAGGGTCTTGAGCTTGGCGGCCTGTTCGACGGCGCCGCTGGTCGCTCCCTTGGTGTCGATGATGCCCTTGATCGCGCGCATCGCGGCGGCGGCCTGCTTGCGGTTCTCTTTGCGCTCGGCGATCACGTCGCCCTGGGCCATGGCGATTGTCGCGCCGCCCACCATCGCGCCGGCAGCAAGCGCGCCGATCAGTGCCACAACCAGAGTCTTCCTCATTGGCCATCCCCTATCAATTCAAACAATCGACGGGCAATTTATGCCTAGCCGATGGGGTATTTGTTGCAGAGGTTGAGGCAGAAGCGAACAGGACTTCTGCGGAACGCCCCATCACGACTGCGTGTGCTGGGACTTGCATGAAGTGACACCGGCCTGACAATGGCCGTGAAAAGGAGACGACGAGCGCATGGCCGGCAAGACTTCGACACGGATCCTCGTCTGGGATGTTCCCGTCCGCCTTTTCCATTGGACCCTCGCGCTGCTGCTCGTGGTTTCCTATTTCACCGCCCGCGCCGGCGGTGACTGGATGAAGCTACACTTCTGGTCCGGCTACGCGATCCTGACGTTGCTGTTCTTCCGCATTGCCTGGGGCTTCCTCGGCAGCACGACGGCACGCTTCTCGAGTTTCCTCAAAGGGCCCGGAGCTGCGTTGACGCATCTCGGTCATCTGTTGGGCCGCGGCCGTCCGCGCGATGCCGGTCACAATCCGCTGGGCGGCGCTATGGTCGTCGTCATGATGCTCGCCGTCCTGGCGCAGGCTGCGACCGGACTCTTTGCGGCCGACACCGACATGGGCATGGTGAACGGCCCCTTGGCGTTGAAGGTCGCCGACAAATGGGTCGAGCGCGCCACCGCCTTTCATTCGTTCTGGATCAACGTACTGCTGATCCTGGTCGCGCTGCATGTCCTGGCTGTTGTCTTTTATCTCGTCTGGAAACGGCAGAACCTGATCGGCGCCATGTTCAGCGGACGCAAGCCGGCCGACGACGTGGTCGAGCCGGGCGCTGCCACGCCGAAGCTTACTTTCGTTTCGAACCGCCTCGCGATATCGCTGCTGCTGGTATCGGCGGCATTGGTCTATTTCATCGTCCGCGCGGGCGGCTGACCTGCGCGCGCGGTCTTGCTGGCCCCAAATCACCCCTCTAGGGTGATCTTCACTGATCTCGTGAAATCTGGATTTTGCACCATGAAATTTACCGGTACCGACTCCTACGTTGCCAGCGACGACCTGCGCGTGGCCGTGAATGCGTCTATCGCGTTGCAGCGTCCGTTGCTCATCAAAGGTGAGCCGGGCACCGGCAAGACCGTGCTGGCGCATGAAGTCGCCAAGGCACTGAACGCGCCGATCATCGAGTGGCACATCAAGTCGACCACCAAGGCGCAGCAGGGCCTCTACGAGTACGACGCCGTCTCGCGTCTGCGCGACAGCCAGTTGGGCGACGAGCGCGTGAAGGACATCTCGAACTACATCAAGCGTGGCAAGATGTGGGAGGCTTTCACCGCCGAGACCCGGCCGATCCTGCTGATCGACGAGATCGACAAGGCCGACATCGAGTTCCCTAACGACCTGCTGCTCGAGCTCGATCGCATGCAGTTCTACGTCTACGAGACGCAGCAGACGATCAAGGCGGAGCAGCGCCCGATCGTGATGATCACCTCGAACAACGAGAAGGAACTGCCGGACGCCTTCCTGCGCCGCTGCTTCTTCCATTACATCCGCTTCCCCGATCGCGAGACGATGACGCAGATCGTCGATGTCCACTTCCCCGACCTGCAGCGCAACCTGCTGCGCGAGGCGCTTAACGTGTTCTACGACATCCGCGAAGTGCCGGGCCTCAAGAAGAAGCCGTCGACGTCGGAACTGCTCGACTGGCTGAAGCTGCTGATGGTCGAGGATATGTCGCCGGACGCGCTGCGTTCCAAAGACTCCAAGCAGCTCATCCCGCCACTGCATGGCGCGCTGCTCAAGAACGAGCAGGACGTGCACCTGTTTGAGCGTCTGGCCTTCATGGCGCGGCGGGAGCAGCGCCAGTAACGCCCCCGGTAGCCAAGAGGAGATCGCGATGTTCGTGAACTTCTTCCTCGAACTGCGTCAGGCCAAGGTGCCGGTCTCCATCAAGGAGTATCTCGCGCTGATGGAAGGCATGGACAAGGGCGTGTCCGACTTCAGCGTCGACGATTTCTACTACCTGTCGCGCGCCATCCTGGTGAAGGACGAGCGCAACCTCGACAAATTCGACAAGGTCTTCGGCCATATCTTCAAGGGCCTCGAGGCGGTGCCCGGAGAAGGCATCGCAGCCGAGATTCCCGAGGAGTGGTTGCGCAAGCTTGCCGAGAAGCTTCTGACCGAGGAAGAGAAGAAGCAGATCGAGGCGATGGGCGGCTGGGAAAAGCTCATGGAGACGCTGAAGAAGCGTCTCGAGGAGCAGCAGAAGCGCCACCAGGGCGGCAGCAAGTGGATCGGTACCGCCGGGACCTCGCCGTTCGGCGCCCATGGCTTCAATCCCGAAGGCG
>CALROF020000168.1:0-14503 GCA_943369775.1 Reyranella massiliensis 521
GCACGCCGCGTTCCACCTCCGACATGATCCAGCCTTCGAGCCGTTCCTGCTCCTGGCCTTCCTTGGCGACGGCCTCGACCAGCGCCTTGGGAATGAGCACGGCGCCGTCATCGTCGACGACCACCACGTCGTCGGGGAACACCGCCACGCCACCGCAGCCGATCGGCTCCTGCCAGTTGACGAAGGTCAGCCCGGCGACGGAAGGCGGCGCCGCGGCGCCCTGGCACCAGACGGGAAGCCCTGTTGCGAGCACGCCGGCCATGTCGCGCATCACACCGTCTGTAACGAGCCCCGCGACCTTCTTCTTGGCCATGCGCGCGCACAGGATGTCACCGAAGATGCCGGCGTCGACGGTGCCCATGGAGTCGGCCACGACAATGGCGCCCTCGGGCATCGCCTCGATTGCGGCGCGCGTCGAAATGGGTGAGCCCCAGCTCTCCGGTGTGGCGAGGTCTTCACGCGCCGGAACGAACCGCAGGGTGAAGGCGCGTCCTACAAGTCGGCCCTGGCCGGGCTTGATCGGCCGTGTGCCGCGCATCCAGACATTGCGCAGGCCCTTCTTCAGCAAGATCGTCGTGATGCTGGCCGTCGTCACCTTGGACAGGGCCTGCTTGATGTCGTCCGAAAGCGGGGTGGTCTGCACTGTATCTCCGTCAGGGGTAGGGACGCGGGGCGCCCGATCGCAACGAGCGATCGTAGCAATTGTCCGCTACCCGATCACCCCCGGGGCGCCATCAGCCGCGCGGCTTCAGCTTCCAGATGCAGGCGCTCGCCGGCCAGCCAAGTTCGAGGTCGCGTGTCTGGGCATTCCCGGTGACCGTGAATTTCTGCAGCTTGGTCGTCACGGTCGAGTTCAATCCCTGGTCGAGTTCCGCGAGGAAGTCGTCGCGCACCGTTCCGTCGGCTGCGACCCGGACGCGGAACGAATTGATGCTCGCTTTTCCAATGAGCGTACCGCCCGTCAGATCCAGAGTGTAGGTGTTCTCGGCGCCTTTCAGGCAGAGGCCCGCGGAGCGCGCCCTGTCGAGCTGCATGTCCGCCTTCCAAGTGTCCGCATTGGCAGGTCCGACGAGGGGAGGAAGCAGCAGCAGAAAGCCGGCCAGCGCGCCTGCCTGCAGGCGCACGCTTGATTTGCTCACCATCGTATCCATCCCCCGCATCCCCTTAGTGGCTCGTTAATTTCATGCCACTGAAAGTAGAAACATTAGGGATTGGATCGTGTGTCGGTTTCAAGTCGCGACGGAGGCAAAAAGGGGGCGATGATGATCCATGAGTGGAGTGGTGACGTCAGCCGCGCAGCACCGTGCCGGCCTTCGCGTCGGTGAGCTTGCCCTGTTCCCAGGTTACGGCGCCATTGACCACCGTGTACTCGACACCCTTCGACGGCATCACGATACGCTTGGCGCCGCCGGGAAGATCGTGGCGGCGTTCGCCGTGGTTGGTCGAACCGATGCGGTCGGGATCGAAGATTGCGACATCGGCCGGTGCTCCCTTTTTGAGACGGCCGCGATCCTTGAGGCCGAAGAGGTCGGCGGGATCGGAGGTGAGCTTGCGCACACCTTCTTCGAGGGTGATCGCCTGTTTCTCGCGCACCCAGGTTCCCAGCAGGTAGGTCGGGTAGCCAGCGTCGCACAGCATGTCGACATGCGCACCGCCATCGCCCAGCGCCATCAGGATGGCCGGGTTGTTCAGCAGCTCGCGCATGCGGTCCTCGCGCGTGTTCCACGAGGAGATGGTGAGTTCAACTTCGAGATTGTCGGCCAGCACGAGATCGAGGAAGGCATCGACACCGTCCTTGCCTTGCGCCTGGCCGATCTCGGCGATCGATTTGCGCTCCCATTGCTTCAGCGCCGGGTTATTGACGTTGTGCACGACCATGCGCCGCCAGTCGCTAAAGCCGGTCGGGCTCTTGAGGTCATGGCGGAACTGATCGCGGAAGGTCTGGTCGGCATAGACCTTCTTTTGCACGTCCTTCGCCGTGTCGGCGAACACCCGCTTCCACGATGGGAAGGCGGCGAAGGCGAAGGGATTGTCCATGTTGCATTCGCGCGTCAGCGGCAGCGGCGAGGTCTGCGGCCGTGCGCCCTTGGCGATCATCGGCGCCGCGCGGCGCAAGGTGTCGCGCACCGCTTCGGGAATGTCGTCACGATCGAACAGCGCGATGAAGGTGACGGGCCGGCCGCTCTCTTCGAGCAGGAAGTCGAGCAGCTCGCACTGGTCCTGTTCCAGCACGCCGACCTGGCGGGTCAGCGCGATCTCGATGGCGCCCTTGCCGCGTTGCTTGAGCTGGTTGGCGTAGGCCTTCATCTCTTCGCGGCTGGCGTTGCGGCAGGCGAGCGGCTTGCCCTCGAAGCCCATGTGCTGGTTGAGCGTGGTCGAGGAGAAACCCAGCGCGCCCGCATCCACGGCTTCACCGATGAGAGCGGCGATCTGCGCCGTCTCTTCTGCGGTGGCCGCGCGCTCCATCGAAGCCTCGCCCATCACGTAGTGACGGAATGGCGTCAGCGGTGCGATGAAGGCGAGATTGAGCGACGGTTTGCGTGCCGCGGCGGCGTCCATGAATTCGGGGAAAGTTTCCCAATCCCAGGTGATGCCCTTGTTCAATACGTCGAAGGGAATGCCTTCGACGTTTACGAGGTCCTTCATCGCGATCTCGCGCGTCGCGGGCTTGCAGGGCGCGATGCCGACGCCGCAGTTGCCCATCACCACGGACGTCACGCCGTGCCAGGAGGAGGGCGTGACGGCGCCGTCCCAACAGATCTGCGCATCGTAGTGAGTGTGGGGATCGACGAAGCCCGGCGCGACCACGAGCCCGTGGGCATCGATGGTGCGCTTCGCGCCTTCCGTCACTTTTCCGATTTCAGCCACTTTGCCGTCGGCGATCGCGACGTCGGCCTGGTAGCGCGCCGCGCCTGTACCGTCGACCACGATGCCGTTCTTGATGACGAGGTCGTAGCCCATCGTTTCCTCCCGGGAAGCGTGGGCTCGACGCTACACTGCGCCGGCCTGCCCGGCGCATGCAAAATGTGCAGAGGGCTTTGACGTCAGGCGGCGGCGGGCAGCGCCTGCAAGGCGTTTCGCACGTCGGGGCCAGAGGCCGGCTCGGCGCCGCTGTCGCGCACCAGCTCTGCCGCCGCCTCGACCCAGGCGACGTTGCTCATCGACGAACCCAGCGGCGCATCTTCCAGCCCGACACGCACATGACCACCGCGCGCCACGGTCTCGGCAATCAGCGGCCGGACGTCGACAGCGAGGCCCGCGATCATCCAGGGCGCACCGGCTGCCGACTCTTCGAGAAGCGCGACATGGGCGGCGAGCGCGTAAGGCTTCGGCGGAAAGCCGAAGGCGAACTTGTCGGAGAACATGAAACGATAGACCGGCGCCTTGACGCCGGCGGCCCGTGCAAGCGCTGCGCCGGCGCGCGTGAAGCCGGGTTCGTAGATCGCGAAAGCCGGATGCAGCCCCTGGCGCGCGGCGAAGGCGAGCGCGTGCCGGACATGGTCTTCGGGATTGAGATAGGTGCCGGCCGGCTTGGCTGTCGTCGTCGTGTGGGTCGTCGTGAAGTTGACGCTTCCCGGATCGACGACGGCGAAGTCGAGCAGGCCGCGCGTTGCCAGCGCCTCGACATGGGCGAAGCGCGTCGCGGCGTCCATGCCGGCGCGCGGGATCGGCGGGTAGGAGGGATAGACCGGAACGTCGATCTCTGCCCGGATGCCTTCGATGATCCGGGCATAGACCTGCCAGTCGGAGGTGGGCTTCCCGTCGGCGGTATAGGCGTGGGTATGGACGATGCCTGCGCCGGCCCGGGCGCAGGCGACCCCTTCCGCGACGATCGCGTCGACCGTTTCAGGAATGCCCGGCTGAAGCTTGCGGCCCCAGGCGCCGTTCAGCGCGACCTCGATCCAGACCTTCCGCATTTGCGCGCGTCCGTCTTACGCCCGCTGCTTCAGCGCCAGGCCCATCGAGATCCAGGCCGAGCCGATGAAGATCAGGTCGATGCCAAGGAAGATGCCCAGCACGAAGAAGCTGGAAGCTGGCCACTGCACGATGATCATGATGCCGAGCAGCAGGGTGATCAGGCCGGAGAAGGTGACCCAGCCCCAGGGCTTGCCGGCGCTTCGCATTTCGAAGGCGAGGAAGATGCGCAGTACGCCGCCGACGACCAGCGCCGCGCCCAGCATCAGGGTGAGGATCGTGGCTGCCGCGAAGGGATTGAGGATCGCGATGATGCCCGCCGCGACATAGAGAATACCGAGCAGGCCCCAGAACAGCGACCGCTTCCAGTCCTTCACGCCGAACGCGGCGATCAGTTCGGCTGCACCGCCCATGATCATCATGATGCCGACGATCATCACCGCCGAGGCCGTGGCGACCACCACGCTGCCCAGCGCGACGACGCCGGCGATCAGGAAGACGACGCCCAGGGCGACGATCCAACCCCACTTGGCGCGCAGGACCTTGAGGCCATCGGCGAGAGAGGAGGGGCCGGACGTGTTTGCCGTATTAGTCATGGCGTGCTCCTTCAGAGCGGAATGGACAGTGTCAGGATACACCGTGCCGTTGGCACTGTCGCGACTAGTATGGGACAGTCTCGTGTCACAAGTATGCAGGCAAAGATGAACGAACTGAAGAAACAAGCGGCTCCGCCGCGCCCCGCCACCACCGTGTTGCTGCTGCGCCCGTCGAAAACGGGTGATGCCGCTTCACCGCTCGAAGTCTTCATGGTGGTGCGCCATCATCAGATCGATTCCTTCTCCGGTGCGCTCGTCTTTCCGGGCGGCAAGCTCGAAGATGCCGACGGCGCGGCCTCGCTGCGCAGCCGCTGCGGCGGCGCCGACAAGATCGGCGATGCCGAGCTCAAGTTCCGTATCGCCGGCGTGCGTGAGGCATTCGAAGAGTGTGGTGTCCTGCTGGCGCGCAAGCGCGGCCAGAAGGCGCTGATCGCTGCCGCCGACCTCAAGGGCATCGAAGAGCGCTGGCGCGCGAAGCTGGCGAAGGACGAGGCGAGCATCGTCGATCTCGTCGAGGCCGAGGATCTCGAGATCGCGACGGACCTGATGGTGCCCTACGCCCATTGGATCACGCCGACCTTCGTGCCGAAGCGCTTCGACACCTGGTTCTTCCTCGCTGAAGCACCGTCGGACCAGATCGCGCTGCACGACGGTTCGGAGTCGGTCGACTCAGTGTGGATCGGCGCGCAGGAGGCGATCGACGAAGCCAAGGCCGGCAAGCGCACGCTCGTGCACGCGACTCAGAAGAACCTGGAGTTGCTGGCCGAAGGCAAGACGGTCGCCGGTGCAATCGCAGCAGCAGCCGAGCGCAAGATCGTCACGGTTCAGCCGTGGGTCGAGGAGAAAGACGGCAAGCGCTTCCTGCACATCCCCGAAGGCGCGGGCTATCGCAACCTTGTGCGCGAGATGCCGGCGGCCGGCGGAGTTTCGCAAGTCGGAAGATAGTTTTGCTGGCGGGGCTGCCATGAGCAAATGCGGCTCGCTCCTCACAGGCGAGCACGCTAAGAGCGAAGCATAAACGCTCATTCATGAAATGCCGCCGGCAGGAGCCGGCGGTCCGTCGGACCAGTTGGAGGAAAGAAACGATGGTCGGAATCGTGGCCTACGGGGCCTATGTGCCGCGCCTGCGCCTCAACCGTCAGGCAGTGTACGACGCCAACAAGTGGTTCGCCGCAGGCCTGCGTGGCCTCGCCAAGGGCGAACGCTCGATGGCCAACTGGGACGAAGATTCGATCACGATGGCCGTCGAGGCCTCGCGCGACTGCCTCACCAGCCACAAGGCCGAGGACGTCCGTAACATCTACTTCGCCTCGACGACGCATCCCTTCAAGGATCGCCAGAACGCCGGCGTGATCGGTACGGCGCTCAACATCGAGCAGAACCTGCTGGCCTCCGATGTGGCCGGCTCGCTGAAGGCGGGCACTTCGGCGCTGATCGCCGGTCTCAATGCGTCCAAGAGCGGCGACGCTACCCTGGTCGCCGCTGCCGACAAGCGGATGGCCCGCGTCGCCTCGTCCAACGAACTGAACTACGGCGATGGCGCCGCGGCGCTGCTCTGCGGCACCGAGAACGTGATCGCCAAGCTGGTCGGCCATCACTCCGTGTCGATGGATTTCGTCGATCACTTCCGCGGCGAGGACGCCGAGTTCGACTATGGCTGGGAAGAGCGCTGGATCCGCGACGAGGGCTACTCGAAGATCGTCCCGCCCGCGATTAAGGCCGCGCTCGCCGCCTGCAAGCTGAAGGGCAGCGACGTCACCCACTTCATCATGCCGAGCCCGATGCCGGCCGTGCCGAAGCAGATGGCCAAGGTCTGCGGCGTCGCTGAAGGCGCTGTGCGCGATCTTCTTGGTGCCAACCTCGGCGACACCGGCTCGGCACATGCGCTGGTCATGCTGGTCGAGGCGCTCGAGACCGCCAAGGAAGGCGACAAGATCATGGTCGTGGCCTTCGGCCAGGGCGTCGACGTGCTGGTGTTCGAGGTCACGGCCGAGAACGCCAAGCTGCCGAAGCGCAAGGGCCTGTCGGGCTGGCTGGCGCGTCGCAAGGAAGAGAAGAACTACATGAAGTTCCTCGCTTTCAACGAGATGCTGCCGATCGATAAGGGCATGCGCGCGGAGTTCGACAAGAAGACCGCGCTCTCGGTGCTGTGGCGCAAGCGCGACATGATCTACGGACTGGTCGGCGGCAAGTGCAAGGTCTGCGGCACGGTGCAGTTCCCGCGCAGCCAAGTCTGCGTCAATCCCAACTGCCATGCCATCGACAGCCAGGATCCCTACGCCATGGCAGGGCTGGAGGCGAACGTAATGTCGTTCACCGCTGATTCGCTGGTCTATTCGCCGGACCCGCCGGGTTATTACGGCATGATCACTTTCCCCGAAGGCGGTCGCTTCATGGCCGACTTCACCGACAGCGACAAGGAACAGGTGAAGGTCGGCGCCAAGATGCGCATGACCTTCCGCATCCGCGACAACGATACGATGCGCGGCGGCTTCAAGCGTTACTTCTGGAAGGCGGCTCCGGTCTGATCGCCTTCCTCCGGTCAAGGGTTTAGAGTTCAACCGTCAACACCAAGGAGACCTGCAATGGCTCGTGGTATCAAAGACAAGGTCGCCATTCTCGGCATGGGTTGCTCCAAGTTCGGCGAACGCTGGGACAGCGGCGCCGAGGAGCTGATGCTCGAGGCGTACAAGGAAGCCATCGCCGACGCCGGCATCGACGCCAAGCAGCTCAACGCTGCCTGGTTCTCGACCGCGATCGACGAGGTGCATGTCGGCAAGTCCGGCATTCCGCTCTCGACGACGCTGCGTCTGCCCAACATTCCCGTGACGCATGTCGAGAACATGTGCGCGTCGGGCACCGAGGCTTTCCGCGGCGCGTGCTATGCCGTTGCTTCAGGCGCGGCCGACTTCGCGCTGGCCCTGGGCGTCGAGAAGCTCAAGGACACCGGCTACGGCGGTCTGCCGGGTGGCCGTGGCGGTCCGCTGCAGGCGCTGTGGAGCGCCAGCGGTACGGCACCGGGCAACTTCGCCCAGCTCGCCACCGCCTACATGACGGCGCACGGCGTGAGCGCCGACGACCTCAAGAAGGCGATCGGCCACGTCTCGTGGAAGAGCCATCAGAATGGCGCCAAGAATCCGAAGGCCCATCTCCAGAAGGCCGTCGAGATGGACACCATCCTGAACGCGCCGATGATCGCCTCGCCGCTCGGCCTGTTCGACTGCTGCGGCGTGTCGGACGGTGCGGCCGCGGCCATCGTGACCACGCCGGAAATCGCCAAGGCGCTCGGCAAGGCCAACATCGTCAGCGTCAAGGCGCTGCAGCTCTCGGTGTCGAACGGTTCCGAGTCGGGCCACAACTCGTGGGACGGCAGCTACTTCCACACCACGCGCATCGCGTCGAAGAAGGCCTATGAAGAGGCCGGCATCAAGAACCCGCGCAACGAAGTCTCGATGTTCGAAGTGCACGACTGCTTCTCGGTGACCGAGCTCGTCACCATGGAAGACCTGCACATCTCGGAGACGGGCAAGGGCTGGAAGGACGTGCTCGACGGCTTCTACGACGCCGACGGCAAGATCCCCTGCCAGATCGACGGCGGCCTGAAGTGCTTCGGCCATCCGATCGGCGCGTCGGGCCTGCGCATGCTCTACGAGATGTACCTGCAGCTTCAGGGCCGTGCCGGCGCTCGCCAGCTCAAGGACCCGAAGATCGGCATGACGCACAACCTCGGCGGCGCGCCGCGCGAGAACGTGTCGAGCGTCGCCATCGTCGGCCGCTACGAATAGCACCCCGCAAGGGTAACCCTCTCTCCGGTCTCGGGACCGGGGAGAGGGTTTTTAATTTTCAAACCACGGAGGAGGCGGCCCATGCAGCTCGACAAGAAGCTGATCGGTCATACGTTCAAGCCATTCACCACCACCGTCGAAGCCGGCAAGATCCGCCTGTTCTGCAAGGCCATCGGCGAAGAAAATCCCATCTATGTCGACGAGGAAGCTGCCAAGAAGGAGGGCTACCGCGCCATCCCGGCGCCGCCGACTTATCTCACCGCCGTCACCAACGACGATCCCGACAAGGGCGGGCTCCTGCGCCTGCTCAATGTCGACATCGGCCTGATCCTGCACGGCGAGCAGCACTACGAGTATCTCGCGCCCGTGCATGTCGGCGACAAGATCACCTGCCAGCAGAAGGTGGTCGACATCTACGACAAGAAGGGCGGCGCCCTGTGGTTCGTGGCCTCGGAGACCGAGCTCAAGGACCAGGCCGGCAAGCTCGTGGCCAAGGCCAAGGGCATCACGGTCGTGCGCAACCCCGACGCCGGCAAGAAGTGAGGGAGGGCAACATGGCAACCGCTCCGAAGTTCGATCAGGTCAAGGTCGGCGACGCGATCACGCCGATCGTGCTGCCGCCGATCAGCCGCCACCAGCTCGCGCTCTATTGCGGCGGCTCGGGCGACCACAATCCCATCCATGTCGACATCGACTTCGCCAAGAAGTTCGGTTTCAAGGACGTCTTCGCCCACGGCATGCTGTCGATGGCCTTCCTCGGCCGCATCGTCACCTCCTGGGTGCCGCAGAAGCAGGTGCGGGGGCTCGGCACGCGCTTCACGTCGATCACCTGGGTGGGCGACGTCATCACCGTGAGCGGCAAGGTCACGGGCAAGCGCGAGGCCAACGGCGAGAAGCTGGTCGACCTCGAAGTCAAATGCACCAACCAGAACGGCCAGGACACGTTGCAGGGCAACGCGACGGTCGCACTGGCCTAGCCCGAGGAACAGGAGACGTAAGATGGGTCAGATGGATGGCAAGGTGGCGATCGTCACCGGTTCGGGCCGTGGCATCGGCAAGGAAATCGCGCTGCGTCTGGTGCGCGACGGCGCCAAGGTGGTGATCAACGATATCGACGATGCACCGGCCAAGGAGACCGTGGCCGAGATCGTGAAGATGGGTGGCCAGGCCGTGGCCTGCAACGGCGACGTCGCCAAGCCCGACTTCGGCGACCGTATCGTCAAGACGGCCGTCGATGCCTTCGGTGATTGCCACGTCGTCGTGAACAACGCTGGCTACACCTGGGACTCGGTCATCCAGAAGATGAGCGACGAGCAGTGGTATGCCATCCTCGATGTCCATCTGACCGCGCCGTTCCGCGTCCTGCGCGCCTTCCAGCAGCATTTCCGCACGGCTGTCGAGAAGGAGCGTGCCGAGGGCAAGCGTATCGTGCGCAAGGTCGTGAACATCTCGTCGACCTCGGGCGTCAACGGTAATGCCGGCCAGTCGAACTACTCGGCGGGCAAGGCGGGTATCGTCGGCCTCACCAAGACGCTGGCCAAGGAGTTCGGCCGCTACGACGTCACCGTGAACGCCGTCGCCTTCGGTTACATCCAGACGCGCCTCACCCAGCCGCTCTCCCAGGGCGATGCGGGCGAGATCGAAGTCCAGGGCCGTAAGGTCAAGGTCGGCGTCCAGGGTGGCCGCATCGCCGCCATGAACCAGATGATCCCGCTCGGCCGCGGTGGCCTGCCGGAAGAAGCGGCCGGCTCGGTCTATCTCTTCTGCAGCCCCGACAGCGACTATGTCAGCGGGCAGTGCCTGGTCGTGAACGGCGGGCTCTGAGCCCCGGCCACAAGATCACGATCTTAGAACGTTCTGCAGAGCCCCGCCCGATTGGTGCGGGGCTTTTGCTTGAGTCGATCTTGCCGTCCGAAGGCGCCCAGGTTCTAGGTGTGGTCGGAACAGCGTGACAACGTTGCCCAACGTCCGGGTGTCAGCCCGAAGCGCGCAGAGAAATGTCGCGTGAGGTGGCTCTGATCGGCAAAGCCCGTAGCCGCTGCCGTCTCCGACAAGGCAGCACCTTCGGCGATCATGGATTGCGCCCGCTGCAGTCGGCGTCCCACTTGAAAGCGATGCGGCGAGGTGCCGAAGGTATGGCGGAAATGACGGGCGAGGGTGAATCGGTCGAGGCCGCTTAGTCGCTCCAGTTCCTCCGAGGCAACCGTGCGTTGGGCTTCGGCCACCAGGAATTCACGAACGCGATGGATCGCCCGTCCTGCCGTGGCGCCGGCGGCCCGTTGGCGATAGCCGTCGCTGCGGCGCGCCAGCAGATCGGCCATCCGTGCCACGGTGGCATCGCCCGCCAGGGGTTCGAGCGGACGTGGAAAATCGGCAAAGGCTTCGTTGATCAAGCCGGCCATGGCGGCGTCGCGCGTGACCACGTCGGTGACGAAAGGCGGACTGGCCTCGTCTAGCGCCTGAGAGATCGCCGCCGGGTCGACATAGAGCATGCGATAGGCGAAGGCGCCGCCCTCGCCAGCATGGCCATCGTGGGCCTCGTCCGGATGCAGCACCAGAACGTCGCCGGTCCGGCTGGCGCGCAGGCTGCCGCGATAGTTGAACTGCTGCACGCCATAAAGCGTGAGGCCAACCCCGTAGGTCTCGTGCCGGTGCGGGTCGTAGGCATGGCCGCCAAAGCGCGCGGTCAAGCGTTGCAGACCCGACGAAGGGCGGTCGAGGCGGATGCGGTCGGAGCGGAGAGGAGTAGGGCTCATGCACGAACGTTCAAGACGGTGGGCGCAGCATGCTTCATATGGGGACCATGATCTACGAGACCAAGACTGCCCTCGTCCTGCGTGCCGACCTTGCCGCCTGGCAATTGGCCAACATTGCAGCCTTTCTCGCCGGCGGGTTGGCCGGCACGCGTCCCGAACTGATGGGGGAGCCCTATAGCGATGGCGCCGGCCGGTCCTATTCCCCGCTGATCCGCGAGCCGGTCTTCGTCTACGGCGCCACGCTCGAGGAGCTGCGCCGGACCCACCAGCGTGCGCTCTCACGCGAGCTGGTGCCCGCGATCTATATCGAGCCCATGTTCAAGACGACCAACGATGCCGACAATCGCGCCGCCGTCGCAGCGGCACCGGCCGATGCCCTGGATTTCGTCGGGCTGGGCGTGCATGGGCCACGCAAGACCATCGACAAGGTGATCAACGGGCTCAAGTTCCTGGCTTAGCCAGATCCTGGGCGATTGCCCGCGGCGGCATCATGACCAGGACGGACGCTGTGACATTCAGCGCCATGCAGACCGCGAGCGGCACGCCATAGCCGCCGGAGGCGTCGCGCAGGATGCCGAGCAGCCCCGGACCGAAGGCATAGACGATCTGCACCACGGCAGACGAAAGCGCGACGATGGCGGGAAATTGGTCGGCACCGTATTCGCGCTGCACGATCAACGGCGAGAGGGTGATGTTGTTGCCCACCGAGAAGCCGTAGACGGCGCAGGCGCCATAGACCACCAGCGGAGCTTCGGCGAAGGCCAGTACGGCAATGGCCGCGACCTGCACCATGAAGCAGGCGACCGACGCACGCCGCGGCTCGAATCGATCGATGACGAAACCGAGCACGATGCGGCCGACCAGTGCCATGAAGGCATTGATGCCGACGGCAAGGCCGGGATCGACCGCCGGCGCACCGGCAGCGACGCGCGCGCTGATCAACGGCACGAGATGGGTGAGGAAACCTACTTGCGAGACGAGCATCAGGGCGAACGGCGCGGAGATGCTCCAGAAATGCCAAGTGCGTAGTGGCGCCAGCCGGCTCGTCCCGGCCGGCAACGGCTTGGGCGACAGGGGGCCGCGGCGCACGAACAACAGGACGGCACCGCCGGCGATGGCGAGCGAGATCAGCACGATCAGCCGTAACGCGTCGGCGAATCCCATGATGGGAATAGTCGCAAGCAGGGCCGGCGCCATCACGAGGCCGGCCACGGTCGCGCCGCTCAGCCCGAGATTGAGGGCAAGGCCGCGCTTCTTGTCGAACCATTGGCCGACCGTGGACGCGATCGCCGCGACGCTGGTGGCGTTCCAGCCCGGCGCCATCACGATATAGAGCGCGGCGAGCTGCCAGGGCTCGGTGACTGAAGGCAACAACAGCAGCGCCACCGCCGTGATGCCAAGGCCACTCAGAAACACCGCGCGCGGGCCGAAGCGTGTGATGGCATCGGCGATGCGCGGCAGCAGCAGGGCGCCCAGCACATAGTGCGCCGTCACCATCGTGGAGATCAGGCCGGTCGACCAGCCATGCTCTTTCTGCAGTTCGACGATGTAGATGCCGTGGGCGTAGAAGCCGAAACCCCAGGCAAAGACGGCGGAGAGGAAGCAGGCGAAAACGACTCGCCAGGCGGCCGGCGACGAATCAGCGCCTGCATTCGGGGACATGGAGGCTACTCTAGGTGTACGCGGGGAAGGTGATCAGCCGCGGCTGACATGGGCCGCGACACAGCGCCAACCTTCCGGCCGGAGCTGCCAGTCGTCGGTGTACCAGCCGCCGCCCGTGCTGCCATCGGGTTTGATGTAGCTGGTGCGTGCATGGATGATGGCGAAATCGCCCAGCAGACGGATCTTCACGTCGTGCTCGCGAATGTTCTTCACCGCCGAGCCGCGGCCGATCTGTGTCAGGAAGGCGGCCCGGCCGAGCCGCGATCCGTCGGGATTGGTGTTGAGGAAATCGTCGGCCAGATGCTGCTCGAACCAGCGCACGTCCGCCTCGTCGACCGACCTGATGTAGTTGCGGTTGAGGTCCTGCAGGGTGGCGAGATGCTTCGCCGTGGCATTTTCCGTCATCGCGTTTCCTCGTGCTCCGGTGCCTGCTCACAAGCGTGGGGCATACTCGATCAATTGCTCCAGTGAGCTTGCCCAGCCGTCTTCGTGCGACTTGCAGAATTCCGTCGAGGTGAAGTCGGCTTGCGTGAAAGTGACGTCGGTCATGCCGTCACGCTCGGTGAAGCGCACCGTGACGACTGTCGGCGAGGTCAGCGTGCCATTGGAACGCACCCAGGCGTGGGTGAAGACGAGGCAGTCCGGCTCGCGGATTTCGCGATAGGTGCCGACCTCGGTCTGCACGGCGCCGGTCTCCTCGCTCTTGATGCGCATCCGCCAGGCGCCGCCCTCGCGCAGGTCGAGAGCACACGAAAGCATGTGGAACCCGCGCGGCGCCCACCACAGCTTCATGCGCTCCGGTTCGATGAAGGCACGGAAAACCAGAGAGCGGGGCGCGCGCAGGGTGCGGTTCAGCGTAAATTCGCGACGCAGCGGGACGGCGAGTTCACTTGCTCTTGCGGCCATGGGCCTTCGTCCTTTTCTTCTTGGCAGAAGTGGAAGCGGGAGCAGTGGTGGGCGGCTGCTGGGCCGTCCGCAGATAGTCCTCCAGCCGGTCGAGGCGCTGTTCCCAGAACCGCCGGTAAGTTGCCACCCAGTCGGCAATCTCGTGCAGCGGCTCGGCCGCAAGCCGGCAAGGCCGCCTCTGGGCATCGCGCCCGCGCGAGATCAGGCCTGCCCGCTCCAGCACCTTCAGGTGCTTGGAGATCGCCGGCAGGCTCATGTCGAAGGGTTCCGCGAGATCGCCGACCGAGGTCTCGCCCAAGGTCAGGCGGGCCAGGATGGCGCGCCGTGTCGGGTCGGCAAGCGCGGCGAAGGTCGAGCTGAGGCGGTCGGCGGCTGGGGTCATGGTGAGATCTCTTATTAACCGTCAGGTGAAATAAGAGACGCGCGTGCCGATCGTGTCAAGCCAGCGTCCCGTTCGGTTTCGAGGGTTGAAAGTTCGGCCGCTAGGCCAGGAACAGTCGCGCGCCGACCGGCAGCGATCGCGCCTTTTCGAGGGTTTCCATGGTGGTGCGGTAGCCCAGCTCGATGGCGGCATCGAAGCTCGTCCAGTCGAGCAGATCGATGTGATTCATCGGCGGCACGATCAGCAGGTCCGCGGCGGCGCGATCCTGGGCAGCGCGTGCTGTGCTGGCGACCAGCGCCGAGCGCAGCAGGATGGCGACGATCGAGGGGATGGGGAGCGTTTCGTTGCGCCGCCAGATCAGGCGGCGGAAGAACTGCCAGGCCGACCAGGGTTCCATGACGTCGGCGCCGGCCGCCAATGCGCCTCCGGTGTCGATGTCGACGCCAATGGTCATGCCGCGGCCCAGCCGGCGCATGGCGCGCACCGGGAAATTGTCGATGA
>CALROF020000169.1:0-14391 GCA_943369775.1 Reyranella massiliensis 521
TTCAATCTCTATTTCTATGTCGGCACCCTGATCGCGGCGATCCTCGGCATCCTGCTGGTGCCGATCCCCACGCCGGTGCTGCTACGCGGCCTGCTGCACTACTGGGCCCGTTCGGTCGTCTGGGGCATGCGCTGGATCGGCGGCATGAGGGTCGAGGTGCGCGGCCGCCAGAACCTGCCCAAGCACGGCCCGGTGCTGCTGGCCAACAAGCACCAAAGCGAATGCGACGGCATCCTGCTCGCGGCCGAGATTCCCGGCATCGCCTTCGTCGCCATGCAGGAGCTGTTTCGTTACCCGCTGATCGGCGCAATCCTCTATCGCCTGCAGATGATCCGCGTCGACACGTGCGGCGGCGGCAAGGAGCGCAAGAACCTGGCGCAGTTCGCCAAGCGCGCCTGCGACAGCGGCCGTCACATCGCGATCTATCCTGAAGGCCACCTGATGTCGCCGGGCGAACGCGAGCGCTACCGCTCGGGCATCTTCTATCTCTATCGCGACTTGAACCTGCCGGTGACGCCGGTGGCGACGTCGGTCGGCCTGCTGTGGAACCGCCGCGACTGGTGGAAGAAGCCGGGCTGCGCGGCCATCGAATTCCTGCCCGCCATCGAGACGGGCCTCGACAAGGCCGACTTCATGCGCCGCCTGGAGAGCACGATCGAGACCGCAAGCGATCGCCTGATCGCGGAATGTTCGGGCCGTCCCTATGCGCCGAGCCAGCTCGTCCTGCGTTCGCAGGGCCAGACCGGCATCGGCCAGCCGATCACCGCCCCTCGCGCAGCGCCTTGACGAAATCCGACAGGCCGAGCTGACGCTCGCGCTTCAGCCGCTCGGCCATCAGGATGGCCTTGAGCTGCATCACGCTGGTGCCGATGTCCTTGTTGATGATCGTGTAGTCGTATTCGGCCCAGTGGCTCATCTCGTCAGCCGCCTTCGCCATGCGGCGCGCCACGACATCGGGTGCGTCCTGCGCCCGCGAGATCAGGCGGCGTTCGAGGTCGCGCGTCGAAGGCGGCAGGATGAACACTGTCACCAGGTCGTCGCGGCCCTTCTCCTTGAGCTGCTGCGTGCCCTGCCAGTCGATGTCGAACAGCATGTCGCGTCCGGCCATCAACGCCTCTTCGACCGGCTGGCTGGGCGTGCCGTAGTAGTGGTCGAACACGCGGGCATGTTCGAGGAACTCGTCGCGCTCGATCATGCCGCGGAAGGTCGCGGCATCGACGAAATGATAATCGACACCGCCCTGCTCGCCCGGACGGCGGTCGCGTGTCGTGCACGAGACGCTCAACTGAATGTGGGGATCGTTCTCCAGGAGCTGCCGCGACAGGGTCGTCTTGCCGGCGCCCGACGGCGAGGACAGCACCAGCATCAGGCCGCGCCGCTGGATCATCGGCGCATCGGCATCACTCGACATTCTGTACTTGCTCCCGCATGCGCTCTACGGCGCCTTTCAGATCTATGCCGATGCGCGTCAGCTCGATGTCGGCAGACTTCGAGCAGAGCGTATTGGCCTCGCGATTGAACTCCTGACAGAGGAAATCGAACTTGCGGCCCACCGGATTGTCGGGCCGCGCATCGGCCAGGAGGCTCCGCGCCTGCGCGATGTGGGCGGTGAGCCGGTCGAGTTCCTCGCGCACGTCGGCCTTGCCGACCAGCAGCGCGACTTCCTGGGCGAAGCGTTCCTCCGACAGCGCCGGCACGCGCTCCAGCAGTTCGGCAAGCTGTCCCTCGAAGCGTTGGCGCACGGTGCCCATCTGGGCCTGCGCCCGCTCGGCCGCACGCGTGCAGAGGCTTGCGATCTCCACCACATGGCCCTCGATGACGCCGGCCAGCGCCTTGCCTTCGGCTGCGCGGGCGGAGACCAGGCTCTTCAGCGCTTCGTCGAGCGTCGACTGCAGCGCCTTGTCGAGTTTCGCCAGCGCCTCTTCGCTCTCCGCGGAGTCTTCTTCTTCCTCGATGACGCCGCGCACGCGCAGCAATCCATCGGCCGACGGGGCCGCGGCGCCGGTGGTGCGGCGTACTTCTTCGACCAAGGCGCCTAATTCGGCCAGCAACGTCCGGTTGATGCTGAGCGGCTTGCTCAGGCGCTCGCTTGCAATGGTGAGGGTGAGTGAAACATTGCCGCGCTTCACGCGCCCGCCGACAGCGGTCCGCGCCGGGTTTTCCAATCGCTCGAAGCCCTGCGGCACGCGGCAGCGGATGTCCAGGTTGCGCCCATTGACGCTCCGTGCCTCCCAGACCCAGCGCCGTCGATCGTCCGATCCCTGCGCCCGGGAATAGCCCGTCATGCTCGCAATCAAGTTATCCTCGCTCCATTGGGCGTTCATGTCTCATTAGTGTACTGTTCGGCTAATTCAAATGGAGTTTCTCAGGATGAATCGCCGGGCTGGGGGCAAGCGTGATTAAGCGCACCGGGCTGAAGATCGTTTCAATTCTGGTCGGCATCGCGATTGCGCTCGTCTGTTTCGAGGTCGGCGCCACCGCCTGGCTGACGATGCGGGATGGAAAATACACGCCTGCTGCAAAGTTGTTCACCCAGAACACCAACACGTTCGTGGAGGCCGCCGCCCGTGAATCCGGCTGCCGCTACGGCGATACGTTGTTCCCGCACCCCTACCTGGCTTTCGTCCACAGCAGGGGGCAGCCCTGCTCGCTGCGCGGCGTCAACAACATCGGCCTGTTCGGCGAGGACTTCCCCGACCAGCGCCGCACCGATCGCTACGTCGTCCTGCTCACCGGCGGCTCGGTCGCCGCGCAACTCGGCCAGATGTACCCAAAGCCGGCGCCGCGCTACCTCGAGGAGGAGCTGAACAACAAGTATGTCAGCCCCAACGGCAAGCCGTTCCTGGTGCTGAACGGCGGCGACGGCGCGTGGAAGCAGCCGCAGCAGATGATCCTGTTCTCGTTCTACGCGGATTTCGTCGACGCCGTCGTCACGCTCGACGGCTACAACGAGCAGCACATGATCCAACCGGGCGTCGTGTCGCGCTTCGAGCTGCCGGGGAACAACTTCCTCGACGCCAACCCGCTGGCGGCGCAGGACGGTTTCGGCAAGGTAGTCGTGAGCTGGATGGCGGGACGGGTCGCCGCGTGGATACAAAGCGGCATCCTGGAGAATTCCCACGGCGCCTATCTACTGGTCGAGGGCATGTCGCAACTCACCACCAAGACCGACCCGACAACGGCCAAGCTGTTCTGGGAGATGATGAAGCTGCCGCAGGACATCTACGACGACACCAACAAGCTGATGTCGCGCCAGATCGCGCAGTACCGGAAGTACATCCGGATCATGGATATGACGGCACGCCACTACAACGTGAAGTCGATGTTCTTCCTGCAGCCGGTGCCTGCGGTCGACAAGCCGCTGACCGAAGAGGAGAAGCGCGCGACGCCGGACATGGCCTATGGCCAGCGCTACATCCGGATCGTGCGCGACCTCGAAGCCCTGAACGAAGGCGGCATCGCCGTTCGCAGCCTGCTCGACATCTACGCCAAGGAGAAGGGCACCATCTACGCCGATTCGATCCATGCCTATCAGGCGCCGAACGGCGAGAGCCCCGGTTATCGCATCATGGCCGCCCGCATGGCGCAGGACATGGCCGAAGGCTGGGGCCTGAAGGCCAAGCAGTAGAGTGATCGGGGCGTCGCGGGCATGAAGAGTTTCACCGGCATCGTCATCACCGGCGCATCGAGCGGCATCGGCGAAGCGATTGCGCTCGACTATGCCCGGCCGGGCACCGCCCTCGCCTTGACCGGCCGCGACGCGCAGCGCCTCGACGCCGTGGCCACTGCCTGCCGCGCCAAGGGCGCCACGGTCTTCGCCGAGACCATCGACGTCACCGAGCGCGAGCGCTTCGCCGACTGGCTCAAGGCCTTCGACAACGCGCACCCGGTCGACCTGATCCTGGCCAATGCCGGCATCTCGATCGACAAGGACAATTCCTCGATCGACGACTTCGCCGTCATCCGTCGTACCTTCGACGTTAACGTCTACGGCATGCTGAACACGGTGGAGCCGCTGCTCGACCGCATGATGGCGCGCCGGCGCGGCCAGATCGCCGTCGTCTCCTCGCTGGCGGGTTTCATCGGCCTGCCTTACTCGGCGTCCTACAACGCCAGCAAGGCCGCGGTCCGCGTCTGGGGCGAGAGCCTGCGCTACGTAATGAAGAAGCACGACATCGGCGTCAGCGTGATCTGCCCCGGCTTCGTCGTGAGCCGCATGACCGCGAATGCGCCCTTCCCCATGCCCTTCCTGATGAGCTCGGCGCGCGCCTCCTCGATCATCCGCCGCGGCCTCGCCAACAACCGCGCGCGCATCGCCTTCCCCATCGGCACCAAGGCCGCCGTCTGGCTGGGCTCGGTGCTGCCCGGTGGCTGGACCGCGAGACTGATGGGCGCTTAGGCGCCCGGCGTGATGTAAGGCGAGTCAGCGACACGCCACCGCGCCGGCGGTTCGGCGCGGAAGATCTGGCGCAGGTGAACTTCGTCAGGGCCGTCGGCGATACGCAGCATGCGCGCGACAGCGAAGGCACGGTGGATCGGCGCATCGTCGCTGCCGCCCATGGCGCCGAACAATTGCAGCGCGCGATCGGCAACACGCTGCGCCATCTCCGGCACCGCGACCTTGACCATCGACACGTCGCGCCACGCCGCATGATGGCCGTCGGCGTCCAGACGTTCTGCCGTGTGCAGTACCAACAGTCGCGCCTGTTCGATCTCGATGCGCGACCGTGCGACCGCCTGCTGGGTCGCGTCGTAGTCGATGAGGGTGCGCCCGAAGGTGCTCCGCTCGGCGGCCCGCGCCATCATCAACTCGACCAGCACCTCGCAGGTCCCGATGGCCCGCATGCAATGGTGCAACCGCGCCGGCCCCAACCGCACCTGCGCCGCGGCAAAGCCCTCGCCCTCTGCGCCCAGCAGGTTTTCGAGCGGCACCCGCACGTCGCGAAACTCAAGCTCGGCGATGGGCGCGATGCTGTCTTCCCAGCCGAGGAAACGCAGTTCGCGCACGACCTTCAAGCCGGGCGTCTCCATCGGCACGATCACGCAGGAATGCCGCCCCGTGCGCGACGCCTCGGGACGCGAAACGCCCATGACGATGACGAAGGCGCAATCGGGATGGGCGCCGCCGGTGATGTACCACTTGCGTCCGCTGACGACCCACTCGCTGCCGTCGCGCCGCAGGCGCGTGGCGATGTTGGTGGCGTCGGCGGAAGCCACGTCGGGTTCGGTCATCCCGAAGGCGGAACGGATGCGTCCTTCCAGCAGCGGGTCCAGCCAGCGCTGCTTCTGCGCCGGGGTCGCGGCATGCTGCAGCATGATCATGTTCGGGACATCGGGCGCCTGGCCGTTGAACACTTCGGACGCCCACGGCAGGCGGCCCGTGATCTCGGCAATCGGCGCATAGTCGCGATTGCTCAGGCGATCCGGCTGCCAGAGATTCCACAAGCCCAGCTCGCGCGCTCGCGCCCGCAACCCGGCGAGGAACGGTGGCGCTCCCGGATACCGGGCAACGTGGGCCACCCACTCGCGATGCCGCGGCAGTATCTCCTCGTCGAAGAACGTTTCGACAGCCGCGTGCAACTGCGATGCACCCTCCGATACTTTCATCGCTAACGAGCGCTCGTCTGGATGAGGATTTCCGACGTGAGCGTGCGGTGCACGGGGCAGCGATCAGCGATTTCCATCAGCCGCTTGCGCTGCTCGTCGTCGAGCGGCCCTTCGAGTTCGATGGTCCGCTGGATGCGGTCCACCTTGCCTTCCTTGGTCTCGCAGCTCTCGCAATCGGCCGCGTGAATCTTGTCATGTTGGAGCTGCACCCTGACTTTCTCCAGCGGCCACTTCTTCTGCCGCGCGTACATGCGCAGCGTCATCGCCGTGCAGGCGCCGAGGCCGGCCAGCAGATAGGCATAGGGATCGGGCCCGGTATCGTTGCCCCCCTTCGCGACCGGCTCGTCCGCAGCCAGCACATGCCCGCCGCTGCGGATCGTTTCGGAAAAAGGTCCGGTCCCGTTGTCTTCGACAACCACGATACCTGGCGCCAGAGCGGTCGCGACATCGGCCATGATGTTCTCCTGTCGAGAGGCAGTTACTTCATCTGGTTGGTGAGCAGCGCCGCCGCGCCGCCCTGGTCCTTGCCGTATTTCAGGAGGGCGGCGCGACCGCCGGCGGCATAGGCCGCCACCGCGCCCAGCAGGCGCTTGAGCTGGTCGGGGCTGGAGCGGTCGAACTTGCAATAGGCACCGCGCGTCAGCTTGGCGATCTGCGGAAAGAGCCGCGAGGCCACGCGGTCGTTGCCTTCCTGAAAGACGAACACCGGCAGGCCGAGCAGGCCCAACTGCCCTGCCTCGTGGCCGACCGCATCGACATCCTCCTCGCAGCAGTCGCCCACGAACACCACGGCGTCGAGCCGGCTCTCGCGCTTCTGGTCTCCGGCATAACTCAGGAGGCGCGCGATCTGGGTGCGGCCGGCGAGGCAGCGTACGGCGCTCATCAGGCGCGCCAGCTCGCGGCCGTCCGACGTCCACTTGCTCACCTTGAATTCTTCGAAGCCGCGATAGAAGGCGAGCCGCACGTCGAGACCGCCCAGCGTGTCGGCGGTGACGAACATCTCGCCCTGGATAGCGCAGGCGTGATCCCAGGTCGGTTCGCGGCTGGCCGTGGCGTCCATCGCGAAGAGCAGCCGTCCGCGTCCGCCGGGCTTGGCGGTGGTCGGCAACTTGCCGACTTCGCGCACGAAGGCATCGACTTCGTTCGCACCTGCGGAAGACGGAAGCTTGCGATCACCAACCACGTTCTTTGACCCTCCGCTCTCCTTTGACCCCTAGGGACACGTTCAATATGGTGCACGCGCGCATTCGCGCCAACACGAAGCATGACCGGAAACGCCCCCACATTCGCCACGCTGCTGCTGCGCGTCTTTCTACCTTTCGCGCTCGCTTACTTCCTCTCCTACATCTTCCGGGGCGTGAATGCGGTCATCTTCCCGTATCTCGAACGGGATGTCGGCATCACCGCGGGCGATCTCGGCCTTCTCACCTCGGCCTTCTTCCTGTTCTTCGCGGGCTGCCAGCCGGTGCTGGGCGTCATGCTCGACCGCTACGGCCCGCGCAAGGTGCAGACGGTGCTGCTGGCGATGGCCGGCATCGGCTCGGCGCTGTTTGGCTTGAGCTTCTCGCTCGGCGAGCTGGTCGTCGCACGCGTGCTGATCGGACTGGGCTTCGCCGGCGGACTGATGGCCGCCATCAAGGCGATCACGCTCTGGTATCCGCCCGAGCGCTGGGGCCTCATCACCGGCTTCCACATGATGGCGGGCGGACTCGGTTCGATGGCTGCCACACTCCCCATTCAATGGTCGCTCTCGATCATGAGCTGGCAGGGCCTGTTCTTCTGGCTGGCCGGCTTCTGCATCGTTACATCTGCAATCCTGTTCGTCGTCGTGCCGGAGCGCGGCACGCCCAAAGCGCAAGGCACCCTGCGCGAACAGTTCCAGATCACCGGCATCGTGCTGACCGACGGCTTCTTCTGGCGCATCCAGCCACTGCTCACGTTCCAGCAGGTCGCCTTCATCGCCAGCATCACCTTGTGGATCGGGCCGTGGCTGCGCGACGTCGGCGGCATCGCCGACAAGGACGTGCGCGCCGACATCCAGCTCTACACGACGGCGACCATGACACTCGGCTTCGCGATGAGCGGCGTGCTGTCGGGCGCCTTCCGCCGGATCGGCGTGAGCGACTTCGCCTCCTGCACACTGGGCAGCCTGCTCTTCGCCCTGGTCTGCGCCTGGCTCGCCTTCGTGCCGTCGTTCCAGCCCGTGCTCGCGTGGCTGCTGTTCGGCTTCCTCGGCGCCTATCCGATCCAGTACATGCCGCTGCTCGCGCGCTCGTTCCCCGCCCACTATACCGGCCGGGTCAGCACCAGCTCGAACCTCGTCGTCTTCACCATGATCTTCGCCCTGCAATGGGCGATCGGAAAGATCGTCGACCTGTGGCCGCGCACGGCCACCGGCTACGCGACCGACGGCTACACCTGGTCCTACGGCGCGCTGTTCGTCCTGCAGGTGGCGGGACTTCTATGGCTGTTCGTATCGCAGGCGCGCCCGCTGGCCGAGGCACGGCCAGTGGCGGCGGACTGAGCTCCTATTCAGTCCGCGGCAGGCCTTCCGTGGCTGCTTCCCTCTCGTGCGCGTCCTCTGGCGGAGATTCGGACTGTGCCTCGGCCTCGGTAGAGGGTAACGGCGCTTCAAGGGCGGTCTCGGGTGCAGGCTCGTCCGTCGGCGCAGACTCAGTAGCCAGCGAAGGCAGATTGAGCGCCGCCACGAGGTCGCGCACTTCCTGACGGGCCGCGACGTGGCTCAGGGTCAATGACGGGCCCGTGCCGCCGCGCTTGAGATCGAGCAAGGTGAGGCCGTTCAGGAACAGCTCCTTGTAGATTACGCGTTCGCTGAGGCCTGCGGCAACGCGGAAGCCGATGCGCTTGGAGAGCGCCTCGATCACCGTGCTCATGTCGCGCTTGTTGCGCGCAGCCAGTGCGGAGAGACGATTGCGCATCACGATCCAGTCGACCGGCCGGCCGCCCTGCACGGCGCGGATCTGGCGCTGCTTCCACACGGCTTCCGAATAGATCGACGGCCGCACGATCTTGAGCGTGTCGGGATCGACGCGCGCCAGGAGGTCGAGGTCGATGAAGCTGTCGTTGAGCGGCGTCAGCAGGCTGTCGGCCCAGGTGTGCGCCAGCCGGCTGAGATGAGTGTCGCTGCCCGGCGTATCGACGATCACGAAATCAGCCGCACCGACGGCGGGCTCCAGCGCCGCTTCGAGCCGCGCGCGTTCGTCGGCTTCGGCGGCGCTGCGCTCGTTCAAGGTCGAGATCGGCACCGGCGTATGGATCGGCATCGGCAGGTCGACGCCCTTGCGCTTGATGTAGGCCGCGCGATTTTCGAGGTAGCGACTGAGCGTGCCCTGGCGCGCATCGAGATCGAGCGTCGCCACCTTGGCACCGTCGCTCATCAGCGAGACGGCGATGTGAAGCGCCGTCGTCGACTTGCCCGAGCCACCCTTCTCGTTGCCGATCACCAGCACATGGCCGCGCCCTGCAATCCGCGGCGCCTGTGTCTGGGCGATGCTCGGATTGGGGGCCGGTTGGAATGAACCACTCACCAGCGAACTCATGGAGCTTTGCGAATCCAGACGGCAGTGTCGTGGAACACCGCGCCGCCGTTCGGCCAGCCAGGATCGGCCGAGGTCAGGATGTTGATGCCGATGCCGGTCTCGAAGTTGCGATTGGGCCAGATGCCCTCGACCACGACGACGCCCTTCTGCTGGCCCTTGCGGGGCTTGGCGTGGACGACTGTCTTGCCGCGGTCGTTGCCGATCTCCAGGCGATCGCCTTCGGCGATGCCCATCTCGGTGCACTGCTCCGGATTCATCAGTGCCGTCGGCCGCACTTCGCGTTTCTGCGAGGACGGCGTCTCGGTGAAGGTCGAGTTGAGGAAGGTGCGCGCGGGCGCGGCGACCAGACGGAACGGCTTGTCCTCCGTCGCATTGTCGATCACGTCGAAATGGTCGGGCAGCACCGGCATGTCCTTGCCGCGCGGACCGTAGGCCGACCAATCCGGCTTGAAGCGGAACTTCTTGTCGGGCCAGGCGAAGCCATCGAGGAAGTGCGACGTCTCGAAGCCGAGATGGAAATCCTGGCCGCCCTTCTGCCAGTTGGTTTCGGCGTCCCACATGCCCGAGGCCTTGAGGCTCTCGTCCATGATCTCCCACGCGCTCATGTCGAAGCCGCGGTGCTTGGCGCCCAGCCGCTTGGCCAGTTCGGAGATCACGTAGTGATTCTCGCGGCACTCGCCCGGCGGTTCGATCACAGCCTTGGTCACCTGGAAGAAGGTGTGGCCGCTCGCGGTGTAGAAGTCGTCGTGCTCCAGGAACATGGTGGCCGGCAGCACGATGTCGGCGAGGGCCGCCGTCTCGGTCATGAACTGCTCGTGCACGCAGACGAAGAGGTCGTCGCGCTTGAAGCCCGCATGCACCTTCTCTAGCTCCGGGCAGACCATCGCCGGGTTGGTGTTCTGGATCAGCATGCCCGTTACCGGCGGGCCGTTCTTCAGCGCCTCGGGATCGCCAGTCAGGATCGGCCCCAGGCGCGACTGGTCGAGGTCGCGTACCGACAGGTCGATCAGGTCGGTCCCCTCGATCAGGTTTTTCTTGATCGGGTACATGCCGGTGTGGCCGTAGAGCGCGCCGCCGCCCTTGTATTTCCACGCGCCGGTCACCGCCGGCAGGCAGGTCACGGCATGCATGTTCGCCGCGCCATTGCGGCTGCGGCTGAAACCGTGATGGCAGCGGATGAACGCGGCCTTGGTCTGCCCGAAGAGGCGCGCGAAACCCACGATCTCCTCGACCGACAGGCCGGTGATCTTCGACGCCCACTCCGGCGTGCGGTTTGCCACGTGGGCGGCCAGCTCGTCCGGCGCGTCGGTGTACTTCCGGAGGTAGTCCCAGTCGGCATAGCCCTCCTTGAAGAGGACATGCATGACGCCGACCGCTAGCGCACCGTCGGTGCCCGGACGGACTGCGAGGTGGATGTCGGCCTGATCGGCCGTGCCCGTGCGATAGGGATCGACCACGACCAGCTTGGCGCCACGCTTCTTGGCCTTCATGGCATGCGTCATGACGTTGACCTGAGTGTTTACCGGGTTGCCGCCCCAGATCACCACCAGCTCGGAATGCTCGTCGACCTCGCGTACGTCGGCGCCGCGCTTGGCGCCGACACCGGAGATCCAGCCGGTATCCGAAAGCGTCACGCAGATGGTCGAGAACCAGCGCGAATACTTCATCGCATGGCGCAGCAGGTTGATGCCGTCGCGCTGCACCAGCCCCATCGTGCCGGCGTAGTAATACGGCCAGATCGTCTCGCTGCCGTGCTGGCGCGCCTTGGCGATGAACTGCTCGGCCACGATGTCGAGCGCATCCGCCCAGGAGATTTCGGCAAACTGCTTGGAGCCCTTGGGACCAACCCGGCGCAGCGGCTTCATCAGCCGGTCGGGATGGTGGATGCGCTCGGCGTAGCGCGCGACCTTCTCGCAGATCACCCCAGCGGTGTAGTCGTTGCGCATCGAGCCGCGCACGCGACCGATCCGCCTGGCATCCAGCCGCTCGACGTCGAGCGCGCAGGTGCTGGTGCAATCGTGCGGGCAGACCGACGGCACGGTGGTGATGCCGGCATCGCCGTGCTTCACCCGAGCATCGGGGGCATAGGCATGATCGTCGGGGGACATTACTCGGCGCTCCTCATGGACCCGCCCAACATACAGATGACATGTCGATGAACAATGTGGATGGGAAGGTTCCTGATCCACATGTTCATCTGATCGCACACATCATGCAAGCATGCCGACCCGCCCGCAGGCGGCCTCGGCGCAGCATCAGCACACGTCTGCCAGCCACATCCGATCGAACACGTCGGCCATCGCCCGATAGGCCAGCACGGAAACCTGATCGAAACCGCCGACGCCCACGGCGAGGAAATCGGCAAGATGTTGGTCCACCATGGCGGAGTCCTGAACGCGCAGGCCCATCTCCGCCAGATCCTCGGCGATCGACCCTTGAGCCGGCAGATACGCGGCGACCGACCGGAGCCGCGGCGTCGGCGCAGGCAATCGCACCATTGCGATGCGTGTCACGGAGGGCTGGGCGTCCGGGCCGATCAGAGTCGTGCCGAACATCAATCCGCCGAGCACGCTCGCGGGAGGAGATGCCGGGAACAGGCAGAAGGTGAGCGTCGGTACGCCGCTCGTGTCTTCGCCCACGCTGCCCTGTGTCGCCCGCTTGCCGATGTTGATCGTGCCTTTGAGTTCCAGCAGCCCGGTCGGCAGCACCTCCGTATAGAAGGCATGCATCCGGTTGGGCGTCGATGAATTCGTGATCGTCAGTTCGCCGCGGATCAGCCGGCCCTGAAAATAGGGCGACCAGGCGTGGGAATAGCAGGCGAACGTGCCGGCCAGGGAGAGAGCAGCGCCCTGCCCGTTCATACGTCCCGAGAACACCTCGATATCGCGCGCGAGGACGTTTCGATCCCGCCCGTGACGGGCGCAGATTTCGTCGAGAAAAGAATCGATGTCGCAATCCGCGACCCACTGGCCGGGCCGATCGAGCTCGAGCACCTTTGCCCAATCTTCATAGACTTGGCGTTCGCGCGGTTGCGCCCGGCCCTGCAACCACTTGTCGGCGCGGCCGATGTCGAACGACGTGTTGGCGTTGACACGACGAAATGCCGCCGCGAGGTCCTTGCGCGCGACCGTCCCCAACAAGGCTGCTGTCAGGCGCAACTTTCGATCGATATCTCGCGCCACCCGTACTCCCCGCTAACAACGCTTCGGAATTTCCATACCTCATTTCCTTGGAAAAGACGCAGAATTCCAACTCATTTCTCACAAGAAGAATACTGGAACTGCGTATTCTGCGGCAAAAACCCGCTTGGGTAATCTTCATCCGGGCTAGGGGAGTGCTCGCGAGATGGGGACGATCCCAAGGTGGTCCTCACATGGAAAACGATAGCAAGACAATGAAGGCTCGCCGGATGGCCGGCCTGCTTCAGGAAACCTGTCTCTCGACGCCGGCCTATCGCATGGCCCGAACCGCTCTCATTGCAGTCGGTGTGCTGTTGCCGCTTCAGGCAAATGCCGCCAACTTCGATGTCGGCTCCGAGGCTCAGCTCAGGAACGCGATCAGCACGGCGGCGAACGGCGACACCATCACCTTCACCGCCAACATCACCCTGGCTGCCCCGCTGCCGAACCTGCAGCGTAGCGTCCAGATCAACGGCGCCAACTTTACGCTGTCCGGCGGAAACCATACTCGTGTCCTGACCGTGCAATCCGGTACCGTCGATCTCGTCGATCTCAAGATCGTCAATGGCCGGGTGGTCGGTGGCAGCGGCGGCAATTCCGGTAGCGGTGGTGGCGGTGGTGGCGGCGCCGCGGGTCTCGGCGGCGCCCTGTACATTGCCAGCACCGGCGCCGTAACGGCGACCAACGTCAGCTTCAACGGCAACACGGCGGGCGGCGGCTCTGGCGGTTATCGCAACTCCAACGCTCCAAGCGGCGGCGGTGGTGGCGGCGGCACATCGGGCAACGGCGCCAATGCGAACGGCGGCAGCGGCGCTGGCGGCGCCGGTGGTGGTGGCAACGGTTCTCCCACGGCGTCAGGACAAGGGCAGCCCGGCGGCTTCGGCGGCGGTGGCGGCGGCGGCGGTCAGCAGGCCGGCACTGGCGGCTTTGGCGGTGGTGGTGGCGGCGGCGGTGGCAGCACCATCGGCGGCACCGCAGGCGCCGCCGGCGGCTTCGGCGGCGGCAACGGCAATGCTCTCGGTGACAACCTTGCGGGCGGCGGCGGAGGTGCGGGCCTCGGGGGCGCGATCTTCGTCCAGGAAGGCGGCCAATTAGCTTTCAATGGTTCGCTCAATATTACAGGCAATAACGCCCACGGCGGCAATGGCGGGTCGACGACATCCACCGCCGGTCAGGGGTTTGGCACCGGCCTCTTTCTCCACGGCAGCGGCGAATTCACAGTCGCCCCAGCCATTGGCGAGACGCAGACGATCCAGGACACGATCGCCGACCAGAAAGGTATCTCAGGCAGCGGCGGGAGCTGGACCCTCGACAAGCAGGGCGCCGGTACGACCATCCTGACTGGCTTCGATAACGCCTATTCCGGCGGCATCAAGATCATGGCCGGCGTCCTGCAGGGCCATAGCGGAAGCCTGCTGGGCAACATCACCAGCACCGGCGGCACGATCGTCTTCGACCAGCGCCTCGATGGAACCTATGCCGGCAGCATGTCCGGCACCGGTGCTTTCACCAAGACGGGCAACAACACGCTGAAGCTCACGGGGAACAATACCTACAGCGGCGCCACGACGATCACCGGCGGCACGTTGCTGCTCACCTCTTCGACCAGTCTGAGCGGTCCGGGCGCCGCTATCACGCTGAATAACGGCACGATCGGCCGCTCGGATGACTTGACGGCCAGCCCGGTGACCGTCATCGACCGAGCGGTCACGCTCGTCAACGACGGCGGCTTTGTTGTCGAGTCGACGCGCAACCAACTCACCGTGTCCAGTGTCATCGACGGCGGCGGCCGGTTGGTCAAATCCGGTGAAGGCCAGCTCGTGCTGACGGGCACCAACACCTACTCTGGCGGTACGGTGGTGCGCGGCGGTCGCATCAGTTTTGCGCAAGATGCCAATCTGGGCGCGACCGGCACCGGGATTACCCTGGACGGCGGTTCGATTGAAACCACCACGACTCCTGCCGGCACGTCGTTCAACCGCACCCTCACCTTGGCCGGCAACGGCGGGGTCTCGGCCGGTCAGCACCCGATCACCTGGAGCGGC
>CALROF020000170.1:0-14353 GCA_943369775.1 Reyranella massiliensis 521
CCCGTGCCGGCGAACGGCATCGCGGCCAGGCCGATGTCGAGGCGGCCGGCGCGCAGCTCCTCGAACTGGGCTTCGCGGCCGCGCGTCTCGACGTCGATGGTCATCTTGGGCCAGGCGCGCCGATGCACCGCGACGGCACGCGCCACCAGCCCGACCGCCAGCGGTGCGATGGCGCCGATCCGCAGCAGGCCGTGATTGCCGCGCCGCAGCTCGCCCGCCACGACGCCGAGGCGCGCCATGCTGCGCATCGCCGACTGGCCTTCGTCGAGGAACTGGCGGCCGCGCTCGGACAGCACCATGCGCTTGGCGCGTCGCTCGAAGACGAGAAAGCCCAGCTCGCTCTCAAGCGCGCCGATCAGGCGGCTGACGGCGGGCTGGCTCAAGCCGATCTGATCCGCGGCGCGCGTCACGGTGCCGGTTTCGCGAATGGCGAGGGCGGCGCGCAGTTGCAGGAGATCGAGGGGGCGGTTGCCGGTCGTCATATGATGCGCCTGCTGCATGAACTGATCAGAACTTATCATTTTTCGGCATGACAGCGGCAAGCTAGGTTTTTGGCACAGAGCGTCTGCAGACGCCGACACCGAGGAAACGGGCTCCCGTGCCCCAAAGCAGTCGCCAGGAGAAAGCATGAACATTCTCTTCATTACGTCCGACCAGCAGCGCGCCGACTGCTACGGCTTCGAGGGCCGCAAGGTGAAGACGCCGCATCTCGACATGCTGGCGCGCGAGGGCACGCGCTTCTCGGCCTGCATCACGCCGAACCTCGTCTGCCAGCCGACGCGCGCCTCGATCCTGACCGGCCTGCTGCCGTCGACGCATGGCGTTTCGGACAACGGTATCGACCTGCCCGACGCGACGGGCGAGGCGGGCTATGCCGGCGACTTCGCGCGCGCGGGCTACAGCACCGGCTATATCGGCAAGGCGCACTTCAAGACGTCGAACACCTTCCACGCGACCGGCTCGCCGGAATGCCGGCTGACCGAACAGCGCGACGACTGGTACGGACCCTACATGGGTTGGAACCACGTCGAGCTGATGGTCGAGGGCCACAACACGCGGGTGCCGCGCAAGCCGCCGTTCACGCAGCATTACGAGCGCTGGTACTACGGCGACGGCCGCGGCGAGGAGAAGAACAAGCTGCTGCACACGGGCCTGGCGCCGCTGTCGGATGCAGCGCAGACCTACAATTCGGCGCTGCCGGTCGCGTGGCACAATTCGACGTGGATCGGCGACCGCACCATCGAGTTCCTGCGCGCCAACAAGGACAAGCCGTTCTGTGCGTGGGCCTCGTTCCCCGATCCGCACCATCCGTTCGACTGCCCCGAGCCGTGGAGCCGGCTGCATCATCCCGACGAGGTCGATCTGCCGGAGCACCGCACGATGGATCTCGAACGCCGCCCGTGGTGGCACCGCGAGAGCCTCTACGGCAAGCCCAAGCTCGACGACCCGATGCTGCTCAACTTCCGCGAAAAGCATTCGCGCACGCCGGTGCAGACCGACAAGCAGCTCCGCGAACTGATCGCCAACTATTACGGCATGATCTCGCTGGTCGATCACAATGTCGGCCGCATCCTGGCCGCACTCGACGCCTACGGCCTGTCGGAGAACACGCTGGTCGTCTACTCGACCGACCACGGCGACTGGCTGGGCGACCATGGCCTGATCCTCAAGGGGCCGATGGCCTATGAAGGGCTGCTGAGGGTCGGCCTGCTGATGCGCGGGCCGGGCGTGCCGCAGGGCAAGGTGGTGGCCGATCCGGTCTCGACGATCGACCTGCCGCACACCTTTGCCGACTTTGCCGGCGTGTCGCTGGGCGACGCCCGCCACAGCCGCAGCCTGAAGCCGCTGATCGACAAGGACGCGACGCGCGACTTCGCCTACAGCGAATGGGACCTGCGCGCCTCGCGCTGCGGCGTCGACCTGTGGCTGCGCACGGTGCGCACGGGCACGCACAAGCTGACGCTCGAAACCAACTCCGGTGCGGGCGAGCTGTACGATCTCGCGAACGATCCGCAGGAGATGGACAACCGCTTCGGCGATCCGGGCGTCGCCAAGGTGCAGCGCGAACTGGAAGACATGATCCGCAGCCGGCCGAAGGATCAGATCGATCCGCTGCCGCAGATCGGGATGGCGTGATCATGGGCACGACGATGAAGCGCCGTTCCTTTTCCCTCGGGGCACTCGCGGCCGGTCTCGCTCCGGCACTCGTTGCACGCACATCGCCCGCGCACGCCGACAAGTGGCCCGACGGGCCGATCAAGTTCGTCGTCGGCTATGCGCCGAGCGGTACGTCCGATGTCTCGGCCCGCGTCGTGGGCGAGGCGATGTCGGAGAAGCTGGGCGTCCAGGTGCTGGTCGAGAACCGGCCGGGCGCGCAGGGCCGCATCGCCGCCGATCTGGTGGCGCGCTCCAAGCCCGACGGCCAGACCTTCCTGGTCAGCTCGGCCGAGAGCCTGTTCCAGCAGGCTTACGAAGCCAAGCAGCCGATCAAGGCCGGTCAGCCGCTGGTGCCGATCACCGTTCTCACCATCCAGTCGCTGGTCATTGCCGCGCATCCGGGACGCGGCTGGAAGACGCTGGCCGATGCGGTGGCGACGGCGAAGGGCAGCAAGCAGGAGCTTGCCTATGCCACGCCCTCGGCCGGCATCGGCTCCAACGCGGTCGCGGCCGAGCTGATCTTCCGCAAGGCCGGCGCCAAGGTGATGAACGTGCCCTACAAGGGCGGTGGCCAGGCGGTGCAGGACCTGCTGGCCGGCATCGTGCCGCTCGGCGTGCTGGGCTCGGCGCCGGTCGTGCCCTACGGCAAGACCGGCAAACTCACATTGCTCGCCGTCACCTCGAAGGAGCGCGATCCGCTGCTGCCCGGCGTGCCCGGCATGGCGGAGTCGGGCTATCCCGACATCGACCTCGCGCAATGGTTCGGCGTCTTCGCACCGGCCGGCACGCCGAAGGAGATCGTCGACCGCATGGGCGCGGTGCTGGCCGAGGCGCTGGCCAATCCGAAGGTGGTCGAGCTTCTCGCCAAGGCTGCACTCTCGCCGGTCGGCGGCACCCCCGACGCCACCGCCCGCCGCTTCGAAGCCGAAGGCGAGACGTGGCTGAACGCCGTCCGCACGCTGGGTTTGAAGCCGGCCTGACCCCTCCGTCAGCGTAAGACGCTGACACCTCCCCATTTGAATGGGGAGGAGCATGCTTCTTCGCCTCCCCATTCAAATGGGGAGGTGCCTCGTCATACGAGGCGGAGGGGTCATGCTCAATTCAGCTTGTGCAGGTTGACGGTCCACGACACGAGGCGGCCGTAGGCGTCGCGGGAGTTGCCGCTGCATTGCGCGACGTTGTCGGCGCCGCGCTGGCAGTTGAGCTGGTCGGCGAACCAGCGCGAGCCGTCGTTGCAGGTCGAGTCGGCGTCGCGCAGCGCCAGCACCGCGCCGGAGAAGCGCGCCTGCGCGTTGGTGCGGCAAGCGGTGCGGCCGCGCCGCCATTCGAGGCGGCCGTTGCCGCTGGCGTCGAAGCAATAGGACGAGATGCCGGGCTGCATCTGCTGCGCCTCGTGGCGGAACGGATCGGTGCGCCAGCAGCCTTCCATGAAGGCATAGTTGTTGGTCGGCGCTTGCGGCAGGCGGAGCCGATTGTCGTTGGGATTGCGCGGCGCGACCCGCGGCTGGGGCGGCGGCGCCGGTTGCGGCGGCGGCGTCACCTTCGGTTGAGGTGCAGGCTGCGGAGGCGGCGGCGCGATGGCGACCTGCGGCGGCGGCTTGGGTTGCTCCGGCGGCTTGCAGTCGGCGATGCGCCGCTTGATCTCGGCTTCGGCCAGCGACAGCTCGACCTTCAGCGCCCGATTGCGCGACTGCTCGGTCGACAGCGACGCCTTGAGTACCGGCAAACGATCCGGTCCCGCGGCGCCGGCCCGCGGCGCGGCGGGACCTTCGCGCGTCACGATGTCGAGATCGGGCTCGGCCGGCAGGCAGCCGCGCAACAGCCACGCGCCGCCGATCAGCAGCAGCATCAACGGCAGCGCGGCGGCGAGCGTGCGGAACCACGGGACGCCGGTTGCGGCGGCAGCGGCAGGCGGCGCATGCACGACGCGGCTGCGGCGCACTTCCACCGTGCGATCGTCGTCGGCCGCGCCCAGCTCGGGCTGCAGCACCGAGCGCCGCGCCGGAGGATTGTTGGCCGCGGGCGTCGCGCCGGCGAGGGACGGCGGCGCGACCGACGACGCGCCGGTGGAAGCGGCCGCAGACAGCGGCGGCAGCGTGGGCGCGCTGTCCTTCTCGTAACCCCAGGCGACGATCACCGGCCGGTCGCCGACCAGGAAGATGTAGGCGGGCGAGGGCGCGCGGGCGGCGAGCTTGAGCGAGAGGCCGACGACGCCGGTCTCCTCCTTCGGACCGTGGCCCGCGAGCAGGTCGCCGAGCCGCCGGATCTCCGCCAGCGTCGCCTCGACGCGCGCCATCGCGGACGTGCGCTCGGCGGACGGCAGCGAATCGAGCGTGCGTACGGCACCGGACCAGCCGACGACCCAGTCGATGGTCTTGCCGTCGACATGGACCTGCGGCTCGGCCAGCAGGTCGGCCGCCGCGTCGCCCAGGCGCCGGCGCAGCACGCGGCTGAGCTGCGGCGCCGCGTTGTGCAGCGGCTCGCCGCGCACGCCGAGCGGCCGCACGCCGCTGCGGGTCGTCACGATCAGCGTGGGGGAATCGCCGGACATGGGAGCCCGAAATTAGCCCAGTGATTATGGCGACGCGATGGTGTTGGTGGGGGTGAGATGGGGCTGCGAAATGGGGGATTTGAGGAGATGCGGGGAACGCCCACGGCCTCATCCTGAGGAGCGAGCGCAGCGAGCGTCTCGAAGGATGGGAGGCGATGCGTTGACGTTGATTATGAGCGCTTTTCGCATCGGCTTAGGGCTGGCGATTTGAGTTTGCATGCAGTTGTAATTCTAAATGCAGCTAGTCAACCTGATGCTGCGGGGGATGAAGTGGGTATTCGAGATGTCCTTAAAGATATTGCTGACACCTATGTCGCGGCAAAAGCAGAGTCATTTGTAAACAATCCAGTCGCCGTTTACGTGCGAGAAGAGGCACCGGCGGTAATATCAAGCGCTCTTAACAATTCGCACTTTAGAGTGATGGGAAGCCCAGGGCAGGGGCAATGGGCAGAAATTCCTTGGATTGCGGTCTTCGATCCCAATGTGACGACTTCGGCGACCAGCGGACAATATGTTGTCTACTTGTTTGCCGCCGACCTTAGTCGTGTGTATTTGACCCTTGCTCAAGGAACGACAATGATTCGCGAGGAATTCGGACGCGGCACACATGATGAGCTAAGTCGAAGAGCAGCGCTAATTCGCTCCCGTCTTCCGAAACGACCAACGAAATTCTCAGGTGCTTCTGTCAACTTGGCGAGTGGCAGTATGTTGGCTCGCGACTACGAGCTATCGGTTGCATTCGCGATTGAATACGACCCGGCTAGTCTGCCGGCTGAGGAAATGCTCGTCGAAGACTTGACGGAGATTGTCGAGCAGTACTTGAGGCTGACGGCGCGAGGCGGAGTTGATCTTCTCGATGCTGAAACCAACAACGGTCATGATGCAACAATCGTCGAACGCCGTCGGTATCGCTTCCATCGAAGAATAGAAAGAAACTCCCGAGCTGCAATGGCGGCAAAAAAGATACATGGATGCATATGTCAGGCTTGTGGTTTTGATTTCGAGGCTGTGTATGGAGAAGTGGGCAAGGGTTACATTGAAGCCCATCATCTGACGCCTCTATCTGAGTTGCCCGAAGACAAACCCGTGCGTCAGGATCCTAAAAGTGACTTTGCGGTGCTCTGTGCGAACTGCCATCGGATGATGCATCGCAATGGGGGCCCAAGTGGCGTCGAAGACCTTCGGATAACTGAGGGAGTCTCGAAGCTAAGGCACTACTTAGAAGAGCCTTGAAGTGAGCCGTTGCCGCACGCGTTTTTCGGTCAGTCACCGAAGGAAGCATGGCAATCTCACACACCAAGTATCGAACGATCGCTCCCTTTCTTTGAGGAGTATGCTTTTCGTCGCGTTCTACCTCACGCTCTGGCGCTTAACCCTAACCCTTCGGCTTCTTCCCGTTGCCCGGCTTCCCGTTCGCCGGCGGTGCCGGTTCCGGCATCGACTCCGCCGCGGCCTGTTGCTGCGCCTGCTGCTGGGGCTGTTGCTGTTTGCGCGTCGGGCCGGCGGCCTGGCGTTCGAGGGCTTCGGCTTCGGCGTCGAGCGTCTTGGCGTAGTCGAGGAGCTGCGCGCGGTCCTGGTCCTGGGTGACCGACAGGGCCAGTCGCCGGGCGCGGGCGGCCGCTTCACGTCGTGCCTTCGCCTTCGCTTTCGACTCTGCCTGCCGACGCCCCGTCTCGCGCATGGAGACTTCACCTTTACTGTTACTCATTAAGGCCAACGTCATGGACTCGCCGGTGTTCCGTCGCATTTGCGTGACCACAGGCCGGCGTCCCGCCGGCCACGTCGGGGCCGCCAACCGGGTTCCTGCGGTTCCGCCAAAATAGAAAACGGAACGATCGTCGCCGGGCGCCCGTTTATTCCTCCCAAAGGCAAGAAGCGCCACCCGAGAGAGGAAGGAGACATCTTTTGCGAAGGACAAAGGTCTTCGTGGTCGACGACGAGGTCATCATCCTGATGTCGCTGCAGAGCATGCTGGAGGAGCTGGCCTGCGACGTGTCCGGCACCGCGACATCGCTCGACGAGGGCGTGCGTCTCGCCGCCACGGTGGAGGCCGATGTGGCAATCGTCGATCTGTCGCTGGCAGGCCATAAGGCGCTGCCGATCATCGAGGTGCTGGCGCGGCGGAACATCCCCGTCATCGCGTCGAGCGGCTACGATCTCGCCGGCATGGACGGCATCACGGTGCACGGCAAGCTGCAGAAGCCCTACACGATGACCCAGCTCGAGGCGGCGCTGAAAGCCGCGCTCGACGGCCAGTCCGTGGCGGCCGGCTAGGCCAGCCCCTTCGGCTAGGCCGCGCCCTCCGGCTGGCGGCCGCTAGCCTTCCGTCTCCTGTATCCGGTGCAGCATCTTCTGGAGCTGCGGCGTGCCGGCCAGCTCCTGGTAGAGCGGGGCGGTGGCCTCGATGAAGGCAGCGCGGTCGATGTCGGCGACGATCTCGACGCCGGCCGGCGCCGTGTCCTGTGTCGGGCGGGAGTCGTTCCAGATGCCGCGCAGGTACATCGCGGAGTCGTGGGCGGCGGCGCGCAGCGCGGCCCGGTCGTCCGGCGCCAGCGTATCCCAGGTGCGCTTGGAGAAGATCACGACTCCAGGCGTCAGCATGTGCTCGGTGACGCTGAAATACTTGGCGACCTCGAAATGGCGCGAGGCCACGAACGACTGCCAGTTGTTCTCCGCCAGGTCGACCGTGCCTTCCTTCAGGGCGGGGTAGATCTGCTCGTAGGGCATGGCCACGGGCTTCAGGCCGAGGCGGCGGGCCATGCGCACCCACGGGCCGGACTGCGGCACGCGCATCGACAGGCCCTGCAGGTCGGCCACGGTGCGGATCGGCTTGGCGCCATAGAAGCAGCGCGGGCCGACCTCGTAGAAGCAGAGCCCGACCAGGCCCTGGGCGTCGAGCTGGTCCAGCAGATAGGCGCCGATCTCACCGTCGAGCACGCGCTGGCGGTGTTCCGGCGACTTGAAGAGGTAGGGCAGCGCCAGCAGGTTCGCCGTCGGCACCAGCGAGCCCAGCGAGGCGATGTCGATCCGCGCCATGTCGAGCGAGCCGTTGCGGACCTGGCCGATCAGGTAGCCTTCCGAGTTCGCACGATGGCCGGCGAGACGCATGATCCGGTGGCGGCCGACGGTGCGCATCACCACGCGATCGGAGAGCTGGTCCATCGCGACCGCGGTCGGATGCTCCGGGGGATAGACGTCGGCGGCGGTGAATTCGCGGGCACCGGCGGGGGCTGCCCAGAGCGCAGGCACGCCCGCGAAAAAGGCGGTGGCGACGCCGGACAACACGAAGCGCCGCGAGGCCAGGCGCCGGGCGTCGACGCGTCCGGATAAGGCAGGCCGCTCGGGCGGGCTCTTATTGAGATGCATGCAATGCTCCCCCTAAAGGTTGCGCTTGCTCAACTCAGGGCTGAAAGAACCGTACAAAAATACTCGGGTCCAACGTGCGGCAACGCACGACGGACCATTAAGCTGCATCGATCGGGACCGATTCTATCCATTGCCGGGCCGGATCCAAAGCCCGGAAAACCCGCATCGGCCGCTTGGCCATGGCGATGAAGCCCAGGAGGCGGGTGAAGGTCTCGCTGTCGGTCTCGGGCAGGACCACCGCGATCGGCCCGGTCACGCCGCGGGCGTGCTGGGCGCGGACGCGGACGCCGATGGCCATGAGATCTTCGGACGACATTGCGGGGGTACAGCGGCGCGCGTCGAACAGCTTGCGCCAGGTCCAGGCGTCGGCGCCGGTGAGGGCATCGAAGTAGGCCGTGAGATCGCCGCGCGTCAGGTCGCCTTCGGCGGTATGCGTAACAAGTCGTTTACGCGAATCGATAATCCAATAAAGCACGATCCGCGGACTTTAATCTTTGCACTCGGCTTGTAAACAATCGGCGCCATGACGATTTCGCTACGCCGACTGTCACTGATTTTTTCTGGTGCGATCACCCGCGACTGCGAGCGAGTCGCCTAGGCCTTGGGCTTCGGCGGGTTCGCCAGCAGCTCGGCGCAGGCGCGCGCGACATCGGAGTCGAAGTCCTTGGCGCCGGGCATCGTGGCGTAGCCGCTCTTGCCGATCACGTTGCCGCGGTCCCACGAGCTGGCCTTGGCCAGGTCGACGACCTTGGCGGCGGCATCGCTCTGGGCGTTGAAGCGCTCGACGCAGATCGGCGCCAGGGCGGCGACGACGGCATCGCGGGACTGGGTGGTCGCCTGCTTCTGGGCGGAGCCACCGGTGACCCAGCCACCCCAGGTGAAGCCGACGACGGCGCAGACGACGGCGCCACCGACGGCGCTCCAGAAATAGGAACTGGCGTTCTTGGGAATTGCAAAGGCCATGACACGTCCTTTCGAAGCCGGCAGGCTTTCAAATCCCGACCGGCTTCAGTTCGGCTAGCGCAGGATTGCGTAGCCGACGATCAGCAGCGCGAGAAAAATCGGAAAGAGGACGGGCGGCGTCAGCCGTTGCTTCATGGTGCACCTCGCTATCCGGGCGGGAGCACACACATCTCTCAGCCATCGCAAGCCTAGGGCTTGGGGGGCGATGGTCTCATACTTGTATGCACATTAAGTGCATCTGTCGAGGAACTTGACGATTTGCGACTCGTGTCAGGGTCGGAATGTCGAAAAGGAAAGCACCATCGTCCCTCCGCCGCATCTGATGCGGCACCCTGCCGCTAAGGCCTCTCGGCCGTAGCGGCGACCCGCTGACGGGGGAGGAGAATGAGTTTCTGCCGGTCACGGTGGGCGCTTGTCGATGCCGAGGCCGTTGTGCATGGCGCACTGCGCGAACGAGTAGGCGTTCTGCATGTGGAGGTTGAAGTCCAGTTGCACGTAGTTGAGCTTGCCAGGATTCACCACAGCGCCGAAAGGGTCCTCGATAGGCGCGCCGTTGGGGGCCGGTTGTTCGGAAGCGGCGTGCGAGCACGAGGCATCGGCGAAGTGGCCGCCCTCGTGAATCAGCACCGCGGCGCGCATGTTGGCGTTGGCATTGTGGAAGTCGCGGCCGATGGTGACGAACGCGGCGGGGTTGTCGATGCCGCCGAGCGGCGCCGTTGCCTTGTCGCGAACGCCCGGATTGCCCAGGACGCGGGTGCTGCCGGGGCCGATGGCGTCGAGAACTCTTTGGATCTTCAGGAACATCTGCTTGATCTTGCGCAACCGGTCTCTGGCCACTGTCTCGGAAACGTTCGGGATGTTGACCTTGAAGTGGGTCTCGATCGACGAGAAGAACGCGATGTCTGCCGCGGTATAGACCTTGAAGCGCTCGATCTTTCCCTCGACCTGGCCGATCTTCGCAAGCGTCGTTGCGATCCAGGATTTGGCGAGCGGCAGGCTGGCGTCCTTTTCCGCCAGGAGCACGAAGCCGGTGACCTCCGCGGGCGGAGCGCCGACCAATGGAGCGCCGACCAGCTGCCTGTCTCCGCCCGCGAAGGATCGTCGGGCGCTTTGTGGAGTGTCGGGGAAGATGCACCGGGGGGTGCGTAGGCTGGTCTGCTCGACCGCAAGCATATCCTTGTCGAGCCGGTCGATCGTCATCTTGCCGACGATATTGTCCGCCTGGCTCTGAGTGGCACGGTTGATGATGTTTCGCTTCCGCTTGTAGGCGAGCACCGCGTTTGCCGTCGCGGGGCCGAATTTGCTGTCGGCGTCGATGGTCGCCCCGTCGAGCTGGATCAGCGCCGTCTGGATCTTGCGGACATGCTCCCCGGCCGCGCCCTGCGTGATATGGGCCGGGTCAGAGACGGAAGCCGCTTCGAGCTTGGGATCACCACGGAAGAGTTGCGATTGCAGAGCCATGACTGACGTTCCCCCCGATGAACCCAGCTAGCAGCGCAAAACGCTATCATTCTGCCAGGTTTCCCGGAATTCACGGGAGCAGAAGGGCTGACTGGACAATCACCGATTGCAGGCCGCCTCGGTGGCCTCCGCGGGCTGACGTTTCTGGAACGCCAGCTCGACCCGGCGATTCTGCGCTTCATGCGTATTGGCCGGCGTCGTCACCACGGGCTTGGTGCTGCCCGCCGCGGACACCGCCAGGCGTTCCCGCGGCAATCCACGTTCGACGAGATACGCCTTCACGACCTCGCTGCGGCGGCGCGACAAGGCGAGGTTGCTCGCGTCGCTGCCGGTATTGTCGGTATGGCCGACAAGGCAGAGCTGCCAAAACGGCGGTGCTGGACTTCCGAAGAGCGTGCCCGACCACTTGGCGGCCTGGTCGAGGGTCTGGCGGCCCGGATCCTTGAGGGCGACGCTGCCGTCGTCGAAGTAGATCACCCAGGCGGACGGCTCGCGCAGAGAAGCAGGCGGCGGAGGCGGCGTGCTTTGACAGGCGCCGGTCAACATACCCAGAGGGAGTACCAAGGCTCGGACGACGCAGAGCAGTTTCATCGAGAAGACCCCGACCGCAACTGTACGGCAAGCAGTCTAGGCCCCGGCATGCGTGCTGTCGAAGCTGGAATGGGGAGGAGGCTCTAGTCTGTCATCCTGAGCGAAGCGAAGGATCTCATGGCGGTTGCGCGCGGCGATGAGATCCTTCGCTGCGCTCAGGATGACAATGGAAAGGAAGGCGAGAAGGCGATCCTGAGGTACCCCGGAAGAGGCAGCAGCCCGATTGCATCGCCGTTCCTGATAAGGTCTGATGGCGAACAAATGCTGAATAAAACCTAACAACAACAAGGGCGGGCCACGGAGAGAAGGGAGCATGGCTGAGCTTCAGAATTCGTCTTATCTCGACCTGACGAGCTATCGCGGCAACGCCCCGCTGCCGACCCCCACCAGCCTGAACGAGTCGTTCTCGTTCAACGTCGCGCTGGTGATGGAGCGGGCCAACGATCCGACGGCGCTGCTGGAAGCCGACTGGGCCTCGCGGCAGACGCAGCTCGCGGAGATGAAGGCCAACAACACGCTGTGGTCGACCTACGGTGCGGACCCGACGGCCTATCAGGAGGTGCGCACGGAGCTGACCAATCTCGGCTTCACGCTGTTTCCCGAAGGCAACAACCTGCAATATGTCTCGTCGGCCGAGTCGCGCACCATCTGGCTGCAGGTCGACCAGACCAACTTCCACACGCTGTTCAACAACTTCCTCCACAAGGGCAAGGACGAGCAGGGCAAAGACGTCACCTTCTGGCTGGACAATCTCAACCTGCCCGACGCGCTGACCTCGCGCGGCGTCAAGGGCGTGTTCTTCGACACCAACGACTTCGCGCAGCTTCTCGCCGCCGACCCCGGCGTGACGGGCGTCGTGCTGCCCCAGGGCGCGCAGAGTCCGGGCAATTCCGTGCCCCAGGTGGACCAGATCAATCCCAACGATCTCGCGGTGATCTACAACTACCCGTTCAATTCGGGCACGACGAAGGAGCTGTGGAAGACGGTCGAGACCGCGACGATCGGGCTGGTCGAACCCAATTACGGCACGAAGCTTCCCGCCGATTCCAAAGGGACCTTCGAGGCGCTGACGAACGAGTACAGGAAGAACGTCGCCGACCTCCACGAGCCCGGTACCTATGTCGGCTGGCAACCCGGTGGCGCCGCGAACGACAGCAGCGGCGAGCGTGCGATGGACGTGGGCATCGTGGCGACCGTGAGTCCGAAGTCCAAGACCGTCCTCTATGCCGGCTCGGGCGACAAGGAGGGCGCGATGTCGCTCGCCTTCACGGCCTATCAGGCCGCCATCTGGGACGACACGAACGATCCGCACGTCATCAGCTCGTCGTGGCACGACTTCGGCAACGTGGCGCCGGACTCGCCCTTCGCGTTCGTGCAGCAGGAACTCTACATCGACGCGGTGCTGCGCAACATCACGATGGTCAATGCCGTCGGCGACGGCGGTTCGGGCGACGAGTATGCCAACGGCCTGACCAACATCGAGGGGATGCATTCCAGTCCCTACGCCATCGTGAGCGGCGGCACGTCGCTCAGCAGCCTGAAGATCGCGACCGGGGATCCGACCTTGCAGGGCATCGTGGCGGCGGCGACGGCCGGCAATCTCGCCGCGATCTGGCAACTGGTGGCCGGCGGCCTGAAGACGATTCCCTCTGCGGCCGATCCCCAAGCGACCGATCGGCTGATCGAGACCGTCTGGAACACCTACGTGGTCGACGGCACGAACATCATCGCCAAGAGTATCAGCGACGGTGGCTACTTCGACAACAATACCGGCGGGGGCGGCGTCGATCCCAGCAAGCCGCAGCCGGCGTACCAGACCGACTTCGGCCTCGATCTCGCGACGTCCGATCCGTCGGCGCTGCCCGGCCGCGGCGTGCCGGACGTGGCCGCGCTTGCGGGCGGCAATACGCGCTACGTCGTGCCGGGCGCCGACATGACGGGGACGGGGAGCGGGGCGGGAACCAGCGCCACCTCGCCGATGTGGGCGGCCCTGGTGGCGCAGTTCGATGCCATATTCCGCGACCAGGGCCTGTCCGACCTGGGCTACATGAACGATCTCCTCTACATCGCCGCGGCGATCGCGCCGGGCTCGTTCGGCGACATCACGATCGGCAACAACACCTCCTCGTTCGCTCTGGACGGGACCTATACGACGCCGCAGGGCAACATCTCCGCTTTCGTGACGCCGACCGGCTACGGCTACGAGGCCGGTCCGGGCTACGACCTGACGACGGGGCTGGGCACGCCCAACGGCCTGCTGCTGGCGCGCGCGCTGACCGCCATTGCGCACGAGCAGGTGTCGTTCGGCAGCGTCCATCATATCGTGGATGTCGGTGCGTCGGGCGACCTCACGACCACGCTGTCGGAAACGCTGCTGGTCCAGACCAGTTCGACGGCTGCCGCCACGGTCGAGGTGCTTGCGGGCGGCGACACGCAGAGCTTCGCCAGCGGCCCATCGGCGGCCTATGCCTGGACGAGCCTGCTGGCGCAGCAGTCGCTGCAGTCCAACTTCTCTCCCGATCTGGTGCGGCTGTTCGACAAGCAGGCGCAGGGCACGCCGGGCCAGGTGCAGACCGCGACGGGCGATGCGCTCGCGGTCTCCGTCGACGGCGTGGACGCGGGAACGCCGCAGGTGACGATGACCTCGCCCTTCGGCTTCGTCGACTTCGCCTCAGAAGGCGGCGGCGTGCGCGTGGCGCGTCCCGTCGCGGTGGCGGAAACAGCGGGCGGCGCCAACGACCAGCACGCGGTGGTGCGCGTGCGCCAGAACGGCGAGGATTCGCTGTCGCTCACCTTCTACCGGGTCGACGATTTCAATGGCGCCATCAACGGCCTGCAGCCCGGCGAGGCGGGCTATGCCGCGGCCGTGCAAGGCCGCGCCTATCAGGTCGTGAGCGGCAGTACGACGGGAACGTCGCTCGCAGGCCCGGGCTACGGCAACTACACGCAGGCGATGCTGCAGAACGTCGACGCCGGCGACCTCGTGGCGATGACGCTTACCAATGTTTCCAGCGACATCACCTTCTGGGCCTTCGCGCAGGCCAACGAGTCCCCAAGCGGCCAACCGACTGGCCATATCTGGAACTACGGCCTCAATACGTGGGGCTGGGAGGATACCAAAGGCCTCGGCGACAACGACTTCAACGACCTCGTGGTGCAACTCGACTTCACCAGCGCCTCGGGCAGCGGCTGGCTGGTGTAACGCTGGGGGTGCACGACTCGCAGAAACAACCTCACCCTGAGGAGCCGCGCGAAGCGTGGCGT
>CALROF020000171.1:0-14347 GCA_943369775.1 Reyranella massiliensis 521
CTCACGACTATGAGGCCCTTGAACTTCTCGTTCGGCGGCGCCTGGATCGCGACATTGACGGTGAAAGGACCCATCGCAATGGCGCGCGGTGTTGCCTGCGTCGGGTAATACAGCGCAACGGGAATGACGTCGGGATTTGCAGGTGAAGCGGGAACCGTGAACTGCCGCCAGCCGACCTCGTCGGCCATCGCCTGCGAAGGCAACGACAAGCTCATGATCGCCATCAATCCCAACAGGAGAGGCGAAAGCGAAAGGTTGAATGGCATACGCATAGAGAATCTCATGAAAGCCCCCTGACCTAACCTCAGTTCACGCAACGCACTTGAAACACCTGATCGACGGCGAAGGCCTCGCGTCGCGCACGTGCCAGGACGGCCGCCAGCCAGCCCAGACCCACGCCTGCGATGGCCCCGCCTACGCCTGCGGACAGGGCAACCCAGAGCGCGTCGCCGCGCAGGGTTGGCCAGATGCCGGCCGACGCACCGAGCGCATAGCGCGCGAAGAAGACCGACAGGCCGAAGACGAGGCTGAACCAGCCGCCAGCGAGCTCCAGACGACCATCGGGCAGCCGGCGAGCCGGTCGGCGTCGGCCAAGGCCGTAACCCGGCAGCAGGGCGAGCAGCAGCACCGCCATCCAGCAGCCGAAGGCCACCATCGGCTTTGGCGAGGCCACCAGGCCGGTCAGGGAGACGATCAGACCCACCAGTGGCAGAAGCGCGACGCGCCAGACAGGCACAGTCCGCGGCCTGAGCCCCAGCCAGCCCAGCCAGAGAAGGACTAACAGCAGCGGCCATACCCAGGGCGGCGTATGGACGATCATCTGCCAGACGAACAACATGACGGCTCCTCAAGGCTGCAACGAAATCGGCGGCCATCAGGATCGGCGGGAGACCGCCGGCACTCCATATTCCTTGCGTAAGTGGGCTGGTTTTTTCGCGATTCGACGGCGATCATCATTTGGCGATGCGCGAAATCACCGGCTGGAGACTGCTGCTCTTACACGTGCCGTGGGTGCTCGGGTTCGCCATCGTCATGGCCGTCATCGGGCCCTTCGGCAGCTACCTGTCGATGACCTTTCCCATCCGGCTGCTCTTCTTCACGTCGACGGCGCTGGTCTTCTGGCTGCAAGTCATCCTGTACGCATGCCTCCTGCAGAATTTCGAGCCGACCAGCCAATGGCCGGTCGTGGCCCGAATGGCGGCCGCCGGCCTCGTGGCCTCGGTGCCCGGCACAGCCGTGGTCATGTTTCTGGTCGGCTGGCTGGTCCGGCCAATTCCGCTCAGCTTCGTACCTGAGATCCTCGCCGAGAATGCGGTCCTGGCCATGGTCGTCTCGGTCCTGGTCGGCCTTTTCATCGAGCGCCGCCGTCACGCCGACGCCGACAGCGAGCGGGCCCGAATCGCTGCGACTCCCGTGGCGACCGCAGAGGCTGCTCCGGCGACCGCTGCACCCGACTTCTTCCGCCGCGTACCGCCCGCCCTCGGCCGCGACCTGCTGGCGCTGGAGATGGAGGATCATTACCTCCGCATCCACACGGTGCTCGGCAGTGACCTGATCTTGCTGAGGCTGCGGGACGCTTTGGCCGAACTGGGGCCGGCGCATGGCCGCCAGGTCCATCGTTCCTGGTGGGTGGCCGAAGGCGCCGTCACTTCGGTCGAGCGTGATGCAGGGCGACCCGTTCTTGTCCTGCGCAACGGCTTGCGCGTGCCCGTGAGCAAGACCTATCGGGAGCAGGTGAAGGAAGCAGGCTGGCTGCCGGCCGCCCCCTGAACGGCGGCTCCTTACTTGCCGCCGCGATCCTCGCGCCACAGGTCGAGCTTCTCCTGCACCGGACGGTCGGAGAAGGAGAACAGCACCGCGTCGCTGTCGGCGCGATGCTCGACCTTGGACCAGCTCGGCACCACGAAATGGTCGCGCTTCTTCCAGCGCATCACCTTGTCGCCGATCCGGCTCTCGCCTTCGCCTTCGACCACGGAGAAGACCGTGCCGTCGGTGCTGCGATAGGGCGCGCTGGCGAAGCCCTTGGGCAGAAGCTGCATGAAGGTGCCCATGGTGGCGATCGGAGCGCCGCCGCTCGCCGGATTGACGTAGCGCAGCTTGTGACCGTGGCAGGCGTCGGGCGGACCGGCCTTGGCGAGTCCGTCCAGCGCCTCGCGCGTGCGGGCATAGGGATAGTTGAAGATCGGCGACGTCTGACGGGCGGGCTTCCAGTCGACCGGCAGCAGCCCGCTCGCGAACTTCGCATCCGACGTGCCGGCGGGCATGGTGACGGCCTGCTCGTCCTCCGCGCCATTCTCGGCAAAGCCCGCGTTGAACATCGCGACCATCGGGATGTCGAGGCCGTCGAGCCAGACCATCGGCTTCGACGAATCGTTGCCGTGATCGTGCCATGTCCAGGTCGGCGTGATGACGAAGTCGCCTTCGTGCATGATCGTGCGCTCGCCCTCGACGGCGGTATAGGCGCCCTCGCCTTCGACGATGAAGCGCAGCGCCGACTGGGTATGACGGTGCGACGGCGCCACTTCACCCGGCAGGATGAGCTGCAGACCGGCATAGAGCGTCGGCGTGATGCAGGCGCTGCCCGGCATCGCCGGATTCTCAAGGATCAGCACGCGCCGCACGGCCTCCTTGGCCGTGATCAGCGCGCCCGACTCCATCAAGAAGGGGCGGACCTTGTCGTAGTCCCAATGCGCGGCCTGATACTTCGGCACGGGCTGCGGCGGCACGAGCTGGTGCAGCGACTCCCAGAGCGGCGCCATCGAAAGCCCGCCAATGCGCTCGTAGAAGTCGCGACGCGCGTTGTTATGGGTGGCAGGTGCTGACATCAGGCTCTATTCCGCCGCACGCAGCAACGATCCGGCACGCTCCGTCATGCGCGTGCGACAGGCCGCGGCAAAGGCATCGAACAGTTTCATGGAGATCGGATTCTCCAGCGCCTTGTATTCGGGGTGCCACTGCAGCGCGAGGGCAAAGGCCTGAGCGTCGGGGACGCTCAGGGCCTCGACCTGTCCGTCCTCGCAGCAGATCGCTTCGATCTTCGCACGCGGCGACAGCGTATCGACGCCCTGGCCATGCAGCGAGTTCACCTTCACCCGACTCTCGCCCAGCAGGCGGTGCAACATGCCGCCCTCGACGACGTCGATATCGTGCGCCGGCGCGTAGTTCACATCCATGTCGGGCGACTTCGGCGAGCGATGGTCGCGGCGGCCTTCGACTTCGTGCACATGCTGGTGCAGCGAACCGCCCAGAGCCACATTCACCTCCTGCAGACCGCGACAGATCGCAAACAGCGGGACGCCGCGGGCGATCGTGTGCCGGATCAACGGCAGGGTGGTGGCGTCGCGCGCCGCATCGTGCAGCGTGCCGTCACGGCTTTCCTTGCCATAGTGGCGGGGTTCGACATTCGACGGACTGCCCGTCAGCAGCACGCCGTCGAGAGCGTCGAGCAAGCGGTCCAAGGCTGGTAGCAAGCCGGTCGTGTCATCGAACTCCGGGCCGATGGCCGGGATCAGCACCGGCAGGGCGCCAACAGCACGAATAGCTGCCTGGACGTATTTTTCGCCGACCGTATGGTGCCAGCCGCCGCGGCCGTTCTCCTTGAGACAGGCGGAAATTCCGACCAAGGGTCGCAAAGTCGGGGGACGCGAAGACGAGCGGTTCATAGCCAGCCGGTACGTGCAAATAGTGGGAAAAATATCATCGTCGTTGGGAGGGTTCTTGGCAATTGCTCACCTCCTGATCGTGCCCGCATCTTGTGCAGTGCAGCCCTGCATGGTACCGCCGCGCCGCAGCAAACATTGGAAAGAGCGCCCATGACGACCACTCCTCCTCCGTCGAACCCGACTGCCGGCCAGCAGCAGGGTCCTGCCGCGCCGCTCACCATGCACGGCCAGTACATCAAGGATTTCAGCTTCGAGAATCCGCGCGCACCGCAGAGCCTGATCGAGCAGACCCAGCCGCAGCTCACGCTGAATGTGCAGGTTGCCAACCGGCAGTTCGACGCCAAGACCTTCGAGGTGTCGCTGACCATCGAGGCTTCGGCGCATACGCCGGAAAAAGAGCCGCTGTTCATGCTCGAGCTGGTCTATGCCGGCACGGTGACCCTGGGTGACCTGCCGCAGGATGCCTATGGTCCGATGCTCTACATCGAAACGCCGCGGCTGCTCTTCCCCTTCGCGCGCGCCATCGTGGCCAACACCACGCGCGAGGCAGGCTTCCCGCCGCTCAACATCGCTCCGGTCGATTTCGTGGCGCTCTACCGCCAGCAGCTCGAAGCCAACGGCGGCCAGGTCCCGGGTATCTCGGCCGGTCCGGTCGGCCACGCCTGATCTTCCGCTTTTTGAGGACGCCGGGGGCACACGCCCTCGGCGTTATTCCTTCAGCCAGATCGGGTCGCTGACCTTCTTCAGGAACTCGGCATGGGCGGCGAGTTCCGTAGCACTCGCCACATGTGGGCGCGCCGGACGCACCGGGCGCTTCACCGCCAGCATGCCGCTCAGGCCCGTCGCCGCCATCTCGGGTGCAAGACCCAGATCGCGCTGCCGGCCACCACTCAGTTCAAGGTAAACCTCGGCCAATAGCTCGGAATCGAGCAACGCCCCGTGCTTGGTGCGCTTGGTATTGTCGATGCTGAAGCGGTCGCAGAGGGCGTCGAGGCTGGCGCGCTGGCCGGGAAACTTGCGCCGCGCCAACGAAACCGTGTCGACATAGTCGTTCGTGAGTTTCGCGCGGCCGGTGCGCGCCAGCTCGGCATTGAGGAAGCCAAGGTCGAACTGCGCGTTGTGAATCACGAGCTGCGCGTCACCCAGAAATTCGATGAATTCCTCGACCTTATCGGCAAACAGCGGCTTGTCCGCGAGAAACTCGTCGGTGAGCCCGTGCACTTCCTGCGCGCCCGCGGGCATCGGCATTTCGGGATTGAGATAGAGCTGCAACGAGCGGCCAGTGGCCACCATGTTCACCAGCTCGATGCAGCCGATCTCGACCACGCGATGGCCGGCGAGTGGGTCGAGGCCCGTGGTTTCAGTATCGAGAACGACTTCGCGCATTAACCCGTTCTAGCTTACTTGCGGTGCTATTTACGACGGGCGCGCGCGAGCTGGCCTGTGAATTTCTCCCGCCACGGATTGGGCGGCCAGAAGCGTCCCGGCAACGTGCGCAGCTCGGCGACAGCGCGGACCAGCGCCGACCGGGTCGGCGCCAGCCCCATGCCCGTGGGAATCACGATGCTGGCCTTGCGGCGCTTCAGAGTGTCCGGCACCTGCTGGCGCAGAATGCCGGCAAATTTCTCAGCCGTCATGCCGGGCCGAGCCATGACGCGCCGGCGCTGCAGAAAGGCCGGCGCACTCACGACCAGCGTGGCATCCACACGGCGTTCCCCCAGCCCCTCGAAGAGCAGCGGGATGTCGAGCACCACCAGTTTCTCGCCGGCCAGTGCGGCCCGCCGCAGGAAGGCGCGCTGCTTCTTGAAGACCAGCGGATGCACGATCGCCTCGAGCCGGCGCAGCGCCTCCTTGTTGCCGAAGACGCGCGCACCCAGCGCCTGGCGGTCGAGCACGCCAGCTTTCACGACGCCAGGAAACGCCGCTTCGATACCAGGGAGAGCCGCACCGCCCGGTGCCTGCAGCTCGTGAACGGCGGCATCGGCGTCGTACACGGGCACGCCCATCTCCCGCAGCATTTTCGCTGCGGTCGATTTGCCCATGCCGATCGAGCCGGTCAGTCCAACAATGACCATCTACGGCAACGCTACACCAGACCTCAGGAATCAGCTCAGGGAACGAGAACGGTCTGACCGGTGGTCTTGCGGCTTTCGAGGTCGATATGCGCCTGCGCCGCTTCGCCCAGCGGATAACGCTGGTCGATGGCGATCTTCACCTTGCCGCTCTTCACCATCTTGAACAGCGACTTGGCGCTCGCCTCGAGTTCGGCGCGCGTGGCGGTGTAGGCACCGAGGCTCGGACGCGTGACATAGAGCGAGCCCTTGGTGTTCAGGATGCCCAGCGCCACCGGCGGCACCGCGCCGGACGCGTTGCCAAACGACACCATGAGGCCGCGCGGCTGCAGGCAGTCGAGCGAGGCATTCCAGGTATCCTTGCCGACACCGTCGAACACTACCGGCACGCCCTTGCCCTTGGTGATCTTCTTCACCTCGGCGACGATGTCGTCCTTGGTGTAGTCGATCACCCACTTGTAGCCGTTCTTCTTGGCGAGGGCGGCCTTCTCGGCCGACGAGGTCGTGCCGATCACCTTGTAGCCGCGTGCCTTGGCCCACTGGCCGAACAACAGACCGACGCCGCCGGCAGCGGCATGGAACAGGATGGTGTCGCCCTTCTTCAGCCAGCCCTTGGGTGTGTGGTCGACGAGGTATTCCGTCGTCATGCCCTTCAGCATGATCGCCGCGGCCTGCTCATCGCTCACGCCCTTCGGCACATGCACGAGCTGGTCGGTGCCCATCAGGCGCTCTTCGCAGTAGGCGCCGAGCACACCGCAATAGGCGACACGGTCGCCCTTCTTGAAGCCCCGCACCTTGGGGCCAACCTCGACGATCACGCCGGCGCCTTCGCGGCCGACGGCGTTGGGCAGCGGCGTCTGGTAGAGGCCGGAACGGGTGTAGACGTCGATGAAGTTGAGGCCGATGGCGGTGTGACGAACCTTCACCTGGCCGGGACCCGGCGAACCGACCTCGACGTCCTCGAGCTTCATTTTCTCGGGACCGCCATTTTCATGCATCAGGATGGACTTGGACATCAGAAGCTCCCCAGTGAGGCGGTGGTCACTGAACGTCCCCCCGCTTGGCGGCGTCGAGTATAGTGACCGGCCTTTTTCGCGCCAGTCCGGCGCAGCCCTGTTACCAGGAGGGTTTATTGCCACGGCGCCGTGACTTCCTGACGACGACTGTCGCCGCCCTGCTGGCGGCACCAGCGATCGCCCGCGCACAGACGGTGCTACGGAGCATCAAGGCGTCGTATCGCGTTGTGACGCTCACCCAGGATCTCGAACAGCCCTGGGGCATGGCCTTCCTGCCGGATGGCCGCCTGCTGATCACCGAGCGGCCGGGACGGTTGCGCGTGTTCGCCAATGGCCGGCTCGAACGCGCACCGATCGGCGGCCTACCGCGGGTCCAGGCCAGTGGTCAGGGTGGCCTGCTCGATATCTGCCTGCATCCGGGCTTTGCCGAGAACCGGACCCTCTACTTATCTTATGCCGGCCCCGGCGAAGGTGGCTCGGCCACCGTATTGGCGCGGGCGGAATTCCGCGATGGCGGTGGCCTGCGCAACGTCCAGCCGATCTTCGAGGCCCTGCCACGCACTTCAGGCGGGCTGCACTTCGGCTCCCGCATCGTCTTCGACCGAGCCGGGCTGATCTATGTGACCGCGGGTGAGCGCTATCAGATGCAGCGCGCCCAGAGGCTCGACGATCTCGGCGGCAAGGTCGTGCGGCTTCGCGACGACGGTTCGGTGCCCTCCGACAATCCCTTCGTCGGCCGCGCTGGCGTCCGGCCGGAAATCTTCTCGTATGGCCATCGCAACCCGCAGGGCATGGCGATGCACCCAACGACCGGCCGTATCTGGCTGACCGAGCATGGCCCGCGCGGCGGCGACGAACTCAACCTGCTGAAAGCCGGCGCCAACTATGGCTGGCCGCTAGCGACCCACGGCATCGACTACAGCGGCGCCGTCATCAGCCCCAACAAGAGCCTGCCGGGGATGGAAGATCCGGTGCGTTTCTGGGTGCCGTCGATCTCGCCCAGCGGTCTCGCCTTCTACACCGGCGATCGCTTTCCCGGCTGGAAAGGCTCGCTCTTCACCGGCGCCCTTTCCAACAACGCGCTGTTTCGCATCGAGCTCGATGGCGAGCGGTACGTGAGCGAGGAGCGGTTGCTTGTCGACCTGCTTCCGTATATCCGCGACGTCCGGCAGGGCCCCGATGGCCTGATCTATGTCGTGACCCATACCGATTCCGGCGGTCTCTACCGACTGGAACCCGCCTGATCCATGCTCATTCTCGCCTCTGCCAGCCCCTCGCGCCGCAAGCTCCTCGCCAACGCAGGTCTCGATTTCACCGTCGAACTGTCGGGAGTCGACGAAGACGAAGCGAAGCTGAGCCTCGTCGCCGAACGAGCCGGACCGCAAGACGTCGCCGAAACCCTGGCCGAGCTGAAGGCACAGCGCGTCTCCAAACGGCATCCCTCCGCAATGGTGATCGGCGCGGATTCGACGCTTGCCTGTAACGGCCGCCTGTTCGACAAGCCGCCGACCCTCGCCGCGGCCCGCCAGCAATTGCTCGATCTCCGCGGCCAGACCCATGAGCTTTGCTCGTCGGTCGTCGTGGCGCGCGGCGGCGCACGGCTATGGCACCATAACGAGCGCGCGCGTCTCACCATGCGGCCCTTCACCGAGTCCTTCCTCGACGCCTACCTGGCGCGCGCCGGCGAAGGCATCACTTCCTCGGTCGGCGCCTATCATCTCGAAGGGGTCGGCGCGCATCTGTTCAGTCGCATCGACGGCGACTACTTCACCATTCTCGGCCTGCCGCTGTTGCCGTTGCTTTCCTTCCTGGCAGAGCATGGGATCGGCCTGGAGACGTCCCAGGAGACATCCGCGTGAACGCTTACGAACACCTCGTCACCGAAGCCCAGGGCCGGCCTTTCGCCGCCATCGTGGCCTGGCCGGTCGAACATTCGCGCTCGCCGGCGCTGCACGGCTTCTGGCTAAGACAGCAGCGCATCGACGGCCACTATGGCCGCTTGCCCGTCGAGCCGCGGCGCGCGGCACTCGAGGAGCTGGTGGCCTTTCTCAAGCGCACGCCCAATGCACGGGGCTGCAACCTCACCCTGCCGCACAAGATCGAGATCATGCCGTTGCTCGATCGCATCGATCCCGTGGCCAAGCGCATCGGCGCGGTGAACACGGTGGTGAAGCTGCCCGATGGCACACTGGAAGGCCGCAACACCGATGGCTTCGGCTTCCTCGAAGCCCTGAAGTACAACGCGCCGCACTGGACCGCGGCCTCGGGGCCGGTCGTCGTGCTGGGCGCCGGAGGAGCTGCCCGTGCCGTCGTGGCGAGCCTCATCGATGAAGGCGTGCCCGAACTCCGCCTGGTCAATCGCACACGGGAAACCGCCGTCGATCTCGGTGTCGCCTTCACGCCCTCGGATGGCCGCCGCATCGTGATCGGTTCATGGAACGAACGGGCCGAGCTGCTTGCCGGCGCCACCCTGTTGGTCAACACCACGTCGCTCGGCATGAAAGGGCAGCCTGCACTCGATATCGATCTCGCACCGTTGCCGCGCCAGGCCGCGGTCTACGACATCGTCTATGTGCCGCTCGAGACCGGGTTGCTCGCCGCAGCGCGCGGCCGCGGCAATCGCTGCGTCGACGGGCTCGGCATGCTGCTGCACCAAGGCCGGCCGGGTTTCGAAGCCTGGTTCGGCAGGAAGGTCGATGTCAGCACCGAGCAACGCCGCGCCGTCGCGGCCGACCTCGGCGTGTAAGGGGTAGAGTTTCAGCATGGACAGCAATCCGCCGGATGGCTTCAAGCCACTGTTCCGCACCAGCCCGTTCCTCGACCATAACGGGCCATTCTTCTATCGCGAGAACAGCGACGGTACGTTCGTGGTCGGCCTGCGCATCCAGCCCAAGCACGCCAATGCACGCGGTATCGCCCATGGCGGCCTGCTGATGACGCTTTGCGACATTGCCCTGGGCTATCGCACCACACGCAGCCAGACTCCGTCACCTATGCTCACCACGGCAAGCGTGAAGACGGACTTCGCCGGTTCGGCCCGCATCGGCGACTGGGTCGAGGCACATGTCGACGTGCAAAAGGTCGGCGGCCGTCTGGCTTTTGCCAACTGCTATCTGATGGTCGGCGAGGAGCGCATCGTGCATGCCAGCGCCGTGTTCGCCCGCACCGGCGATCGCCCGGCGGGAACATCGCCTTGAAGCTTGTCCTGACGGCCTTCCTGCCGTTCGCGCTGGGCTATTTCCTGAGCTTCCTGTTCCGCTCGCTGAACGCGGTTGTGGCGCCGGCATTGCAGAGCGAGCTCGGCCTCGGCGAAGCGGCGATTGGCGTCGTGACCTCGATGTATCTCGCGGCCTTCGTGATCGCCCAGCTTCCGGCAGGTGTCGCGCTGGACCGCTTCGGGCCACGTCGTGTCGCGCCGGTCATGCTGCTGGCGACGGCGGTTGGCGCCGTTGTCTTTGCCTTCGGCCAAGACGTGGTGACGCTCAGTATCGGCCGTGCCCTGATTGGCCTTGGCCTGTCCGTCGCGTTGATGTGTGGCTTCAAGGCCAACGTCCTCTACTGGCCGATGGGCCGCCTGCCGCTGGCCAATGCCTGCATGATGACCTTCGGCGGCCTGGGCGCAGCCATGGCGACGCGGCCGGTGCAGTGGCTGCTGGTCGACTACGACTGGCGCCACATCTTCCTGGGTCTGGCTGTCATCACCATGGCCGTCGGACTCTATCAGTTCCTCGCCGCTCCCGCGTACGAACGCGGCGGCAAGGGTAAGCTGAGCAACGAGGTGCGCGGCCTGCTGGGCATCCTCAAGACGCCGCTCTTCTGGCGTGCGGGCCTGGCACCCACGTTCTCTCTGGGCGTCTGGATCTGCTACACGAGTTTCTGGGCAGCGGGTTGGTTGCGCGACGTGGCGCATCTCGACGAACCTTCGGTTGGCGTCGCGCTGTTCGCGCTCTCGATCGCCATCATACCGGGCTACTTCTTCAGCGGCATGATCGTCGACCTGCTGCACCGACGCGGCATTCGCGGCGGGCGCGTGCTGCTGGTCTACGGGCTGCTGTTCCTCGCCATCCACATACCGATCGCGCTGAACGTCACGGCGATGCCCAAGCTCCTGTGGTTCCTCTACGTCATGCTGGGTGGCATGCCGGTGGTCTGCTACGCGCTGGTCACGCGCGCTTTCGCGCCCGAGCTTGCCGGTCGCGTCAACACCACGCTCAATCTTGTCTGTATGGGGATCGCGTTCCTGGTGCAGGCCGCGATCGGCCCGGCACTGGCCTGGATGGAGGCCGCATACGGCCTGCCACGCCCCCAGGCCCATCAGCTCGTGACCTTCGCCCTGCTGGCGACCCAGGCCGTAGCCTGGGTCTGGTTTGCCGCGAGCCGTCAGGCTCGCGACTTGCCATAAGGCCTATTGGAGCGCGCCGTTCTGAACCGTGCGGGCTCTCGGCGCTGATTGCAGCGCCTGTCGCCCGCCAGGGCGCGCTTGCGCGCCCTACTGGTTCATCGAACTGAAGAAGTCCTGATTGGTCTTCGCCGTCCGCAGCTTGTCGAGCAGGAACTCGATGGCATCGACGGCGCCCATCGGCATGAGGATGCGGCGCAGCACCCACATCTTCGAAAGCGTCGCGCGGTCGACCAGCAGCTCTTCCTTGCGGGTGCCCGACTTGGTGATGTCGATCGCCGGGAAGGTGCGCTTGTCGGAAACCTTGCGGTCCAAAATGATTTCGGAGTTACCGGTGCCCTTGAACTCTTCGAAGATCACCTCGTCCATGCGGCTGCCGGTATCGATCAGCGCCGTGGCGATGATGGTGAGCGAGCCACCTTCCTCGATGTTACGTGCCGCACCGAAGAAGCGCTTGGGGCGCTGCAGGGCGTTGGCGTCGACACCGCCGGTCAGCACCTTGCCGGAGCTGGGCACGACGGTGTTGTAGGCACGGCCGAGGCGGGTGATCGAGTCGAGCAGGATCACTACGTCCTTCTTGTGCTCGACCAGGCGCTTGGCCTTCTCGATCACCATCTCGGCGACGGCGACGTGACGGCTGGCCGGTTCGTCGAAGGTCGAGCTCACGACCTCGCCCTTCACCGTACGCTGCATGTCGGTCACTTCCTCGGGACGCTCATCGACGAGCAGCACCATCAGGAAGACTTCGGGATTGTTGGCAGTGATGGCGTGCGCGATGTTCTGCAGCAGCACCGTCTTGCCGGTGCGCGGCGGCGACACGATCAGCGCGCGCTGGCCCTTGCCGATCGGCGCGATCAGGTCGATCACGCGGGTCGAGATGTCGAGCTGCTGCTGCGGCGTCGTGCCGGCCTTCTTGGTCAGCGTGCCGGTCCGGCGCGTGCCGACACGGCCCGACGAGGTGGCGCGCGCACCGCCCACCGCTTCTTCGGTGACGGCCGGCGCCATGGCGGCGGCACCGCCTTCGAGTTCGAGCTTCAGCTTCTCGTCGGGATAAAGCGGCGTCAGCGAGTCGAAGTTGATGCGATGGCGCAGCGCGTCCGGATCGTCGAAGTTGATCTTGTTGATCTGCACCATGGCGAAGTAGCGCTCGCCATCCTTGGGCGCGCGGATCTCGCCTTCGACCGTGTCGCCGGTGCGCAGGCCGAACTTACGGACCTGCGTGGGGCTGACATAGATGTCGTCGGCGCCGGGCAGATAGTTGGCTTCCATCGAACGCAGGTAGCCGAAGCCGTCGGGCAGCACCTCGATGGTGCCGACGCCGAAGATCGCCTGATCGGCGGCGGCGAGCTTCTGCAGGATGGCGAACATCAGCTCCTGGCGGCGCATCATCGCCGCACCCTCCACGCCCTGCTCTTCGGCAAAGGCCAGGAGTTCGGGAGGCTTCTTCTTCTTGAGGTCTTGGAGATTCATTTGTCTTCAGTCTGGTGGGAAATGACGCACGCGCTTGCGTTGGCCGGGACGGCCAAACCTTGAAAACAGCGCTGTGTCGTACTGGTGGGCCCCATCGAGTTACCGCCGGGGAGGCGATGCCAGGGGCCCTGAGGTGACGTTTATATAGGCACGCGACCGTGCCCTGTCAAAGCCCCGCCGATGCAACCGGCCTATGTTCGGTACCGGCCCCGGGGGTCACAAACAGCAGCTGGCCGGCCTTTTTCACGATGCCGCGGTGCCAGGCGCCCTGCGGTACGACGAAGGTCTGGCCGGGGACGAGCGCCGTCCGCTGCTCGCCCGACTCCGTCTCGATCACCATCTCCATCTCGCCCGACAGCAGGGTCAGGATCTCCTCGCCGGCGGGATGGCGCTCCCAATGCGGCCAATCGCCGGATTGGTCGAAAATGCCCATCAACCGCCCCTTGTCGAGTTCACGGCGTTGATCGACCGTCGCCCAGAAGGCCTCGCCGCCTTCGACGACGGAGGCTCGCTCGTCCGGTCGCAAATGGATGTAGGTTCCGTCGAGCGTAAAGGCCTGGCTCATGACTCCTCCTCTGCCAGCATCTCGGCATAACGGAAGATCTCGGTATGGTCGGCGCCCTTGCCCAGCTTGCCGTCGGCCGCCGTCCAGTAGGACACGGCCTGCTGAAGGTTCGGTATCTTGAGCTTGAGGTGCTGGGCAACGTCGCCGGCGGTGCGCAGGTCCTTGGCCATCAACGCCGTGGTGAAGCCCGCCGAGAAGGTGCGCGACACCACGAACTGGCGGCCCTTCACTTCGGTGGCGTTGCTCTTGCCCGTCGAACTGTTGAAGACATCGACCATGGTGCCGGGGTCGAGCCCGAACGCCTCGCCCACCACCAGCGCTTCGCACATGGCGACCAGGCCCGCCGCGGAGAGATAATTGTTCAGCGCCTTCAACGCATGACCGGCGCCGGCCGGGCCGCAAAGGGTGATGGTCTTGCCCATCGCCCCGAACACCGGCCGCACACGCTCCAGATCGGCGGCCGCACCGCCCACCATGATGCTGAGCGAACCATCGACCGCCCGCTTCACGCCGCCCGAAACCGGGGCATCGAGCAAAGCCACGCCGCGGCCAGCGAGGTCGCGCGCAAGCTTCTGCGTATCGACGGGATTGGACGAACTCATGTCCATAACGAGCGCGCCGGCGTCGAGGCCCTCGACGGCCGCGTCCCGGCCTTCGAGCACGGCCTGCCGCACGATCTTGCCATCCGGCAACATGGTAATCAGCGCCGCCGCCCCCTGGGCTGCCGCCTTCGCCGACGCCGTCGCCAGCGCCGAAGGATGCGCGCCGACGAAATCCGAGACGGCCTTCTGCGAGACGTCGAACACGCGCAGCTTGAAGCCCGCCTCGACAAGGCGCGTCGCCATCGGGCGTCCCATCATGCCGAGACCGATGAAGGCAATGGTGGCGGGAGGCGCGAGCGTCGTCATGGTTCTACCCCTGAAGTGAGGTCGTATTCATAGAATGGCAACAGCCGGCCGGGAATGGCGTCGGACGGCGCGTTTCGCACGAACCGAGCACCCATGCGTTCGTAGAACGACACGGCATTGGGATCGGCCAGGATGGTCATGCGCCGTGCGCCCAGATCGCGCGCCATGCTGGCGGCGGCCTGGAACAGCAGGCGGCCGGCGCCCAATCCGATCGCCGGCGGATCGACGAACAGCGAGTCGAGATCGACCGTCTCG
>CALROF020000172.1:0-14298 GCA_943369775.1 Reyranella massiliensis 521
TTGCCCATGGTCATGTCGACTTCACTCGACTGCAAGGCCGTGAAGCGCTGCTGCGAGGTGAGGGGAATGTACCTGACTTTCTCTGCATCGCCGAAGATCGCCGCCGCGACGGCGCGGCAGACATCCACCGACAGGCCGCGCCACTTGCCCTGGCTGTCGGCGATCATGTAGCCGGCGGTGCCGGTGCCCACGCCACAGTTCACCATGCCGCGCGACTTGACGGCGTCGAGATCCTTACCGGCCTGCGCGGGTCCTGCGGCACCCAGAACGACGGCAGCCACGCCAACGGCGGCTGCAATGAGTCTAGCCTGCATTGAACGAAACCCCCTTTTATTTTTCCCCTTGGTGCCAGTCTCCGCTCCGGCCCGCTTGCAAGCAATAGGCCAAATGAGAGCCGCCGCCCCATCGGGCGGCGGATTGTTGTTGACCTGTGATGGATTCGTCAGCGGATGGGCGGGGCGTACTGGAGGCCGCCCTGGGTCCACAGCGCATTCTGGCCACGGGCCAACTTGAGCGGCGAGCCTGAGCCGAGGTTGCGCTCGAAGATCTCGCCATAGTTCCCGACCTGCTTGACGATGTTGTAGGCCCACTTCTCGTCGACGCCGAGTGCCTTGCCCATGCCTGGCGTGACGCCGAGGATGCGCTTGATGCTGGGATTCTCGGACTTCAGCATCTCGTCGACGTTCTTGGACGTGATGCCGTACTCCTCGGCTTCGATCATGGCGTAGAGCGACCAGCGCACGATGTCGGCGAATTGATTGTCGCCATGGCGCACCATTGCGCCGGTGGGATCCTTGGAGATGATCTCCGGCAGGATGACGTAGTCGTCTGGATTGGGGGCGGTCGTGGCGCGGGTCGCGGCCAGGCTCGCGACGTCGGCAGTATAGACATCGCACCGGCCCGCGAAGAAGGCGGCTCGTACTTCCTCGACCTTCTCGAGGATGACCGGCTTGAAGGTCATCTTGTTGGTCCGGAAGTAGTCGGCGAGATTGAGCTCCGTCGTGGTCCCCGCGGTGACGCAGATCGATGCGCCGTTGAGGTCCTTGGCACTCTTCACACCGAGCTTCTTCGGCACCATGAAACCTTGGCCGCCGTAGTAGTAGATGCCGGTAAAGTCGAGGCCGAGCGCGGTATCGCGGACGAGGGTTTGGGTGGCATTGCCCAGGAGCATGTCGACCTCGCCCGCTTGCAGCACGGTGAAGCGGTGCTGCGCGTTGGTCGGCACGTATTTCACTTTCTTGATGTCACCGAACAGGGCGACGGCAGCGGCGCGGCAGACGTCGACGGCAAGGCCCTGCCAATTGCCCTGGCTGTCGAGGAATTCGAAGCCGGGGAGGCCGGTTCCGAGCCCGCAGGCGAGAGTGCCTCGTATCCTGACGTTATCCAGATCCTTGCCGGCCTGCGCCTGGCGTACGCTACCGAACGTAACGACTGCCAGCCCGATGGCTGCCCACGCAGCAAATCTACGCATCGTTCACCCAACCCACTCTCGAGCCTCCCTCTCGACCTTCCATCGAGCGATTGCAACAGGCCAAATGAAAACCGCCGCCCTTTCGGGCGGCGGTTCGTCGTGAAGATGTCGTGTGTAGGTTAGCGGATCGGCGGGGCGTACTGGAGGCCGCCCTGGGTCCACAGCGCGTTCTGGCCGCGAGCGATCTTGAGCGGGGAGCCCATGCCGACGTTGCGGTCGAAGCTTTCGCCGTAGTTACCGACCTGCTTGACGATGTTGTAGACCCACTTCTCGTCGACGCCGAGCGCCTTGCCCATACCCGGCGTGACGCCGAGGATGCGCTTGATGCTCGGGTTCTCGGACTTCAGCATCTCGTCGACGTTCTTGGACGTGATGCCGTACTCCTCGGCCTCGATCATGGCGTAGAGCGACCAGCGCACGATGTCGGCGAACTGGTTGTCGCCGTGACGCACGACAGGACCCAGCGGCTCCTTGGAGATGATCTCCGGCAGGATGATGTAGTCATCCGGCGTGGGGGCGTTGGCGGCGCGGGTCGCGTAGAGGCCCGAGGCGTCCGTGGTGAACACGTCGCAGCGGCCGGCGAAGAAGGCCGCGCGGACTTCTTCGATCTTCTCGATGACGACCGGCTTGAAGGTCATCTTGTTGGTGCGGAAGTAGTCGGCGAGGTTGAGCTCGGTGGTGGTGCCGGGCTGCACGCAGACGGTCGCGCCGTTCAGTTCCTTGGCGCTCTTCACGCCGAGCTTCTTGTTCACCATGAAGCCCTGGCCGTCGTAGTAGTTGACGCCGGTGAAGTCGAAGCCGAGCGCGGTATCGCGGGTCAGCGTGTAGGTCGTGGTGCGGGAGAGCAGGTCGACCTCACCCGATTGCAGGGCCGTGAAGCGCTGCTGGGCGGTGGTCGGCACGTACTTCACCTTCTCGGAATCACCGAAGATCGCGGCCGAGACGGCGCGGCAGACATCGACGTCGATGCCGGTCCACTTGCCCTGGCTGTCGGCCGACGCGAAGCCCGCGACACCGGTGCTGACGCCGCAGATGAGCTGGCCGCGCGCTTTGACGGCATCGAGATCCTTACCGGCTTGCGCCGTTCCGGCGACACCGACCAATCCGGCGGCGATTGCGCCGGCGGCCATATACTTCTTCAACATTTTTTCGCTTCCCTCGTGGTTGCCTCTGGCGTCTGTCGGCCGCCTTGCGTGGCCGTTCAGGCGCTATGCGCAATTCCTAGGCGAACCATCGCGCACGCGCAACGGCGGTGCGCGCCTGACTGTGGCAGTTTAGAGGCGATCCGCCGCGTTCGAGGCGAAGGGATTGGTCGACCAGGCGTCGTTGTCCGCCCGGCCGAAGAAGCCACCCCTGCGGCCCTTGTCGGCAGCGCGCTTCACCTCGCCCTGCCATTGCCGGTAGGCCACCAGCGACTCGCCGGCCAGGGCGCCGTGGCCGCCATGTTCGGAGATGAAGGGCTGGGGATTGACGAACTGTCCGTTCACGATGACCGAGAAGTGCAGGTGCGGGCCGGTCGACCGGCCGGTCGAACCGACATAGCCGATCAGGTCGCCCTTGCGGACGCGGGTGCCCGGGCCCATGCCGTCGGCGAAGCGCGACATATGGGCGTAGAGCGTTTCGAAACTCTCGGCGTGGCTGACTTTCACCGTACGGCCGTAGTTGAAGTACCAGCCCTGATGGTTGATGACGCCATCGGCTGCCGCATAAATCGGCTCGCCAACCTTGCCTTCGTAATCGATGCCGTTGTGGAAGCCGCTGCCGCTCTTGCGGCCATAGTAGTAGCGCGTGCCGAAGGGCGAGGACATGCGGGCACCCGGCCGCGGGTCGGTGAGCGCCGTGCCGCCCAGGCGCTTGCCCTGATCGTCGAACCAGCCTTCGGGCTGGTTGGGGGGCGCAAACCACCAGAAGGACTGACGGGCCTTGCCGTCGGCCAGGCTCGCCACGAGCACGCGCGGTGTGCCGTCGACCGTGCGGCCCTGCACGATGTCGATCTTGGCCGATGCCGACGTGAAGCCGGCGAGGGCCTGCGTAAGTTCCTTAAGCGACGCTGGGTTGGCGCCGGACGGAGCGAGCACACCGGCTAGGGTCGTGGGGCTGGCCTTGACCGTCTTGATCGAGTCGGCGACCAGCGAGCGGGCGCCAGGGCCCGTGGGGAGGGCGGTCGCGGCCGTGCTGGGGACGCTCGAGACGCGCTCGTCGTCATCAGTGGTCGCATTGGGGGCGAGCTTGTAGCCGAAATTGCCATCGGTGCCGCGCGCTAGTTCTACGGCGAGCGAGGTGTTGGAATAGAGCTGCAGCGACACTAGCCGCTTCGGCTGGCCGGCGCCCTGGGCCTCCAGCACGGCACGGCCGGACGAGGCAGCCTTCACCTCGGGCTTGCTCAGTGCCTTGCTGACTGCGGTAGCGGCCGCCTCGGCATCGGCCGGGTCGACCTGAAGAGTGAGGAGCTGCTGAGCGACCGAACTCTCGGCCGCTACGGAGAAGGACTGGACGTCTTCGCTGGGGGCAGGAGCCACGAACCTGGAAGAGGTTGCCGGCTTGAGCTGCTTCTTCTGAGGCGCTTTCACCTGGGCCATTGCCCCGGCGGCGCAGACCGCATTGGCGGTCGAAAGTGCGAAGGTTGCTACCAGAAGGCTGCGGACGGTTCGCCAGCGGTGGGCGCGTTTGAGACGCGTCATCGTAAACGCCATTGGCCTCTCCCGTTCTCCATTAGAACGCTACTCATTGACTACTGAGGCTAATAGCGATCACCAGCTTCCCCCGAAGCCGATGCCCCCGCGTGCCCCGCTTGAGGCAATACTGGCCACCGAAAACTCACAAGTCCAACGAAAAGTTGCAAAAATGCAACACCCGTGAAAGAGGGAGTAAATATTTGTTATTGAAGGGTTTTTGGCTCTAGGAGGTCTTTCGACTTTTAAATGTCACAGGGGGTAAATCGCTCACGCTTCCTGCATTTGCTGCACTGCGAAGAGATGGATAGCGCGCCAGCAGCCCGGCCGCCTCGGCCATTTCCTCGACGTCGTTGAACATCGGCACCCCGGCGCGCTCCATCGTGGCGAACCAGTCGGCCTTGCCGGGCAGGGTCCCCATCATGCTGTGCATCAGGGGCAGGCGAGCGTCGGCTGCGAGCGTTGCCAGCCGCTCGATGACCGGCTGTGCATCGACCATGAAGGGCACGACATGGATCATCAGGATCAAGTCGTAGGCATTGGCGGCGTGGGTCATCGCAGCTTCGAAGGCGAGGCCAAACCGGTCCTCGCGGGCGTCGGCCAGCAGGTCGACCGGATTGGCTACCGAAGCTTCGGCGGGGAGCTGCTGGCGCAGCACGTCGCCCATTGCCGCCGGCAGGGCCCCCAGGTCGAGCCCCTCGAGCGTAGCGCGGTCGGCGCACAACACACCCGGTCCGCCTGAGTTGGAGAGGATCAGGGCGCGCCGGCCAAGGCCCTGCGGGAAACGGCCAAACGCCTTGGCCGCGATCAGCAACCGGCGCAGGCTCGTCACGCGGACGATGCCGCAGGAGGCGCAGAAGGCTTCGATGGCGGCATCGTCGTTGGCGACCGCGCCGGTATGGGCGCTTGCCGCCCGGCCGCCGATCTCGGTACGGCCCCCGAACAACGCCACGACGGGCTTCTTTGCGGCCACCTGACGGGCGATGGCGCGGAAGCGCTCGTGGTCGTCGATCGATTCGACATAGAGCAGCGCCGCTCCGATCTCCGGCCGGTCGCCCAGCCAGGCAAGGTAGTCCTCGACCCCCAGATGCACCGCGTTTCCGACCGAGACGACCGACACCAGTGGCAGGCCGCGTGCATTGGCCTTGTCGATGAACTCCTCGGCCAGCGCGCCGGACTGCGAGATGAAGGCGAGCCCATGCCCGGCGCCGGCGACATTGCCCGGGGGCAGGTCGCGCAGGAAGGTGGCGGCAAAGCGCCGTGCCGGATCGAGGTGAACGATGCCTGCGCAGTTCGGCCCGGCTACCGTTAGGCCGCGCTGGGCGGCGAGCTTCAGCAGGGCGTCGTTGCGCGCCACGCCGGCCGGACCCGCTTCGGCAAATCCGCCGGGGAGGATCAACAGGTTGCGGATGCCTCGATCGGCGGCCTCGCCGACCGCGTCGAGGATGGCGTCGGGCCGGATGACGATCACCGCGAGATCGACCGGCTGGTCGATTGCCGAGATGGAGGTCACCGATTCGTAACCGAATATCGTTCCGCCCTTGGGATTGACCGGCACGACTCTTCCGCCATAACCGGCTTGGCGGAGCATCTGCATGACGGCGCCGCCTGAGGAAGTAGGGCGCTCGCCCGCGCCGATGACAGCGACACTGCTGGGCGCAAAGAACGGCGAGAGGTCGCGTACGGGATCGGTCATGGCCGATCGTTGCAGCACAAGCGTAGAGGGAGAACAAGATGTCCGATCCGATCGAGTTGCTGGTCCAGGGCCGGGCCCACGATCTCGGCGGTGGCTTCGCCGTGCGGCGGGTGCTGCCCAGCGTGAAGCGCCGGATGGTCGGGCCGTTCATCTTCCTCGACCACTTCGGGCCGATGGACGTGCCGGTCGGTGGCGGCATGGAAGTGCGGCCGCATCCTCATATCGGCCTCGCCACGGTCAGCTATCTGTTCGACGGCGGGATCTTCCATCGCGACAGCCTGGGCTATGCGCAGGCGATTCGTCCGGGCGACGTGAACTGGATGACGGCCGGCAGCGGCATCGTCCATAGCGAGCGCACCGAACCCGAGATGCGCGCCACCGGCTTTCGCATGCATGGCGTCCAGACCTGGGTAGCGCTGCCCAAGACACACGAGGAAACCGCACCTGCCTTCGAGCACGTCGAGGCGGCGCGGCTGCCGGCCTGGCAGGACGGCGGCACGGCGCAGCGCCTGATCGTCGGCACCTATGCCGGTCGCACGGCGCCCACGACGCACTTCTCGCCGATCTTCTATGTTGGCGTCGAAGCAGCGGCGAGCGCCAAGCTCACGGTCTCGCCGGACCATCAGGAGCGGGCGATCTATGTCGCCGATGGTGCCCTGACGATTGGCGATCGCCAGCTTCTCGTCGGCGATCTGGCCGTGTTGGTGCCCGGGCAGACGGTCGAGGCGATTGCCGGCCCGCAGGGCGCAAAGGCGATGCTGCTGGGCGGCGCCACCATGGATGGCCCGCGTCACATCTGGTGGAATTTCGTCTCCTCGGACAAGGAGCGGATCGAGAAGGCCAAGGCAGATTGGCGCGACCAGCGCATGGGCAAGGTTCCGGGCGACGACGAGTTCATCCCGCTGCCTGATAAATAGGCTCGATCTCCGTCAGTTCTTCTCGACGTTCCACAGCAGGGTGACCGGTGACGTGATGTTGCCGGTCACGTTCTTGCGCCGTGCCATCGGCTGCACAAACTGGCCGAGCGGTATGGTCACGCCCTCGCTGATGATGCGCCGCTGCACCTGCTCGGCGATCTCCTTCTGCTTCTTCAGATCGCTTTCAGCCACGAACTCCATACGCAGCTTCTCGATCTGCTCGTCGAGCGGCCAGCCGAACTGGGCACGATCTCCGCTCGCTTCGGCATAGTGGTTGTTGACCGGATCGGTCAGCAGTACGGCCGCCGCCGCCGTCATGGCGATGTTCCAGCCGCCTTGGGAGACGGGATCCTTCTTGGTGCGTCGGGCGACCAGCGTCTGCCAGTCCATCGACTGCATGTCGACCTTGAAGCCGCCGCGCTCCAGCAGCGTCTTGGCCACGGGCGCCAGGTTGGTCAGCACGGCAAGGTCGGTCGATTGGAGTACGACGATCGGCGTGCCGTCGTAGCCAATCTCTTTCAGGAGCTTCTTGGACTCCTCGAAGCGCGACTCCAGCACGCCTTCCATGCCGGCCGAGCTTTCGAGCGGCGCGCCGCAGCCGAACATCGCCTTGCAGACCTTGTAGTAGCGCGGGTCGCCGATGACGGCGCGCAGGAAGTCCTCCTGGTTGAGCGCTATCGCCGCGGCGCGACGGTAGCGCACGTCGTTGAAGGGAGGTTGCTTCCAGTTGAAGCGCAGGACGTAGGTCGAGCCCAGCCTGTCGGGGATGAAGACTTCGACGTCCTTGGATTTCTCCAGCACCGGCAACAGGTCATGCGAGGGCGACTCGATCATGTCGATCTCGCCGGAGATCAGCGCGTTGATCGCCGTGTGCGAATCGGGGATCGAGACCCATTCGATCCGGTCGACCTTGGCGATCTTGCCGCCGGCGAGGCCCGAGGGTGGTTCGGCGCGCGGCTTGTAGTCGGGATTGCGGACATAGACGACCCGCTCGCCCGGCTTCCATTGATCCTTCCTGAAGATGAAGGGGCTGGAGCCGGTGGTGTCGGAGATCTGCTGGTTGACCGGCGTCTCGGCAACCTGCTTCGGCATGATAAACAGCGGCACCGACGCGGGCTTGGCCAGCGTCTTCAGCATCAGCGCGAAGGGCTCCTTGAGGACGATCTGGAAGGTGCGATCGTCGATCGCCTTCATTTCCTTCGTCGACTTGGCGAGCAGGCCGCCCAGCGTATCCTTTTCCGTCCAGCGCTTGATCGAGGGCAGGACGTCGGAGGTCGTCACCGGAGACCGTCCTGCCAGCGCAGGCCCTCGCGCAGCTTGAAGGTCCAGGTGAGCTTATCGTCGCTCTCGGTCCAGCTCTCGACCATCTGCGGTTGCGCTTCGAGCTTGCCGTTGAGCGCGAACAGCGAGTCGTAGATCAGGTAACCGTGATTGCGGACGATGTAGGCGTGGTCCACACCGGATCGAGGATCTTGAGATCCGAGTGCATGACCACCCGCAGGGTCTTGCCTTGCTGGGCAAAAGCCGGTGCGCCGATGAGCAGGGCCGTAAGGACAAGCAGCGCTCGACGCAGCATGGCGACCTCCTCAGCCGGTCGCGGGCGGACTCCAGGTCGTTTCCTCGTCAAGCGGGTAGACCGGCCGCGGCAGCTTGGTCCAAGTGAAGTTCGCCAGCACCGGGGACGTCAAGCCCGGGCAGTCCACTTCATAGATCTGCTCGGGCTTGAAAAATTCATCGAATCCACCGCGGAAATGGCCGCGGCTCTTCACGACGACGACCTTCGCCTGGGCAATGTCGAGGTCGAAGATCTCGAACTGGCGCGGATCCATGCACTGACAGCGGATGGAGATGACGACCACCTGGATGCCGCCGAGGTCGAGCAGCGCCGACGGCCCCATGTCGGAGGAAACGTTCCTGAGCACGCCGCGGCGGCCGACGAACTTGCCGTCCGACAGCTTGATCACCTTCGCTTCGCAGTCGAAGGGCAGAGAGAATTCCTGGTGTTCCTGCGTGTTGAACGAGGCGGTAAAGATCGCCCCTTCGCCCAGCTCGTGCGCCTTGGCGGCAAGGGCGGCATCGTTGAAGACGCCGAAGAAGACCCCCTGCGCCTTGCCGCCCTTGAGCGCCCGCAGCAGGTACGTCGTGTTGCCACGACCGCCGCCGCCGGGATTGTCGGCGACGTCTGCGAGGATGATCGGCTTGCGGCGTCGGTCGCGACCGACGGAGACGGCGAGCTGGACGGCATCGCCCAACGACATCATCGCGCGCTTGAAGCGTTCCTTCATGTCCCAGGCGCGCTTGGCGATATCGAGCGACAGGTCGGCGGCGGCCTGGCGGTTGCCGTTGCGCGCCGTCACCACGGCGGTGAGGCCGTTCTTCGGGCTGTCGCTGTAGGCAAAGCCCGCCATCACCGAAACGTTCAGGATATCGCCGCCGACCTTGGTCTGGCCGTACTTGATCAGGTCGGCGTAGGGGCCCCGCGCCGTCAGCAGCGCGATCTGCGGCGGCACCAGCGGGATCTTGACCATCTCCACGGCCGTGCGCGTTCCAGCCAAAAGCTCGCGCATATGCTTAGCCGCTTCGACGCCGCGCTCGTAGATGTCGATGTGCGGGTTTTCGAGATAGCCGACGAAGACGTCTAGATTGTCGGTCATCCTGCGCGAGACGTTGGCATGGAGGTCGAAGACCGCGACGATGGGCACATCGGGCCCGGCCACGCGGCACAGCAGCTCGAACAGGTCGCCATCGGGATCGTCCGTGCCCTCGGCCAGCGCCGCGCCGTGGCAGGCGACGAAGATCGCATCGACCGGCAGCACCGATGTCAGGCTGGCCTCGATCTCGGCGAGATAGGCCTTGAAGAAGTTTTCCTCGACCGGACCGCCGGGTTGGGCGAGGGCGACGCGCAGCGGCACGGGTGTCCAGTCGCCGGTACGGTCCATCTCGGTGAAGAAGCCCGGCAGATCGGGCAGGGTTATCGACTTGCCCGAGCGGGCTTCGCTCACGATGCGGTTGCCGCGGATGTCGGCGTCATGCTCGAAATCTTCCGCCGTAGTGACCGGCGCGAACCGGTTGCACTCGATGGCGAAACCGAGAACGGCGATCCGCGGATTGTCCCTGGACACGGTCCCCTCCCTCAGGCCGCGAAGGCCGGTTCGTACGCGAAGAGTCCAGCCTGGCCGCCAGTGTGAATGAACACGATGTTCTCGTCCTTGCCGAATGTGCCCTTGCGGATCAGGTCGATCAGGCCAGACATGCCTTTACCGGAGTAGACCGGATCGAGCAGCAGGGACTCGGTCTCGGCCACGAGCTGGACCGCTTCCTTCATTGCCGGCGTCGGAATGCCATAGGCCTCGCCGAAATAACCGTCGTTGGCTTCGATGTTATCGTGCGGCGCCGCTCCTTTGAGGCCGAGATGCGCCCAGGTCTCGTCGACCAGGGCGGCGACGCCCTTTTCCTGCACGCTGCGGGATCGGCCGACGGTGATGCCGAGCACACGCACGCCGCTTCGCACGCCGTCGAAGCCGGCCACCAGGCCGGCCTGGGTGCCGTTGCTGCCCGTGGCATGGACGACCCGGTCGACGCGAATGCCGAGGTCGGCCGCCTGCTGCAGGATCTCCATCGCGCAGCCGACATAGCCCAGGGCACCGATCGGGTTCGAGCCTCCGCCGGGGATGATGTAGGGCTTGCAGCCGCCACGGCGCACGTCGTCAGCGGCGCGTTCGCCGGCTTCCACCATCGCCGTATCGCGCGGCACGTACTTCAGCGTCGCGCCGAGCAATCGGTCGAGCAGGATATTGCCGTTGTGGCGATAGGCGTCGGTCGGCTGCGAGACACGCTCTTCGAGGACGAGAATGCACTTCAGGCCAACCTTGGCCGCCGCCGCCGCGGTTTGCCGGGCGTGGTTCGATTGAAGCGCGCCCAGGGTGATCAGCGTATCGGCGCCCTGGCTCAAGGCATCGGCGACCAGATATTCGAGCTTGCGGGTCTTGTTGCCGCCGGTGGCCAGCCCCGTGCAATCGTCACGCTTGATCCAGAGGCGCGGGCCACCGAGTCGGTCGCTGAGCCGCGTCATGGGTTCGAGGGGTGTCGGCAGATGCCCAAGACGCACGCGCGGAAAACGACCAAGCTGCAACAACTCATTCCCCTTCAGTCAGCGCTGTCGCGCGAGGAACGCGTCGACCAGTGCGTTGAACGTAGCGGCCTGCTCGAAGTATGGCGAGTGTCCGGAGTCCGAGATTATCTCGGCTTCGCCGCAGGGCAGGTTTGCTGCGATGGCGCTTGCGAGGAACGCCGGGAAGACGGTGTCTTCACCGCCTGCAATCAGGAAGGTCGGTACGCGGAACGTTTTCAGGTCGGCGAGCGTGCGTGTTGCCGTGCGACGCAAGCCCTCGCGCAACTTTACCTTGTCGAGCGTGCCAGCCATCTCGTCGATGCTGCGGTAGAGAAGATGAAGCGCCGGCCAGCGCATCGCCGCCGATGCGCCGACGGCGGGATGAATGCCTTTGGCCATGCCGTCGGCGATCTTCGCGTCGGCGTCCTTCAGCCAGGCATCGTATTTCCCACCGCCCGACGGATCGCTGCCACGGCGGTCGAGCGTGCCGGAGGTCGAACTCAACACCAGCGCCTTCACTCTGTCGGGATGGGCGAGCGCGTATTCGAGCATCGTCCAACCGCCCATAGACTGGCCCACCAGGCGGACATCGGGAAATTTCAGATGGTCGATCAGAGCGGCGAGATCGCCGGCATAGTCGGCAGGGTCGGGGCCGTCTGCGATCTCATCAGAGGGCGCAAAGCCGCGATGGGCGAACGTCACGCATGTGTAGTGCGGCGCGAAGTGCGAAACCTGCTGCCACCAGCTCAGGTGATTGCCGCCGAGTCCGTGGGCGAACAGCAGCGCCGGGCCGCTGCCGGTGACTTCATAGTAAAGGCTGCCGAAGGGGCGCTTCAGCCGGCCGGTCGTGTGCGGCGGCGCAGCATAGGACGTCATGACGGGATCCTCTCAGAAGAGGATCAGCCTAGTGCCCACGACACCGAGCGGCCAGCGGCCGGCGGCGAACAGACGGAACTTGCTTTCGAAGAGCGATGCGGTTTCACCGGCCATCCGCGCGACAGCGAGTTGATAGACAGCCTGGGAAGCAGCGCCTGCCGCGACATGGACGGAGGCTCTTGCAGCGTCCCCCATGCGAGCCGCGGCGGTGGCTGCCTTGCCGTGAACGAATTCGCCCACATCCGTCGTGAGCTCGGTGAGCGCCGTCCAAAGCTCCCGCTCACCATGGAGCGTTTCCGCTTGTCCCAGCAGCGTGCGGCGCAGGGCCTCTTCGCGATCCCACCAGGCGGACGACCAGTCGGGTGACTTCAGCAGTCGTTCCGCTTCAGGCCAGTCATGGGCCAGGTCAATCGAGAGATCACCGAGGTTCAGCGCACCGACATAAGCCTCGGCGTCGGCGAGATCGCCCTCGACCAGAGGCTCGCCGAGGGCTGCGAACCACGACGCGGCACGGGCCTCCGCTCTCAGTCTGTCAAGCGGGGCGAGCGGCAGGGCAACGGCGGGCTTCACGCGGCCTGCCGGACCTCCGGCAGCGTGAGGTCGTACTTGGTTGCGACCTCGGTCGCGCGCGTCATGAAGTCGGCGCGCATCTCGTCGTTGGTGCGCTGCTTGATGTTCCACTTGCGGAAGATCTCGTTGTTCCTCGACTTGGAGCCTCCAAAGAAGGACGGCAGGTAGGGGAAGTATTCGTCGATGGCGGCCTGCAGTGTGGCCTTACCCTCCGGCGTCTTGATCAGTTCGGCGGTGAAGTCCTCGCCGAACTGCGCGTGGAAGCGCTCCTCCGGCATGGTGGCACGCGCCAGGTTGCGCAGTGGATGGAAGGTGCAGTGAAGCAGGTCCTCGACCTGCAGGATCTCGGCGAGGTCGGCCAGGAGCTTGATGGCGACAAACTCCTCCCAGGTCTTGAGCGGAAACTCGAAGATCGAGAGCGGGCGCTTGCCGGTACCGGGGACCATGCGCTCCTCGGGAATGCCCATCTGCACGCCGAGCTGCTTGAAGCGCACGTGATGGCCATACTCTTCCATGGCGACGCGGCAGGTCAGCCACTTGGCGTAGGGGGTCGGCGCATAGGCGATCGCCGGCTCGTCGAACACCTGAGCGCCGTAGAGTTCGTTGACGGCATGGCTGATCACGAGCTTAGCCACGGCCTCACGATATTCCTCGGGTGCGTCCTTCAGCTCTTCGACGGTCTTGACGATGATCGGCTGGGTCATGGTCGCTCTCCTCAGACGAGAGGTTCGGTGTTGAAGGCTTCGAGATCGGTGGTGAGGTCGGTGAACTGGCCGCCGAGCTTGGCGGAAAGATCCTGCGCCAGGCTCGACGGCGCGCCGGCTTCGAGTGTCGCAACAGGCCGCGGCTGGCCGAACAGGAAGACTTCGCGGCCGCGCACGCCCAGGAGCTGGCCGGTGATGCTCTTGCCGGCCGGCGAGCAGAGCGCCGTCACGAGGTTGGCGACATGGTGGGCGCCGATCTTCAGCGCGCGTTCCTTGTAGGTCTTCTGCGCATCGTTGGCGGGCTGGATGATGTCGGTCACGCGCGTGCGGGCAAACGGCGCCACCGCGTTGGCGGTGATCTGCGCGCGGGCGAGGTCCATTGCTGTGACGCGAGTCAGTCCAAACAGGCCTGCCTTGGCGCTGGCATAGGCGGCCTGGCCGAGGTTGCCGTAGAGACCAGCCGATGAGACGATATTGACGATACGGCCCCAGTCATAGCCGTCCTTACCGCCACGACCGGCCTTGCCCTGGTCGCGCATCACGCCCGATGCGGCGTTGATGAGGTAGAAGGCGGCCGACAGGTTGGTGCGGATCACCGCATCCCAGTCGCCGGGATCGGCGCGGAAGACGAAGGCGTCGCGCAGGATGGCGGCGTTGTTCACGACGATGTCGATACCGCCGAAGTTCTTGACCGCGAGATCGACGAGCTGTTTGGCAACGCCGGGGGAGGCCACGCTTTCGCCGAAGGCAATGGCCTTCTTGCCGATGGCCTTTGCCACTTCACGCGCTACTTCAGGATCGCCGCCGTCGCCGGCAATCGAGGCGCCATTGTCGGCCACGATCACGCTCGCGCCTTCGGCCGCCAGAGCTTCGGCGATGGCCCGGCCGATACCGCGGCCCGCGCCTGTGACGATTGCTGCGCGTCCATCGAGAAGGCCCGTCATAGTTCTGCTCCCGTTTTCTTGTTGGCGCTCGCCATCTCCGCGGCGGTGTAGAATGCGTCGGCGTGAATATCTATTCGGCGCATGCCACGTTCCTCGAACAATCGCGTGGCCGCCTCGACCATGACCGGTGGGCCGGCGAGATAGGCCTTGCAGCCGTCGAGCTCGTCGAAGTCGGCGGCGACCGCCTCATGCACCAGGCCGCTGCGCAGCGACGCGGGGCCGGCTTCGCTCAGCACCGGTACGAAGTGCAGGTTCTTGTGCTTCTCGGCCAGCGCCGCGAAATGGTCGTGCAGGTAGAGATCGCGCTCGGTGCGGACGCCGCAATAGAAATAGATGT
>CALROF020000173.1:0-14199 GCA_943369775.1 Reyranella massiliensis 521
CGCTGGAGCAGCCAACGCTCGATATAGATGCCTGTCTCCGCGTCGTACTCCGGCTCTGGTTCGAGGCGCGTACGCCAAGCTGGCTCCGGTGTCTCGAGGAGGACTGCAAACGGCTGGGCGATGGCATCCGTTGTCCACAGCACCGACACACGTGCAAACTCGGGGCGAGAACGGACCTCGATAGCGGCATCGACAAGGGCGCCATCGAACGCTTCGTCGGTCACTTCGTTGGAAAGGCTAGCGAGCGGTGCGGGATTTGCGACGCGATCCGGAATCACGGGGGCGAGGCGCACGGCCTCCGCAAACTCCTCGCGACTGCGGTACTTCGAGGTCGTGAACGACTGGCGATGCAGCGGGCGATGACCCATGTCTTCCGGACGCAGTGGAGGCCTCGCCAGCGCACCTCCCATCGTCAACGGCTCCAGATCGACGATGTACTCCGTGAGTGGATCGAGCGCGAAGGGCAGCGACACGCGGCCGTGACGGTCGGAAGCCGGGTTGAAGTCACCGCATGTCAGGCCGTTCAACAAACGCCGGACTGTGCCTTCCCAGGGAGAGAAGACCATGCCCGTGACCGGCTCGTAGCGCGCTGAGATGAGGAACTGCATCAGGGGCTCCTCAGGTGTTCCGGCGGACCCGCGGAAGGATGCAGCACGCGCCACGGCACGAAGCTGCCGGTCGTATGCCGCGTAGAGTTCGAGCACGTCGTTCGTCGCGAAGACCACCACGACCGGATCGTCGGTGAAGTGATAGAGTTCACCCGACGGTGGATACTCGACGAGGATCCAGGGATCGAGGTTGCGCGGCGCTTCGGCGTCCGTGAAGAACGTGCGTACTGCGGGCCCTATCCCGGTGTCGTTGCTGTCCACCGTGCGCAGGGTGACAATCTCGTTCGGGTCCTGGCCGTCTTCCGGCTCCACCGGCTTCTGACCTAGTTCGGCCGAGTAGTGAACGACAACGCGATACTCGGCATTTGGCTTCAGCAGTGCATGCTTCGCGTCATCGAGTGCCACTACAAGTCCGCTGAGATCTGCGTTCGATTCGGCACCGTCTTCTTCGGCGCGTACGACTTCATATTCAGAAAGGCCTTCGATGACAGCGAGGAAATACGAAGGCGGACTCATCCCGAACTCGTGTATCGCGACGGGCAAGGGGCTGACCCCAATTTCCACTCGTAAAGCAGGTGATGGCAACTTGATCTGGACAATGAATTCGCCCCAGCCACCCGCACCCTTCAAGGCGCTGCCGAAGTAGGCTCGCGCGAGCCGCACGTCATCCCACCAGGGCCCGGTCGTGTCGTCCCATTTCGGTGGGACGGACACGCCAGACGTATTGAGCTGAGCAAAGGTAACGGTCGTACCTGCAATCTCCTTGTTGCCCGTCCCGAAAGCGCGGACTTTGACGAGCCCCTTCGCGACCATCTTGATGCGCGCGAAGATGAGCAGTGTCAGCGTGACGAACGGTCCGCCCTTGATGCACGTTACATCGCGAAGACTTTCCTTCCGTTGATCGTCAAGTTTGTTCAGCGCATTGGCCAGCAGCCCATCGAAGCCTGGCGCCGTAACGATGCTTTCGGCCAGGACTTCATAGGGCGCTTGAAGCACCTTTGCGACGCATTGTTGGGTACTCGCTGCTGCGACGAGATCCAGTGCAGGAGTGAAGCGCGCTGCCTCGGTAGCATTCGTGGTTACGCGAGGGGCGCGGGCAATGATTGTTTCAGCGAGCCGGCGATCGCGGGGTGGACGTGTCGTCGGAGGTGAAGGTTCAAATGCCATCTCCAACATCCTCAACCGGTCGATAGCCACGACGCGAGGATCGAAGGGCCGGCGTGGTGGCCTTGGGCAGGCTGCCTGCGTGCCGACAACCCTCGCGGCTAGGCCGGGCATCAAGCCATCGAGGAACGTGTTCGTGCGCCACGTCTCGTAGACTTTGACCGCGGTATCGACTGGCTGCGAGCGCGTAGTTCCTGGCGCGTCGGGCCACGCTTCGCCGGTGAGACGCCACCCTGCTTCGGACGGCCCCATCAAGGAGTGCCGGAACGTCCACAACACCGACGCGGCTTCGGCCACTTTCGTGCACACATCGCCGAATCGATCGTCGACCATGCCGTCGAGTCCGGGACTCTGGAGCATCGCCTTGTCCACGTTCGTCGGCTTCCAGTCGAGCAGTGCGAGCTCGACAGGCATTCCATCGCTTCCCCCTTGTTGCGGCGGGTGTCTCCAGGTGTACGGCCGCGGACCTGGAGTGACGGGTGACGTTCCAGGCGCCACGGGACTACCGGCAATGGCGACAAGCTGCAGCTCTATCGAGCGAATCTCGTACTTCAGGAAATTTGGGCCGCGCTTCTGCCAGCCTTGACCAAAGCCGGGCGGCAACCCGGAGGACAATTGGCCGTCAACAGTAGCTCCCGAAGCCATACGCGGAGCCACCTCGAATTGTACGAGTGGGATTGCATCGATGGGCACGAAGACTTGACGCTGGATGACGTTGTCGCCCTCACGCACCTCGACGATCGGAACGGAGCCATTTTCCGTGCCATGGCACAGCACCGTGTCGATACCGCGATCGACGCCGCTGCCTTCGACAAGCGCGGGCGACCGACTCTGGAGCATCAGATCGCGAATGGGGGATGGTGGGAAGGGCGCCCCCGGCATGTCGCCGAGCGAGAAGCCGACACACCCCTTCACGGAGAAGAAGAAGAAACTGACTTTGCCGCAGATCCGCCCTTCAAGCCGCGAGTCATCACCATCTGAGAGGAACTTGAGTTGACCGTGCGCTTCGATGCTTACGATGAAGAGACGTAGCTTCCCATCGAGGAACACGCGTCCTGCGAAGTAGAATGGCGCGAAACCCACACCGACATCGAAACCGGCTGCAACGCGCAGGTAGAGCCCGATGTCGGTATTGCCCCAGGTGAAGGAAACCCGGAGCCCGGTCGCCAGCGAGAAGCCTTGCAGCGGTCCCAGTGGGAAGTCCGGGATGCCATCTCCGTGCACCATGAAATACGCGGTGCCTTCGAAAAGCTGCAGAATCTTCGCGGTCGCGGGGCGTGCGATGGTACCGGCGTCGACGTAGAAGTGCTCTGGCGGAAAGGCCGGCGGGTCGAAGAAGAAGCCTGCTTCCACCGGAACCTTGAGATCGAGCACGGCCTCGATGTGATAGTCGAACTGCAGCCCGATCAGCACTCGTTGGCGTGTGATGTCTACTGTAGCGAAGATGGCGCCGGTGCCGCTCCCTTTGGTGGGCGGGCGCTTCTTGAGCAGGTTCGCCTTCACGAACATCAGCACGCGTGGACCAGGAAGCTCGAGCGCGAGCATGCCCTTCACATTGAGGACCGTGCCGCCTTCGATGGTTCCAGCGACGACGCCCACACCGAACGCCCACTTGTCCAGTGCCGGTCCCCACCCGCGCAGATCTGTTGGGTCTCCCGCGACAACGTTCGCAAACCAGTCAAGCGCTGGAGTGCGCGCGGCAGGATTCTCGAGCCGCGCGTGATGCATGGCGAACAGTCCGAGGAATCCGAACACGGCGAGCCCTGTGCCCCCGAGGGGAATGCCCGTCGGCAATTCCACTGACAATGTGACCAGGACTCCGGTCGCCGAGCGCTCACCCTGCGTGATCGAGCGGATTGCCAGCCCACCGGCAAGACGAATACCGATGCTCGGCAACGAAAGGTCGAGCTGCCCCGCGAATCCATCACTCTTGATCTCGAGGTAGCCGCGGCCTTCCAGCGCCCCTTCGACATTGACGCTTACGCCGATGGCGGTGATAGACGGCGTACCAAGCGGATCAATGGGCAGGCGGAGGCCGAAGCGATCCACCTTGACCACGCCAAGGTCTGCACCGAAGCCGAGGTCTACCTCGATATTGAGGGGATTGGTGCGTGCAATGCGTGCACCAAGGACCTTGATGATGTCTTCACCGAGGAGCCCAGGCAGCACGCGCAGCGAGCCGGAGTCCGCAAGGTCGATCGTGTAGCCACGCGAGGAATCGAAGACCGGCAGGAAGCTCGTTGGTTGGTTGGGCTGCGAATCAAATGCGAAACCCACGGCCTTGTAGCGGATCTTCGCCGGTTTGTCCGGCCGCATCGTTACGATTTCGCGATTGGCGATCTTGATGTTCAGCCAGATAGCGCTTTCGACGTCGACGAGAAGCGCGGCGTGCACTTCGTCCTGGTCGTGTCGCACATCGAGCTCGACGCCGTAGTGCGTGAGACGCAGAACATGCGCGACCCCGAGCGTTGTAACGAGCACCGGTGTACCGAGTGCGATGGCGAGCGGAACGATCTCGCCATCGCTTGCCGCATCCGGCGCATTCGGGGCGAGGAGAGGCGCCAGCGTGAAATAAAGGCCGAGCACGTCACGCCATCCATCGGATGGTGGCTCCGCCGTTGAGTTTGCCACTGGAATCGTGCCCCAGCTCCACAAACCATCGCGGTCCGTCTCAGCGGCTCGCGCGACGAGCGTTTCCGTGAATTCTCCGGTAGTGGGATCGTGTGTGATCGTGAAACGGAACTCGACAACGCCATCGTCAGGATTGGGTGCGCCTTGCGGGAGCCGTGCTTGCTCTTGGGGATCTTCCAGGCCGGGGCCAATGAGATCGACATCGTTCCTGAACTTTTCCAGCCCTTCCTCGTGTGCCGTCTTGAAATCGACGGTAAGCCGCAACTCACCAGCAATGGGTACGAGGTCGCGCTCGAAACGCACTGTGCCGCCGATATGGCGCAGCCAGTCCGCCTGCTGACCTTGAGGAGCAGTGACTTCGTCGCGCTTTGGCGTCGGGACCGTGTCGCGTTTCTTACGCGAAAGCGTTCCGCTGTAGGACTGCGTTGTGGATGTAGGTCGCATCAAACTCGCAACTGCGACCCGGTACGGGTCCGGCACGTAGTTGGGATCCTCGAACGCGTCATTTGCAGAGCGATCACCCGGCACAAGCCCGCTCGTGATCGGCGTTGTCGCCGGCGGAACCGCGTTGTTGCCAAAGCCGGCACCAGCGATGCGCGCCGCATCGATGCCGCGTGCCACGAGAACTTGCCTGAGGTACTCGACCCGGCGGTCGCTGAGTGCCTTGTTATAGGTCGTTTGGGCGCTGCCGCTCTCGCGACTTGCAAATCCGTCGACCCGAATGGTCAATGACGTGTCTTCGAGCGCACGCGCGACGAAGTTGTCGACGCTGCCCACGATCGAGAGTGCGCCAGTCGTCTCCCCTTCGCGTGGCCGGTCTTTCTCGAAGGGAATAGTGAACCGTTCGCGTGTCTCAGAGCCAGCGGTCGTCCATGAGGCTTCGACGGGCTTCGAGCTGTCTTCGGCGATAGGAATGCGAACCGCACCGCCGGTCAGCGCTTTCACTTGACCGTCGACCGTCAGGATGCCGTCGGCCGGGCTTAGCGTGAGAACGGCGTCCACGTCTGTGCTGTCAGAGATGTATATTCTCGCGGACTCCGGATCGAGGGCGGGCCTCGGGACTTTTGCTGGCTCGGGAGAGGGCTCCGGGTGGAACTGCCGGTTCGGAAAGACATCGAGCACAATCACGCGTCGCTGCGCTGGATTGCGACTGGTGATCCGCACGGCTACCCGTTGTTCCTGCGAAAACAGCCGGATGCGCTGAGTAACCGAAATGTCTTCGGGATGATTGGCCGTGTCGTCGAAGAACGCATTGTCCGGATAGGTGTCGAGGTCGTCCTGGGGCAGGTCCTCCCCAGCGACGGCAGTCATGACGAACGGTGCTGCACCGGAGTTCACATCGACAAAGAGGACGAAATTCTCTGCTTCGGGTCCACTGCTTGCGGGGATCGTGACCTGATACCGGTCCGCATGCGCGGCTTCCGCGTTGGCGCTCGAAATTGCCTCCGTTTCATACAGCTTGCCCGCCATGTCGTAGATGCGGATGGCGACCTTCAGCGCATCACCTTGGAAGTCCAGATCGAAGCTGAGATCGCCCCAAAGCCCGAATGACGGCTGGATACCGATGAGCATTTCTCGGACGCCGACATTGAAGGCCACGCCGGCGGAGTCTTGTGTAGCAACGAAGAGTCTGGCTTCGGGAACGTAGATACCTTGCCAATCGTCACCGATGCCAAAATGCGCAAGCAGGTCGAGGGGAGTGTGCTGATCCGACAGGTCGAGCACCGCCTTACGGATTCCGAAGCCGAACTGCTTGCCCTTGGTTAAGGCAAACGGCGGATCCATTGCGAGCAAGCTCGCGACGCCTCGGTCCGCATCCTCGAGTGTTTCGGCACCGAAGCTGCCAAGACCGACGTCGAAGTTGGTGCTCGCCGCGGAGTCCTGCGTTATGCGCAAAAGTATACGGGGCAATATCAGCTTGACGACGGGACGGTCCGGATCGGGCACGAGCACCCAACCGCTCAACTTGGCGCCGATCAGCCGGTCGATCTGGACCGTGACGACCTCGAACATCAACTCGAGAAGAAACTGTGTTGACGGAAAGTCGGACGCGGCGGTGCCTGATGTCGGGCCGAGGGAATTGAGCAGCGTGGTGAGATCGCCTGCTCCGCTAACTGTGACCGCGCCTGCGGCGCGGCGCGCGGCAGTCAGGCGAAAGTGAACGACGATGTTGTGCCACTCGAAGCGCCCAACATCACCCGACTGTGCACCACCACCTGCGGAAGGAGAGAAGACGGGTGACTGGGGATTGTCCGAGTCAATACGCGCGTCGCCCCAGATAACGACGCCATCGTCGTCCCAAGCAGTGTCGTAGTCATCGACATGCAGAAGCTCGAGAGCGCTCTGTATACCGGGTCCGAGGTCAACGCCTGCGAAGAAGTAGGGACGCACGACATCGATTAACGCGATCTTAGCCATGGCGTCTCCTGGAGAACCGGGCATAGAGAATCGCATACGACAGGCCAGAATCTTTGGCCTCTCAGGTACGGCATCGCGAACCTGGAAAAAAGATGAGGCTTTTAGCGAGCGCGGTCAACGCAAGGATCTGCATCTCCATCGGTAAACTGCAAATACGAGCTGGTTTGGCGTTGGGAGGCGCCAACGGATTGAAGGTGGTAAGAAAGTGCAACTCGCCGCTGCCGGTAGGCACGTCACCAGTTGGTTCCACCCGCTGACGCGTTGATCGACTTGAGGCTGCCGCTTTGAACCCGCCGCGAAAGTCGGAGTTCGATTCAACGGAGTTCATGATGGCAATCGGACCGATATCCAGTGGCTCCGTGGACTGGCTGACGCACAGCACTCCCGTCCTCGGTATCGGCCTTGACTAGTTCGCCATCTGATGCGGCATCAACCGGCCGCAATCCGAAGGGACGCTCACGTTGCCGTGCTCAAACTGGAACTGAGTCAACTCATAGCGGGATTGACGCCAACTCTTTGCGAACGGCGTTCATCGCGCGGCTTTGATCCGGGCAACGAAGTCTCACCGCCGTGGTGGAGTTCAGCACACCCGGGCTGGCCAGAGAGGGAGTCTATGGCGCGTGCCGTGACGGCGAGACGGCCTAAGTGGACCGCGCGCCTGACGCTTTGTCTAGAAGGAACATGCGCTCGAGATGCACCGGTAGTATGACCGCTTCCGCTAAGCGGTGAACATTGCTTCTGTTCTGAATGTCTTAAACGGCGCGCTGAGCGGCTTCGGGCTCAGACGGCTGGGCATGTACGATGCGATTGCGATTTGTAGCGAGTTCACAGGCAACTAATGTTTTGTGATGAGGTGGTAATGCAAAGGGACATTGGTCTCGAGGAACAGGTTAAATCTGTTGACTCTCCTTTTGTCTTTGATTGTGTGCCACCACTGTTAACGGTGCGTTTCTCGTCACCTCAACGCACACTAGGGTGGTCGCTGCTCCATCCTGGTTTTGCGATCGTCACTGATGTCGTCTGGGTCGAGGTTGGCAATAGTGATCTTGGCCCTTCGGTCGATCCACGCGAGTTTCTGAAAGCACGACTGGTCGAATCGAATCTTGCAAACGCGTTGGCGCTAATGACGTCTCGCGACATCCGACGTCATCATCTTTCTAAGCGGCGTGTCGAGGGCGTCGAGGCTGTTTGCCTAACCACGGTTGGCCTCTCAAATGGTGAGCGAGTTGGGTCTCGCAAGCGGAGCGCACCACACGTCGGCACAATCAACACACTCGTACATGTTTCAGTACCGTTGACCGACGGCGCCATGGTTGAAGCACTTTCTATTGTGACGCAGGCGAGAACTGCCGCCATCATGGAATCGCGGCATGGGAAGCGAGACGCCGCCATCACGGGTACCGGGACGGATTGCATCGTAGTGGCGTCACCAGATGGGGTGACACAAGTCGGTTGGGCCGGCCTCCATACTGCAGTTGGGGAATCGATTGGCGGCGCCGTCTACGACGCTACACGGGCAGGCGCAGAGCAATGGGACCATGATTTCAGTGGCTCATTCTTTTCGCTATCAGCGAAGTAGTGGACCGACTAGTCCTGTCGACATGTGATGGGGGAGGCGGATCGGGAGCAGGTCACAATCTTGCCAAGCAAGACCGTTCGAGTCATTCGCGAATGCGAATAATTCGCATATGTGGGTTTGGTTTTGGCGCCGCTAGATTCGCCTCTGCTGACGACGACAGTCAGCGCTTTCCAGATCACACAGCCCAGCACAATCACCGACACCGCGACCAATGCGCTGGCCTCGCCGGCCAGCAACGCAACCAGGGTATCGAGATCAACGTCTTCGGCGAGGTCGCCGAGGGCATCCGGCTGCTGGGCGATGCGATGTTCATGCGGTGCTCACTCAGACACAGAACGGCACAACCAACGGTTGGCAGGCACTGGGCGTGCCCAATGTGCAGTTCAACCTCGCCGGCGAATGGGACACGCCGTTTGCCAAGGTCCTCACCCTGAACGGACGCATCGTCTACACCGGCGCACAATACATCGACGTGTCGTACCCGCGTCGTACCATCCCGGACTGGACGCGCATCAATGTCGGTGCGCGCTACGCTTTCGAAGGGGTGAAAAGCCAGACGGGCGGACCGGTCACGATCCGCTTCAACGTCGAGAACCTGTTCGACGCCAACTACTGGGCAACCTCGTCCAACGGCTTCCTGCTGCAGGGCACGCCGCGCACCTTCCGTCTGTCGTCGACCTTCGACTTCTAGGGACCGCGATGCGCTTCGCGTTTACCCTGGCACACCGGTGGCTGGGCCTCGCCATCGCGACCTTCCTGTTCGTGTCCGGCCTGACCGGCGCGGTGATTTCCTGGGATCGTGAACTCGACCGGGTCCTCAATCCCCATCCGGTTCGAGCTACGGGTGTCGGCCAGCCGCTGCCGGCCACCGAGTTGGTGCGCCAGGTCGAGCAGAGGGATCCGCGCGGCCGCGTGTCGTTCTTCCCGTTGTTCGTCGAACCGGGCGTCGCGCTGCCGATGAGTGTGCTGCCGCGCGTTGATCCCACGACCGGGGAGGCCTACGCGCTGGACTACAACCAGGTCTTCGTCGATCCGGTCACGGGCGAGGAGGTGGGCCGGCGCGCCTGGGGTGCGGCGTGGCCGATCACGACCGAGACCTTCGTGTCTTTCCTCTACGAGCTGCACTAGACGCTGCACATGCCGGAGATGTGGAGCATCGACGACTGGGGCGTATGGCTGATGGGCGTTGTCGCCGTCGTCTGGACCATCGACTGCTTCGTCGGCTTCTACCTGATGCTGCCGGCCAGAAGGGCAACGCGCACCTCCAGCAGCTGGCGGCAATGGCGGCTGCGCTGGAGGCCGGCCTGGAAAATCAAAACGTCAGGCAGCTTCTATCGTGTCGACTTCGACATCCATCGCGCCTCCGGCCTGTGGACTTGGGCGCTGCTGTTCATCCTGGCCTTCACCGGCTTTTCGCTGAACCTCTACAAGGACGTCTTCTATCCGCTGATGTCGTTGGTCTCGCAGGTGACGCCGACGCCGTTCGATCTGCGCGAGCGCGTCGACCGGAATCATCCCATCGAGCCGCGCCTGAATTTCGACGACATGCTGGCGCTCGCCCGAGCCGAGGGTGAACGCCGCCAATGGCCACAAGTTGCCGGAATCTTCTATTCGCCAAGCTTCGGCGTCTACACGGTGCAGTTCTCGGACACGACGGCGGAGCGAACCGGCACCGGCCTGCCGCCGCCGCGACTCTTCTTTGATGGGCAGGATGGCCGCGCGCTGGGCGAGCGCGAGCCGTGGAAAGGCACCGCCGCAGACATCTTCGTGCAGGCGCAGTTCCCGCTGCATTCCGGACGGATCCTGGGCCTGCCCGGGCGCATCCTTGTATCGGTCATGGGACTCGTGGTGGCGGCGCTGTCGGTAACCGGCGTGGTGATCTGGTATCGCAAGCGTCGTGCCCGGCCGGCGGTAAGACAACGCTAGACTCCACGGCGTCGAGTTCCGGGCTACGCTGTTCCATAGCGCTCGGCGTCCCGAACGCACACCTGGCAGGGCGTGCTGGTGCGCGGCGCTACCGCTGCCAATGCTTTCCGGCGAGTGCCGCTTCTACCCGGAATGTCTGCAACGGCAAGCAGATCAGCTGCGCGCGCAAATGCCGAATCAGGATGCGGGGTAGGGCGCGAACCGGCTGCGGTTTTCGTCAATCGCAAGCGTCCGGCCGATCGGCGGGAAGGCCCGCTGCGGACAGGATGGCCGTTCGCACACCTTGCAGCCGGCACCGATCGGAATGGCGCTTGCAGCATTCGTGAGATCGAGGCCCTTGGAATAGATCAGTCGCGACGCGTGACGCAGGTCGCAGCCCAGGCCGATCGAAAAGGTCTTGTCCGGCGCGCCATACTCGCCATGGCCGCGATGGACGGTGCGCGCGATCCACAGATAGGTGCGGCCGTCGGGCATCTGCGCGAGCTGGGTCAGGATACGGCCGGGATGCGCGAAGGCCTCGTAGACGTTCCACAGGGGGCACGAGCCGCCGACCCGCGAGAAGTGGAAATCCGTCGCCGACTGCCGCTTCGAGATGTTGCCGGCGCGATCAACGCGGACGAAGAAGAATGGCACGCCCCGCGCCGAGGGGCGCTGTAGCGTGCTGAGCCGGTGGCAGATCGTCTCGTAGCCCACGCCGAACCAGCGGCCGAGTCGCTCGATGTCGTATCGCACGCTTTCGGCGGCCTGCAGGAAAGGCCCATAGGGCAGCACCAGCGCGCCAGCAAAGTAGTTCGCGAGGCCGATGCGCGCCAATGCGCGCGCTTCTGTGCCGGAGAAGGGAGCCTCGTCGACCAGCCGCCTTAGCAGCTCGTCGATCTCCAGGAAGGCGAGCTGGGTAGCCATCTGGAAGGCATGCTGGCCGGGGCGCAAGTGCGGGGAGAGATGCAGCACCCGCCCTCTGGCATCGTAGCGTCGCTGGACGCCGGCGGGTTCGTCGCCGCCGTCGCGCACGATGCGCACGCCGTGTTTCTCCGCCATGTAGTCGATGAGAGCGGCGTTGACGTTGCCGATCGACAGGCCGGCTTCCTCATGCAGTCGTTCGGCGGCCTCGTCGAGCTCCGCTACATGGTTGTGACGGGCATAGAAGAAATCGCGCACTTCCTCGAAGGGCATGGGAGCCGGCGTGGTGCTCGGCCAGTCTTCGCCGAGCTGAGCCGCCATCGCGTCCGAGCGTTCGACCTGGGCACGGTAGCGGTGATGCAGGCTTACAAGCGCACGGCCGACGGCTGGCATGTTTGCCGCAAGCTCGCGCAGTTCCGCCATCGGAACACTTTCGCCGGCTTGCTGCTCTGCCAGTGCATCCCGCAGGTCGGAGATCAGGCGCGCTTCATCGTTCTCCGAGAAGAGCTGCACGTCGACGCCGAACACTTCGTTGATCTTCAGCAGTACGGGGACGGTCAACGGCCGCTGATTCTTTTCGAGCTGGCTGAGGTAGCTGGTCGACAGGCCGAGCGCGTCGGCGACGGCGGCCTGTGTCAGGCCGCGGCCTTCGCGAAGCGCCCGCAAGCGGACACCCATGAATGTCTTGCGCATCCCAGTCTCCAGATTTGCAAACTTTGCAAAATCACTGCTTCGTGTCCGCAAAACATCGCAAATTCAGCAATTCCTGCGGCTTCGAGGTTTGCAGATATTGCGGATGCCTACTTCATTTGCAAGCGGAGCCCCTCGATGCAGGGCGTCCTTTCCAATCATGTGCCGGCGGAGACGCGGTTTCTGGAAATGGTCTTCCCGGAACAGTCGAACCACTACGGCACCCTCTTCGGTGGCACCGCACTTAGCCTGATGGGCAAGGCCGCCTTCGTCGCTGCCAGCCGGCATGCGCGCCGGGCTGTCGTGATGGCGGGCACCGAAAGGGTCGCCTTTCACATGCCGGTGAAGGTCGGCCAGGTCGTTGAACTCCACGCGCAAGTCATCCGCACCGGGCGCACTTCCATGACCGTGTCCGTGGAGATGATCGCCGAGACACTGTTGAGCGGTCAGCGCGCCCTCGCCATGTGCGGGCGGTTCGAGATGGTCGCCCTCGACGCCAACGGCCGACCCACGATCATCGACGCCAATAGTCTCCACTCTCCGACAGAGGAAGCTGCTTCGTGAAGCTGCATCACGTTCGTACCTACAAGTCCGCCGAGCCATTGCCGCGCGAAGACCAGCTCGCGTGGAAGATCGCCACGGTCGCGACCGATCCCGTTGCCGTCGTTCCGGAGGTGGTCGAGATGATCGGCAATCGCCTCATCGACAATGCCGCGGTGGCTGCCGCCTCCTTGAATCGTCGGCCGGTTGCGAATGCGCGGGCGCAGGCGATGGCGCACCCCTACCGGCCGGGCGCCACACTGTACGGCCTGACAGGCTTTCCCAATCGCCGCGTCTCCCCGGAATGGGCGGCGTGGGCGAACGGCGTCGCCGTGCGTGAACTCGATTATCACGACACGTTCCTCGCTGCCGACTACTCGCATCCGGGTGACAACATTCCGGCCGTGCTGGCCGTCGCGCAGCATTGCGGCCGGAACGGCGCCGACCTCGTGCGTGGCATTGCTGCCGGCTACGAGATCCAGGTCGACCTCGTCAAAGGCATCTGCCTGCACGAGCACAAGATCGACCATATCGCCCATCTTGGCCCGTCGGCGGCAGCAGGCATCGGCGCTGCGCTCGGGTTGCCGACCGAGACCGTCTTCCAGGCGGTGCAGCAGGCGTTGCATGTCACGACGACGACACGACAGTCGCGCAAGGGAGAGATTTCGAGCTGGAAAGCCTATGCGCCGGCATTCGCCGGTAAGATGGCGGTAGAGGCCGTCGACCGGGCCATGCGGGGCGAGGGGGCACCGTCGCCTGCCTACGAAGGCGAAGACGGCTTCATTGCCTGGCTGCTGGGTGGTCCCAAGGCAGAATACATGGTGCCGCTGCCGGACGCTGGCGAGGCCAAGCGGGCAATCCTCGACACTTACACGAAGGAACACTCGGCGGAGTACCAGAGCCAGGCTCTCATCGACCTGGCCCGCCGCCTCGGTCCCAAGATCGGCGATCTGTCGAAAGTTCGCAGCATCGTCATCCGGACGAGCCATCACACCCACTATGTGATCGGCACGGGTGCCAACGATCCGCAGAAAATGGATCCGACGGCGAGCCGCGAAACACTCGATCATTCCATCATGTACATCTTCGCGGTCGCCTTGCAGGACGGCGGCTGGCACCACGAACGCTCGTATGCGCCCGAGCGCGCCGCGCGCCCGGACACGATCGAGCTGTGGCGGAAAATCACGACCGTCGAGGGACCGGAGTGGACCGAGAGGTATCACTCCGTCGATCCGGCGAGGAAGGCCTTCGGCGGCCATGTGCTGGTCACCCTCGACGATGGCCGCGTGATCTCCGACGAGATCGCCGTAGCCGACGCGCATCCGCTCGGGGCGCGTCCCTGGCACCGCCTGCAGTACGTCGAGAAGTTCCGCAGCCTGGCGGCCGGCATCGTCTCGGAAGGCGAGCAGCAACGGTTCCTCAGCTGTGTGGAACGCCTGTCCGACCTGTCAGCCGAAGAGCTGTGCGGCCTGACCTTCGGCGTGTTTCCCGATCATCTCGCGGCTCCGGCAGCACCGGGCCTCTTTGCAAGTAGCTGACCTGCGCAGCGCAATTACAGGAGGGTCCAAGATGGCTCCGAGTTCTCCAGCACCGAAGAAGTCCGTTGCGCTGTCGGGTGTGACGGCCGGCAACACTGCCCTCTGCACTGTCGGGCGCAGCGGCAACGATCTGCACTATCGTGGCTACGACATCCTCGACATTGCCGAGACCTGCACCTTCGAGGAGATCGCCCATCTCCTCGTA
>CALROF020000174.1:0-14164 GCA_943369775.1 Reyranella massiliensis 521
AAACTTACGTCGTGGGCCACGGCGATGCTCGTTCTACGGTTCGATACGCCTGGCCGCCAGCGCCGTTGCAGTCGCGCGGCAAGCTAGTTTATCGGTTCCGACTTGTAGACGCCCCACATGCCCGTCCGTTCGATCCAGCCACTGACGCCAGACACTTTGACGCGGCACCAATCGCCGGTGCAGGAGCGGATTTCGCCCATCACTTCGGGCTCCAGCTTGGCAACGACCTCGGCCGACGAGGCGGGCGTCTTGTGCAGGCTGGTGGCTTTGTTGGCGATGATGAAGCTGCGTTTGCCGGACAGCAGGCTCTGGTGGACCCAGCCGCTGGCGCCCTGCCAGTCGCGGATTTTCCGCCAGTTCTCGAACTCTGCGACGATTTCGACCGGCATCGTCTTGCGTTTGAACACCCAGTCGACCGGATAGCGCGTGCCGGGGCCGGTCCGTACGTTGACCTCGTCCGACCGGAGCGAGGCGAAACGCGGAATGGGCAGGCCGGACCCCTTGCGCTGCAGGGCCAGCGGCTTGCTGGAGGCCTGCGCCGAGGCCGTCGCGGTGGGAAGGAGGGGGGTGCCGGACCCTGCCAAGGCAACGGATAGCAGGCAAAGCAGGAGTGGCGATCGACTTCCCATCGAGGCTTATATACCTGAAATCTTCATATTGAGCGACAAGTACCTGAAAAAGCGCGCTTTTCCGCCGCGTGCCCTGGGAAAGTCGATTGCTGGACAAAATGTGCGAGGAATTGTTAATCGGGCAGTATCTTCTCCCGCGCAAGCCTTCGGTCCCCCATCTTCCCATGCCGTCCAGTTCCAACAAGAAGCCACTGGTGATCGTCACCCGGAAGCTGCCTGACGCCATCGAGACACGGCTGATGGAGCTCTTCGAGACGCGCCTGAACGCTGACGACAAGCCGCTCACGGCAGCCCAGCTGATCGAGGCGGTGAAGGCAGCGGACGTCCTGGTACCGACGGTGACCGACCGCATCGACAGTCGCGTGCTTTCCCAGGCCGGTCCGAAGCTGAAGCTGATCGCCTCCTTCGGCACGGGTGTCGATCACATCGATCTCGATACGGCGCGGCAGCGCGGCATCATCATCACCAACACGCCGGGCGTCCTGACCGAGGACACCGCCGACATGTCGATGGCGCTGGTGCTGGCCACCGCGCGGCGCATGGGCGAAGGCGAGCGTTTGGTACGCGAGGGCAAGTGGGCGGGCTGGAGCCCGACCTCGATGCTGGGCGCGCGGCTCCAGGGCAAGCGCATGGGCATCGTCGGCATGGGCCGCATCGGGCAGGCGCTGGCGCGCCGTGCGCGCGGCTTCGGGCTCGCGATCCACTATCACAACCGCAAGCGTGTCCACGGCGAGATCGAGCGCGAGCTCGAGGCGACCTACTGGGAGAGCCTCGACCAGATGCTGGCGCGCATGGACATTGTCTCGGTGAACTGCCCGCATACGCCGGCAACCTTTCACCTTCTGTCGGCGCGCCGCCTCAAGCTGATGAAGCCCTCGGCCATCATCGTGAACACCGCGCGCGGCGAAGTGATCGACGAGAACGCCATGGTCCGCATGCTGAGGGCAGGCGAGCTGGCAGGCGCCGGTCTCGACGTCTACGAGCACGAGCCGCAGGTGAACCCGAAGCTGCTGGAGCTCGACCGCGTCGTGCTGCTGCCGCACATGGGCTCGGCCACGCTCGAAGGCCGCATCGACATGGGCGAGAAGGTGCTGATCAACATCAAGACCTTCGCCGACGGCCACAAGCCGCCGGATCGCGTGCTGGCGACGATGTTCTAGGCGTCGGCTTGGCCCCGTCGCGACGGGGCGCAGCACTCCTCCGAGCTGACTTTTTCTGGGAGGAGTTCGGCGCGGTCGGCCATGAGAATGGACCCGAAGCACCGGGCCGCTACTATCGCTAGGCTCTTTGATCCTCGGCCATTCTACTGATTGAAGGCGCTTGGGCTCGATGCTCGATGGACCTCCGTCCGGGCAAATTGGCTTGCGCGCGCGCCCTTGACAGTGGCTACCCCGGACTCGCAACTACTCGTTCTTCGGACTCGATCCGGTTCGCAAGACGTGCCCAGGATCGGTCTGCCCGAGTCACCTTCACCTTGAGCATTGAAGACCGATGACCGACACCGCTTCCCAGGCTGCCAACGCCGGCCTGCCGCTTTTCTACCGCACGCCTGTCGTGCTGCGTTTCGAGGATCATCGTCGCGCGGCCCTCGGCCGTGCTCTGGACTTCAACTTCACGCGCGAAGCGACGGCCGTGCCGCTGATGATCAGCGAGTTCGTGCCGGCGCTGCGTCACTACCCCATCGTCTTCTCCGATTCCGAGCGGCCCGTTCCGCTGGCGGTGCTGGGCCTCAAGCAGGGACGCAACCTGTTCCTGGAGGATAATGGCTCCTGGCGTGCGGACACTTACATACCGGCCTATGTGCGCCGGTATCCTTTCATCATCACCGAGACGCCTGATCCCAACCCGCGCCTGCTCAGCATCGACGCGGCCTCGGAGCGGTTCGTCGAGACGCTGGCCGAGGGTGCCGCTGGCGACCTGCTGTTCGAAAGCGGCGGTGGCCCGACCCCGGCGACCCGTGCGGCGATGGAGTTCTGCCAGGCCATGCACGAGGACCATCTGCGCACCGTCGCTTTCTCCGACGCACTGCGCGGGGCGGAGCTGCTGACGTCCAACCGGGCCGACATCACCTTCCCGAACGGCGATCGCTACACGCTCGATGGCTTCCGTACCATCGACGAGAAGGCCTATCGCGCTCTGGCTGTCGACAAGGTTGCGGAGTGGCACAAGTCGGGCGCGCTCGACCTCGTGGCGATGCATCTCGCCTCCCAGCGCAACTGGCAGGTCCTTCTCGACCTAAATGCCGCGCAGGCCGAGCCGCAGAGCGCCGCCGCCTGAGGCGGCGAAGCGGTTCTAAAGATCTCCCTCGACCATTTCGCGGGCGCGATTGTGAATCAGCACATCGCGCGTCGCGCGCCCGACCTGAGCGCCGATCAGGATGGTGAGTGAGGTCCAGTACATCCAGACCATGATCGCTGCGAAGCCTGCGGTGGCGCCGAAGGCTGAGGTGAGCTGCGTCACCTCGAAGTAGTAGACGAGGGCACGATTGCCGGCGGCGAAGAGGAGCGCGTTCACCGCGCCGCCGATCAGCGCATAGCGCCAGGGGATGTTGCCGGTGGGCAGCCACTTGTAGATCAGAGTGAAAAAGGTGGCGAGCAGCCCGTAGTGAACCGAGGTCGAGAAGGCGGGGCCGATCCATTCGCCCAGGATCGGAAAGCGCTCGAGGGCGCCGGCATAGGCCGACATCAGGACGCTGGCGAGGATGACGGCGATCAGCAGCACACCCAGGATCACCATCAGGGCAAGCGCCAGCAGCCGCGATTTCAGGCTGGCCAGGACGGGGTGCAATGCAGTCGTCTTAGTGTCGCGCCAGATGGCGTCGATGCCGTCGTCCAGTTCCACGAAGACACGCGTGCCGGTGTAGAGCAGCACCACCGCGCCGACGATGGCGGCGATGCCACCGCCCTTGAACAGGTTCTCCGAGGCGAAGCGGCGGATGCTCTGGAGCTGCTCGGGCGCCACGACGGTGCTCAGCGCATTGAAGATCGCCTCTTGCGCCATCAGCCGGCCGACAATCGGTTCGGCAATGGCGATGACGAAGATCATGATCGGGCCGAGCGCGAACATGGTGTAGAAGGCCATCGCCGCGGCCGAGGTCGAAAGCCGGTTCGCGAAGTAGCCGTAGCCGGCTTCGTAGGCGATGCGCCAGAGCGTGTTGAGCATGGGCGGTTTTGCTGCCGGAGCCGCTTCGTTTCGGTGTCTCAGTATTGCTTCAGGCCTAGCCCCGCCAGCACGAGTAGAACCGACGAGACCACGAGTATTGCCGCCGTTCCCATCGCGCCGACGAAGCGGCCGTAGCGGATGTAACCCAGCATGCCGCCCGCATGCAGCACGCGCGCCGCCAGGAGGGCGACCGAAAGGATGGCCACGATACGGAAGCCGTAGAAGTCGCTGGCCATGTAGATCACGAGCAAGGTCAACGGCACGAACTCGATCAGGTTGCCGTGGGCACGGATGGCCGTCTCCAGCTCCTTGTCACCGCCATCGCCGAGGTAGATCTTCTTGCGGCCGCGCATCAAGCCGATGTTCGCTGTGAGGACCGCCGCCAGGAGGCCGAGCAGACCGGCGCAGACGAAAAACACGGGCATTGACGGTCTCTCCCACTCGATTTGGCGGCATTGTATGGCCATATTGATGACAGGCAAATTGAGTGGGTGACAGCAAGAGGAGCCGCGCCATGTGGCAGATTCTGCGCAAGAAGACCGAGATGCCGACGTCCGACCGAGCGTTGCCCGGCCGCGCGTCGCGTCCGTTCGAGGTACCGGCCGAGCACTACGTCAACGGCAACCGGATCCAGCCGCCGTTTCCCGCCGGCCTCCAGCAGGCGATGTTCGGCCTCGGCTGCTTCTGGGGGGCGGAGCGGAAATTCTGGGAGGCGCCGGGTGTCTACGCCACGGCCGTCGGCTATGCCGCGGGTCCGACGCCCAACCCGACCTACGAGGAAGTCTGCTCGGGCTATACGGGCCACAACGAGGTGGTAATGGTCTGGTTCGATCCGACCAAGACCTCCTATGAGGCGCTGCTGCGCGTCTTCTGGGAGAGCCACGACCCGACCCAGGGCATGCGTCAGGGAAATGACGTCGGCACGCAATACCGCTCGGGCATCTACGCTTTTTCGCCGGAGCAGAAAGCCCAGGCCGAAGCCTCGCGGGCGCTGTTCCAGAAGGAGCTGGCAAAGAAAGGCTATGGCGCCATCACGACCGAGATCCTCGATGCGCCGGTCTTCTACTACGCAGAGGACTATCACCAGCAGTATCTCGCCAAGAATCCGGGCGGCTACTGTGGTCTCGGCGGCACCGGCGTTTCCTGCCCCATCGGCCTCGGCGTCGCGGCGGAGTAGCCGCCAGATTCACACTAGGCTCGCGCCGCCTACACGGGTGGCGCGGCCGTCTCGTAGCCGAACTCCTTGTCGAGGGCGGCGATCTCCTTGCGGAAGGCCATGCGCAGCGCGGCCTTGCTGCTCTCATCGAGCCACGAGCCTTCGACCGAGTTCAGGCTGAACTTGCGCGCCATGTCCGGCCCCCAGCCGATCGTATCGAACAGGGTCGTGAAGCCGTGGCCGAGATTGGTCCCGAACATTGCCGGGTCGTCGGTGTTGATCGTGACGTTGAGGCCGGCTTCGGCCATGCGGCGGATACGCTGCGGCCGGTGGGGCCGGTTGTGCAGCAGGCTCGTCCAGGCACAGGGCGTGAAGTAGAGTCCGTCGCGCCGCGCTTCGGCCATCACGAAGTCCGACGCCAGCATGTTGTAGCCGTGGTCGATGCGGTCGCACCTCAGCACGTCACGGCAGATCAGATAGTTCGTGGGCGGGGCCTGCAGCGGCGTCAGATAGTCTTCGCAACAATGTGCCGTGCATTTCAGGCCGCCTTTTTTTGCGAGCGCATAAGCCTCGGCATAGAGGGCGGGAGGCCCGACGCTTTCGTTGCCATCGAGCCCGATACCCACCACGAGCTCGTGGCGGTGCGCGAGCGCCGTTTCGACGATCTCGACCGCCTGGGCGCCGTTGTTGAGCGAGCGGTCGATGCAGCAGATGAGCAGGCCGGTCACGCCGAAGCGCTCCTTGGCCTGACGAAGGCCCTCCACCATCCCGGCGACCTGAGAGGGATAGTCGATGCCGTTGGGGTAGAAGTAGTCCGGGTTAAAGAAGAACTCGACGTGCTTGAGGTTGCCGTCCCGCACGGCATCCTCGATGTATTCATAGACTGCCCGCGCAAAATCGGCAGGGGTGCGCAAGACCGCGGCAGCGATGCGCAGGATCTCCAGGAAGCCGTCGAAGTCGGGCCATTGGTAGAGTGTCTCCGCCGGCCGGGGCAGGGCCATTCCATACCGCTGCGCCAGCTCGGCGACCGTGGTGGCCCGGATCGTACCGGCCAGATGGCAGTGCAGTTCGGCCTTGGGAATGCGCCGCAGATAATCGTCGGCAACGGCTTTCGCCATGACGGGAATCCTTACTTCTTCTCGATGTTGTAAAGCAGCATCACCGGCGACTTCAGCACGCCGTCGAGGCTATTGCGCCAGGCCGACGGTGTCGTGAACTGCGACAGCGGCAGGTAGAGCACCTGCTCGTAGGCGCGAACCTGGATCTCGTTGGCGATGGCCTTGCGCGCGGTTTCGTCGGGCGCGGTGGCGAACTTCAAGCGCAGCTCGTCGGTCTTGGGATCGGTCGGCCAACCCCAGGCGGCAGCCGGCGGGCCGGACGCCACCAGGAACGGATTGCTGAGCGGATTGCCCTGGTCGGGCACGGAGTTGGTGGTGTGGGCGAGGTTCCAGCCGCCCTGCGCGACGGGGCCGGTGTTGAGCCGGCGCGTGGCGAAGGTCTGGAAATCCATGGAGACCATGTCGACCTTGAAGCCGAGATCGACGAGCACTTGACGCGTCACGTTACCCAATGCGGCGATGCCGGGCGCGTTGGCGACGTGCAGCATCACCAGCGGCTTGGACATGTCGACATTGGCCTCCTTGAGGAGCGCCTTGGCACCAGCGACATCGCGCGCCGGAATGCCGTCCTTGCTCTCGTACGGCATGCCGCAGCCGAAGATCGCCGCGCAATCCGTGGCGAACTGCGGATCACCCGCCACCACGGCGGCGTACATCGTGCGGTCGACCGCCTTGGCGATGGCCTGCCGCACCTTCACGTTGTCGAACGGTGGCTGCAGGTGGTTCATGCGCATGATGGCCTGGAAGCCATACTTGCTCACCACTTCGGCCTTGGCGCCCGACTTGGCATCGAACAACGGCAGCAGGTCGGCCGGCACGCGCTCGAGATAATCGACCTCGCCACGAATCAGGGCGCTCACCTGGGTCTGTGCGTCGGGCATGCCGAGCATCTCGACCTTGTCCACCTTGGCGACCTTGCCGCCGGAGGCCCAGTTGGGCGGCTCGCTGCGCGGCTTGTAGTCGGCGAACTTCTCCAGGACGATCTTCACGCCGGGCTCATGCTGGTCGGCGCGGAACTTGTAGGGGCCGGAGCCGATGATCTCCTTAACCTGCTCGCTGCCCGGCGTCTTGGCGATGCGCTCCGGCATCATGAAAGGCACCGGTGCGCCGATCTTGCCGAGACTGTCCAGCACCAGACCATAAGGCTCGCGCAGCACCATCTTGATCGTGTTGGCGTCCGTGGCTTCCAGCGACGTCATGAACTTCGCCAGGGTCTGGCCCATGCTGTCGCGCGATGCCCAGCGCTGGATCGAGGCGACGCAGTCGGCGGCCGTCACCGGCTGGCCGTCATGCCATTTGAGGCCGGTCCGCAGCACGAACGTGTAGGTGAGCTTGTCCGGGCTGACCGTATAGCTGCCGACCATCTGGGGCTGCGGCTCGAACTTGTCGTTCATCGCGAACAGCGTGTCGTAGATCAGGTAACCCAAATCGCGCGTCGTGAACGACGTGGTGAAATGCGGATCGAGCACGCGGCTCAGCGTCTCGGGCGCCACGCGCAAGGTCGATTGCGTCTGGCCGGCGGCCCCGAACGGCATGGCAATCGACAACGCCGTGGCGGCTGCGGCCGCCAGCGCCCACGAACGACGAACAGTCATCGAGTTTCCCTTCCCCAAAATCAACGCCGGTGCAGCAAACCCCATGCCACGCTATCGACGGATCAAAGAGTCGAGCGCGGCGGCAAACCGGTCAAGCTCGTCTTCCGTATTATAGACATGCACCGAGGCGCGCATGACATCGCGCAGGCCACGTCCCTTGAGATCGAGGCGCGAAGAAAACTGCGTCGACACCGACACGTTGATGCCCTGGCTGCGCAGCGCCGCCTTGAGCGCCGTGTGATCGGCGTCCTTGACGGCAAAGGTCACGATGGCGCCCTTCACCACGCCGAGATCCGTGAGCGTCACGCCGCCCAGCTTCGCCAGGCGGGCGCGCAGGCCGTCGGCCAGCTCGCGCAGACGTGACCATACGGCCTCCATGCCGAGTTCGTTGGACTGGTCGGCGGCGACCTTGAGACCGATAACGCCGGCGAAATAGCGTTCCCAGTTCTCGAAGCGCTTGGCGTCGCCGATCACGGTGTACTCCTGATCGCCGGTCCAGCGGGCAGCGTGGTTGTCGAGGAAGATCGGTTCGATCTGCGAGGTGCTGCGCGTGCGGGCGTAGAGGAAGCCCGTGCCGCGCGGTCCACGCATATACTTCCGGCCGGTGGCAGAGAGGAAGTCGCAACCGATCTTCTTGACGTCGATAGGCATCATCCCGACCGACTGGCACGCATCCAGCAGATAGAGGATGCCGGCATCGTTCACGATCTTGCCGACCGCTTCGGCCGGCTGCACGAGTCCGCCTTGCGTCGGGATATGTGAGATGGAGACGAGCTTGGTGCGCTTGTCGATGGCGCGCTCCAGCGCGGCGAGGTCGATCTGGCCATGCTTGTCGTCGGGCACGACGACGATTTCGGCGCCGGTCTTCTTCGCCACCTGCAGGTAGGAGATGTAGTTCGAGGAATACTCGCTGACGCAGGTCAGGATGCGATCGCCCGGCTTGAAGTCGAGCGAATAGAAGGCGAGATCCCAGGCGCGCGTCGCGTTCTCGATGAAGCCGATCTCACTTTCCTCGGCGCCGATGAGACGCGCGATGGACGGGTAAAAGCCGTTCAGCGTATCCCGCGCCTGGTCGGCCGCTTCATAGCCACCGATCTCGGCTTCGAGCTTCAGGTGATCGAGCGTCGCGTCGAGCGTGCGCCGGCTCGGCAGCGACGAGCCGGCGGCATTGAGGTGCAGGACGCGAGCACAGCCCGGCGTCTCGGCGCGAATGCGGGCAAGATCGAGGCTCATGTCAGAACTTCCCCTGTTCCTTCAGAACTTCCTCGGCGACCCGCAGGGCATCGATGGCCGCCGGGAAGCCGCAATAGGCGATGGCGTGGGTGAAGATCTCGCGCAGCTCTGTCTTCGTGCAGCCATTGTTCAAGGCACCCACGAGATGGATCTTGAGTTCGTGCGGGCGATTGAGGGCGCAAAGCATGGCGATGGTGATCATGCTGCGCTGCTTCTTGTCGAGGCCGTCGCGGGTCCAGAGCGAGGCGTAGGCGAACTCCTCGGAGAAGGCGCGGACCGGAGCCCAGAAATCGTTGTTGGTCGCATCGCGCCGCGCGAGATAGGATTCGCCCAGCACTTCGGCCAGTACCTTGCGTCCGGCGTCGCTCAGTGTCTTGTGCGCCTGTTCTTCGCTCATTCCGTTCCCCTTCGATGTCGTCCTGGTTCAGCCGCCTCCTGCCTAAAACGCTACCCGAGCCCGAGCAACTGACCATTGCTCATGCCGGAGATACGCTGCCCGTAACGTTCGTGCGCAACGCCCGAGCACGTCGCGCATCGTTGCGTGTCGATCCGGCCAACCGGCGCATCGTGCTGACGGCGCCGTTGCGCATGGCCCGTGGCACGGCGGTGGACTTTGCTGAGGCACAGGCCGGCTGGATCGCCGCACGGCTCGATCGCCTGCCGGAGCGACGGCCGTTCTGCGACGGCGCCGAGGTGCCGCTGTTCGGCGTGCCGCATGTCATCCGCCACCGCGCGGGCCAGCGCGGCACCGTCTGGCGGGAAGGCATGGAAATCCATGTAGCCGGCCGACCGGAGCATCTGCCGCGCCGCGTGCGCGACTGGCTGACGGCCGAACTCAAGGCGCGGCTGGTGCCGCTGGTCCACGCCAAGGCAACCCGGGTCGAGCGGCCGGTGAGCCGCATCACTCTGCGCGACAGCCGTTCGCGCTGGGGAAGCTGCGGGCCAAACGCGGCGATGTCCTTTTCCTGGAGGCTGGTCTTTGCGCCGCCGGAAGTGCTCGACTATCTGGCAGCGCACGAGGTCGCCCATCTCGTACACCTGAACCACAGCCCGAGATTCTGGGCCTTGGCCCGAACCCTCTGCGACAATCCCATCGAGGGCCCGCAGACCTGGCTCAAGAAGAATGGCGAGACCTTGCTGCAATATGGCAGCTGATCGGGCATCTTGCTCCGCGGGGCGCTTGGGGGGCTCGTGATGGCAATGCAGGCGCTCAGGTCACTTGCGCGGACGTTCGCCGAGCATCCTTTGACGCGCTCCGATCGGCTCGGGGCATGGGCCAGATTCGCGTCCTGGCAAATCAGGAGTCGGCTCGGCGATGAGATCGTCATGCCTTGGATTGGCGGCCAACGCCTGGCTGTCCGCCGTGGCATGACCGGCGCGACGGGCAATCTCTACCTTGGCTTGTACGAGTTTATGAGCATGGGGCTGGTGCTGCATTTCCTGCGGCCGGGGGATCTTTTCCTCGATGCCGGGGCCAATGTCGGCACCTATTCGGTGCTCGCTTCGGGCGTTTGCGGCGCCAGGACACTGGCCATCGAAGCCGACGCCGATACCAGCCGGGACCTCGCCCGCAACATCGCGCTCAACGATCTCTCCGAGCTCGTCGAGACCCATGTCGTGGCTCTTGGTCCTAGCGATGGCGAAGCCTACTTCACGATCGGACGGGGGCCTGAGAATCAGGTCGTTGCAAAAGCGGGCGACGGCGTCCGCGTCGTGCCGCAAAGGACCTTGGACACGCTGGTGGGCAGCGCGGCCCCTGCCATGCTCAAGCTCGATGTCGAGGGGTACGAGGAGCAAGTGCTGACGGGTGCGCCCCGCGTCTTGCACGGATCCGATCTCAAGGTGATTCTCCTGGAAGGGTCGTCGCCTTACGTGCTGGAACTGATGGCGGAGCATGCCTTCACACGGGCCTTCTACGATCCGTTCACGCGTCTCCTGCAACGAACGCCCAACGAGCTGGCCTTCTCGAACGGTCGCTGGACGCACTCGAACGAATTCTTCGTCCGGGATTGGGACTTCGTCGCACAGCGGTTGGCGACGGCCAAGCCTGTGACCGTCCTGGGGCGAACGATCTAAGGAGTAATGTGGCCGTCGTACTGCGGCAGGTCGTCGGTGATGGCGAACCACGGCGCCTTGGAGCCGACGAAGATATGGGCGGTCGGCCGGATGGTAGGGGCATCGACCAGCGTGCCCATGGTGACATGAACATACATACCGTCGCGAACGACCGAGTAAAGGAGCGAACCACAGACGCTGCAGTGTGCGTCGTGGGTCTTCTCCTCGCCGTAGATCAGGAGCTTGTCGCGACCTTCGGTGACGGTGAACTGGTCGCGCGTGATGCCGGCGAAGGGCTTGAACGCCGAGCCCGTGGTGCGCCGGCAGTTGGAGCAGTGGCAGTTCAGCGCGTAGGTGAAGGCATCGGCCACGGCATACTGCACCGCGCCGCAAAAGCATTTCCCGGTCAGCGTGCGCGCCGTCATCCAAAACGACCCGGATCGCAAGCCTTCAGCGCTTCGGGCAGTTCCTCGCCTTCCATCTGACGGGCGATCAGCCGGCCCGTCACTGTCGCGAGCGTCAGGCCGAGATGCTGATGGCCGTAGCCGCAATAGACATTGGCGAGGCGCGGCGCGCGGCCGATGGCCGGGCGATAGTCGGGCAGGGTCGGGCGTTCGCCGATCCAGCGGCTACGCTCCTCGCCGCCGACACCCGGGAAGATCGCCTTGAGATGCTTGATCAGCAGATCGGCGCGATGCCAGGAGGGTGGCTGGTGCGGGGCGGCGAGTTCGACCGTACCTGCGAGACGCAGGCCCTCGGCCATGGGCGTGAAGAAGAGGCCGCGGTCGGGCGGGCTGACCGGCAGATCGAAGCGCACATTGTCGGGCGCCAGCATCACGTGATAGCCGCGCTCGGCCACCAGCGGCGCATTGAAGCCGAGGAGTCGCGTCAGCTCACCGGAAGCGCGGCCAGCGGTGATCATGACGGCCTTTGCCGGCAATTCGGAGTCCGTGAGCTGGACCGCCGTCACGCGATCGCCGTCGCGACGAAAGCCACGGACGCGACCGCGCAGGACGGTGCCGCCTTCGGCTGCGAAGCGCTCCGCCAGGGTCGCCACCACTTGATAGGGGTTCACCGTATGACTGCCGCGCGGATAGTAGATGCCGCGCACGATGTGCGGGCTGAGGCCCGGCGCCAGTTCGCGCGCGCGATTGCCGTCGACGATCTCGAACTCCGTGCCCTTGCCGGTCTGCAGGCCGCGCATCTCGTCCGTGCCCTGGAACGAGGCTTCGCTTTCGTAGACGTAGAGCGCGCCTTTCGTCCGGAAGAGTTCGCCGAGCCCTGAAGCCTGGATCTCCGCCTTCCAGGCGAGATCGGCCTCCACCATCAGCGGCTTGAAGGCAGCCTTGCCTTTTTCGACTTCGGCAGTGCTGAGGGCCGCCAAGGCGAACCGCGCCATCCAGGGCAGCAAGGTGGGGATGCTCGGCCGGTGCAAGGTGAGGGGGCCGTCACGGTCCATCAGCATCTGCGGCACCTTCTTCAGGGTCGCAGGTCTGGCCAGCGGAATAAGGCTGTCGAGCGACAGGAAGCCGGCATTACCGAACGAGGTCGCTTTGCCGGGCTCGGCGCTGTCCAGGAGGGTGACGCTATGGCCGGCGCGTTGCAGGGCGCGGGCGGTGGCGGTGCCGACGATGCCGGCGCCAATGACAATGACGGGGTCGCTCATGGGCTAACGTTAGCACGGCCTCTGCGGGCATAGATGCGCGATTGATTTGTGCCCCCAAATGCCTATTTAGGGCGCATGTCTTCCGCACAATCAGACAGTTCCGCCGGTCCGGGCTGGCATGCCACGACCATCCTTTCGGTGCGCAAGGGCGACCAGGTCGTCATGGCGGGCGACGGCCAGGTGTCGATGGGCCAGACCATCGTTAAGGGCAACGCCCGCAAGGTCCGCCGCATCGGCAATGGCCAGATCGTGGCCGGTTTCGCCGGCGCCACGGCCGATGCTTTTACACTGTTCGAGCGGCTGGAAACCAAGCTGGAGCGCCATCCCGGCCAGCTCCTGCGCGCCTGCATCGAACTCGCCAAGGACTGGCGCACCGATCGCTACCTGCGCCGCCTCGAGGCGATGATGGCCGTGGCAGACAAGGACGTGTCGCTGCTGCTGTCGGGCACCGGCGACGTGCTGGAGCCGGAAGGCGGCATCATCGCCATCGGCTCGGGCGGCAACTATGCGCTCTCCGCGGCGCGCGCCCTGATCGACGTCGACGGCATGGACGCCGAAGCGATCGCGCGCAAGTCGATGAAGATCGCTGCCGACATCTGCGTCTATACCAACCACAATCTAGTCATCGAGAAGCTCTAACAGATCATGAGCAACGACTTTTCCCCCCGCGAGATCGTTTCCGAACTCGACAAGCACATCGTCGGCCAGCAGGACGCCAAGCGCGCCGTCGCCATCGCGTTGCGCAACCGTTGGCGGCGCCTGCAGCTTCCCGAAGGGCTGCGCGAGGAAGTGTTGCCAAAGAACATCCTGATGATCGGGCCGACCGGCTGCGGCAAGACCGAGATCGCGCGGCGCCTCGCCAAGCTCGCCAACGCGCCGTTCCTCAAGGTCGAGGCCACCAAGTTCACCGAGGTCGGCTATGTCGGCCGCGACGTCGAGCAGATCGCGCGCGATCTGATGGAAGCAGCCCTCGAGATGGCGAAGGAGCGCCTGCGCAAGGACGTGCGTGCCAAGGCCGAGATGGCGGCCGAGGATCGCGTCATCGACGCGCTATGCGGTGCCAATGCCAGCGAGGAGACGCGGCTGCGTTTCCGCCACAAGCTGCGCAACGGCGAACTCAACGATCGTGAGATCGAGGTCGAAGTGGCCGATTCCGGTTCGCCCATGCAGTTCGAGGTGCCGGGCCAGCCCGGCGCGTCGGTCGGCATGATCAATATCGGTGACATGCTGGGCAAGGCGTTCGGCGGCCGGACCAAGAAGCGCAAGATGACTGTGTCCGAAAGCCACGAGACGCTGATGCGCGAGGAGAGCGACAAGCTTCTCGATCAGGAGCGCGTGGTGCGCGAGGCGCGCGACATGGTCGAGCAGAACGGCATCGTCTTCATCGACGAGATCGACAAGATCACGGCGCGCAGCGAATTCCGCGGTGGCGGCGACGTGAGCCGCGAGGGCGTGCAGCGCGACCTGCTGCCGCTGATCGAGGGCACGACGGTGAACACCAAGCACGGCCCGGTGAAGACCGACCATGTGCTGTTCATCTGCTCCGGTGC
>CALROF020000175.1:0-14128 GCA_943369775.1 Reyranella massiliensis 521
ATCCAGGCCGCCGAGCCCGACCTGCCGCTGACCATCGACCCCGTTGAGTATCGCGGCCTGGAATATCAGACCGGCGTCTCCTTCTCGGTGTTCGCGCTGAAGGGCCGCGAGGAACTGGCGCGCGGCGGCCGCTATTCCGCAGGCTATCCCGAGGATGGAGTCAGCGAACCGGCGACCGGCTTCACGCTCTACATGGACGCCGTGCTGGCCGCCTCCGAGGCCCCGCCCGAACGGCCGCGCCTCTATGTCGAGATGGGCACGCCGTGGCGGGACGCCGCCCCGTGGCAGGCTAAGGGCTATGCCGTCGTGCGCGCTGTCGTCGCAGCCCCGGAGCCGCGTGCCGAAGCCAAGCGTTTACGCTGCAGCCATGCCCTGATCGACGGGGAGGCAGTCCCTCTCTGAGGATGCATTTGACCTCGCCCCAGCCGGGGGGAAGTGCTATCCGACCTCACGCCTCTCCGGCATCGGCCCCGGGGAGGCGTTTTCATGTCTGAAGGGATAGTGGAATGGCCAACGTGGCAGTGATCGGCGCCCAGTGGGGCGACGAAGGCAAAGGCAAGATCGTGGATTGGCTCAGCGAGCGCGCCGAGGTGGTGGTGCGTTTCCAGGGTGGCCACAACGCCGGCCATACGCTCGTCATCGGCAACCAGACCTACAAGCTGGCGCTCCTGCCCTCGGGCGTGGTGCGCAAGGGCAAGCTCTCGATCATCGGCAACGGCGTCGTGGTCGATCCCTGGCACTTCCTCCAGGAAGTGAAGAAGGTGACGAGCCAGGGCGTCTCCGTGACGCCCGAGACGCTGAAGATCGCCAACCACGCCGTGCTGATCCTGCCGCTGCATCGCGATCTCGACGGCTGGCGCGAGGACGTGCCGGGCACCATCAAGATCGGCACGACGCGGCGCGGCATCGGCCCGGCCTACGAAGACAAGGTCGGCCGTCGCGCCATCCGGGTCGGCGACCTCGGCGAGCCCGACATGCTGGAGAAGAAGGTCAACACGCTGCTGGCGCATCACAATGCGCTGCGCCAGGGACTGGGCCGCCCGCCGGTCGATCCCGCGACGCTTCTCAAGGAGCTGATCGAGCTGGCGCCGAAGATCCTGCCGTTTGCCGAGGATGTGTGGGAGCGGCTCGACGGCCTGCGCGCCGCCGGCAAGCGCATCCTGTTCGAGGGTGCGCAGGCCACGATGCTCGACATCGACCATGGCACCTACCCGTTCGTCACCTCGTCGAACACGGTGGCGGCGCAGGCGATGATCGGCTCGGGTATGGGCAACGGCGCGGTGGGCTATGTGCTCGGCATCGCCAAGGCCTACACGACGCGCGTCGGCGACGGCCCCTTCCCCCCGGAGCTCACGGACGAGATCGGCCAGGGCCTGGGCGATCGCGGCAACGAGTTCGGCACCAACACCGGCCGCCGCCGCCGCTGCGGCTGGTTCGACGCGGTGATGGTGCGCCAGGCGGTGAAGCTGAACGGCATCGACGGCATCGCCCTCACCAAGCTCGACGTGCTGGACGGCATGTCGGAGATCAAGGTGTGCGTCGGCTACGAGCTGGACGGCAAGCGCATCGAGCGCTTCCCCTTCACCATGGGGGCGCAGGCCAAGATCAAGCCGCTCTGGGAAACCTTCGAGGGCTGGAGCGAGAGCACCCGCGGCGCCCGCTCCTTCGGCGAACTCCCGGCGACCTGCATCAAGTACGTGCGCCGCGTCGAGGAACTCGTCCGCTGCCCGGTGGCGCTGCTCAGCACCAGCCCCGAGCGCGAAGACACGATCCTGATGACCGACCCGTTCCGCGACTAGGCGGGCCGTCACAACCCGGATAGCGCTGGGCCGGATGGCGCTGGCCCGCTCGGTCCAGCGCTATCCGCTCCGAACTTTTTGCATCTTTTCGTGTCTTCACTGCAGCGACTCTTCGAGAAGACTGCACTACATCCACACGTTGTCTGCTACCTGACATTGCTCGGCATCGGTGAGCCCCAAAATGCAACTAAATATGCATTTTATGGGCTCGCTCGTCGGAAGAAACGCACTCCTCGTCGATCACCACTCACACCGTGTGATTTTCTCGTGATATCGTCGCGCACGATTTCGGATTACCTCGGAATCGCCGTGTAAGCAGACGGAGTCCGGGATGGCTACTTTCACAGTCGTGAACCTGAATGACAGCGGTGCGGGTTCACTACGAGCAGCCATCGAAGCCTCCAATGCCGAACCAGCCGGCACCACCAACACCATCGAGTTCACGGTAACGGGGACAATCGTTCTGGCGAGCGGCCTGCCGTCGCTCACCAAGCCGGTGGACATCGTCGCCGGCAACCCCGCCACGGGTAACCCGCCGACGGTCGGGATCGACTTCAACGGCAATGCCGGCCTGGTCTTCGCGGCCGGTTCGGAAGGCTCGGAGCTGGTCGGCCTGTCGCTGGGCAACGCGAACGGCAACGGCGTCACCCTCCATGCGGGCGGCATCACCCTCAACAACAACTATATCGGCCTCGCCCTCAACGGCTCGGCCGCCGGCAACACCGGCGACGGCGTGTTCGTGGCCGCCACCTCGTCCGGCAACAACCTCGGCTTCAACCCCGAGGCGGCGACCCTGGCCGAGAACGGCCAGCCCGCGACCGGCGTGGTCTCCAACGTCATCTCGGCCAACGGCGGCAACGGCATTACGCTGAACGGCGCCGACAACAACGAAATCGTCTCCAACCGGATCGGCACCAGCACCGACGGCAATACCGCGATGGCCAACGGCGGCCACGGCATCTGGCTGACCAACGGTGCGACCGGCAACACGATCGGCGGCGCCGTCGCCGGCAACGACGCCAGCGGCGACCAGAACAATCCGACGGGCAACAAGGGCAACATCGCCGATGTCGTCGTCGTGACGCCGCCGCTCGGCAACCTGGTGTCCGGCAACGGCGGCAACGGCATCCAGATCGATACCGCCTCCAACAGCAATACGCTGAGCGGCAACTTCGTCGGCACGACCGCCAACGGCCTCGCCGCACTCGGCAACAACGGCGATGGCGTCGCCATCCTCGAGTCCGATTCGGTGACGCTGAGCGGCTGCGTCTTCGTCGACAACCCGTTCATCTATTACAACGTCATCGGCGGCAACGCCGGCAACGGCGTTCACGTCACCAACTCCGACAACGTCGTCATCCAGGCCAACTTCCTGGGCCTCGGCGCCGACAACAACACCATGGTCGGCAACCAGCTCCACGGCCTGCTGATCGACGGCAGCTCGCGCAACACCCAGGTCGGCGGCGTCATTCCGCTCGGCAACGTCATCTCGGGCAACGTCCAGAACGGCATCGAGGTCGCCGGCACGGCGAGCGGCTTCAGCACGCTCAACACCTTCGGTGGCACCACGGCGTTCTTCGGCGCCGCGCCGAACGGCGCCAACGGCATCCTGATCACCTCGACCGGCGGCAACCAGACGATCCAGACCAACGTCATCTCGGGCAATACCGGCAACGGCATCGAGATTGGCGGCAACGCCTGGGGCGTCTCGATCGTGCCCAACATCGTCGGCCTCGACACGCGCGGCGACGGCGCCTTCCCCAACGGCGGTTCGGGCATCGTCTTCTCCGGCAATGCCCACGACAATTTCGTCGGCGGCACCGACCTCATCGGCAACCTGTCGGTAATCCGCCAGAACACCGTTTCCGGCAACGCGGGCTACGGCATCGAGATCACCGGCACCGCCTACAACAATGTCATCGCCGACAGCGCCATCGGCACCAACATCCAGGAGCTGGCGGCGATCGCCAACGGCCTGGGCGGCGTGCTGGTCTCGAGCACCGGCGTCGGCAACATCGTCGGCTCGCCGCTGGTCGGCTGGACGCCGCTGCCCTCGCCCGCCGTCTCCTACAACGTCATCAGCGGCAATACCGGTCCCGGCGTCACCCTGGCGGCCGGCACCAACTACAACGCCGTCATCAACAACTATATCGGGCTCAACATCGTGGCCCAGCCCGTGCTGCCGAACGGCGGCGGGCCGATCCAGAACGACGGCGGCACCAACCTGATCTACGGCAACGGCGCCCACGGGCCGCTGCCCTGGCAGTCGCCAACCGGCCAGCTCGAAGCGCTGTACATCGGCTGGTTCGGCCGCGCCGCCGATCCGATCGGCTTCCGGCAGGACATGGACGGAGTCCTCAGCCTGATGCTGGGCGGCGATTCGATTGCCGAGGCGATGCTGACGGCGTCGGAAAGCTTCGCCACCTCGCCTGCGATCGGCATCTATGCGCCGCTGGCCAGCCTGACGACTCCGGTCACCTCGCCGACGCTGGAGCAGATCGCCCTCACCAATAGCTTCGTCAACCAGACCTTCACCAACCTGTTCGGCCGCAGCGCCACGGGAGCGGAACAGACGATCTGGCGCGAGGCGTTCTTCCAGGGCGCGATTCCCTTCGCCGATCTCGTCTACGACATCGCCTCGTCGGCACAGAACAACGACGTCGTGGCGATGAACGCCAAGATCCTCGCGGCGTCCTATTTCACGACCGCCTTCGCGGCCACGCCGCTGGACCCGCCGAGCCTGGCGGAAATGCAGGCGGCGGTCTCAGGCGTCACCAACGGCACGACGCTGTTCAATTCCCAGGCCGCCACCGACACGCTGATGGGCGGTACGCACACCCAGGTCGAGTATCAGTCGATCCTCGAACCGGGCAACATCACCACCGGCGTGCGCGCCAGCCTCGACGGCACCGTCATCCTGACCGGCAGCAAGACCGTCGAGGGGTCGACCGGGACCGAGGCCTTTCTCTATCACGGACCTCTGAACAACACGGCCGCCGGCCAGTTCCACGTGCTCGACCCGACGTTCGCCGGCCAGACCGTGACGACGGCGACCTTCTACGGCCCCGACACGGCGATCTTCACGCCGGGAATCGGCCTCGGCAACGTGCGGGCGGTCGGCAGCTATCAATATGCCGAGAATCCGGCCGGCGTGTTCAATCACGGCATGATCTACGAAGGCCCGATCACCGGCATCGGCGGGACCTGGACCGAGGTCACCGTTCCCTCGAACGGCGTCAATGTCGTGGGCGGCGTGACGCTGTCGGGCACGGTCGCCAACACGATCCTGCACAGCACGCAGGGCAACCTCGTGGTCGGCAACTACGACATCTCCGGGCCGGGCGGCATCCTGCTCGGCGCCAACGGCTTCATCTACAATATCGCCACCGGCCAATACACGTTGATGAACGTCAACGGCAGCTACGACAACCTGACGTCGCTGTACGGCATCTGGCAGAACGGCGTCGGCAGCAACACCTACACCATTGCTGGCGGCTCGAAGGATGGCACCGGCGTCAACGCGGCGTTCCTGCAGACCTACGACGCCTCCACCGGCGAGTTCTCCAATCTCACTTTCTACAACGGCTTCAACAAGGCGGGTGGCCTCCTCACCCACTTCGAGAACATCACCGCGGTTCCCGGCGGCTTCAATCTGGTCGCCACCACCGACAGCGGACCTGCGTTTGCCGCGATCACGCTCAACTCCGACGGCACGTTCGGCGAAGCGGTGTGGACCGCCATCCAGCTGCCCGGCAGCGAGCTGCTGACCGGCAACATCGCCTTCCAGAACGTGGTCGGTGGCATCTACAACACCGACGGGGTGGATGACGTCGCGACCTACCTCGGCGTCGTGCAGCAGTCCTATGTCGATGCCAGCGGCGGGCTGATCATGCCCGTCGGCTCCCACGACTTCTCCTACTCGCTGTCGGTCCGCGGCAGCATCGGCGCCACGATCACCGGCTCGACGACGGCCGGCAATGTGCTGGGCGGCTCGATCGGCAACGACACCATCACCGGCACGCTGAGCCTGGTGCTGGCCGACACGATCTATACCGGCGGCGGCGCCGACACGATCACTCTGGCGGCCGGCCACACCGCGAGCACCCGCATCCAGCTCTTTGCCGGCAACAGCCTCACCAATGCCGCCAACCTGCAGCCGGGCGCGCCGGTGGCGCCGATCACCGGCAGCATCGTCGATGCCAACGACGTCCCGCAGCTCGGCTGGTGGGGCCAGGCAACCGGCCAGCTCGGCGGCCCGGTGACGAATGCCAGCACCAACGGCGGCATGGGCACCGGCACCAGCGCCGACATGACGACGATCAAGAACTTCGTCGTCGGCTCGGGCGGCTCGGGCGACATGATCGACATCTCGCTGGCCGCCTTCAGCAACCTCATCCGTGCCGCCGACGGCGACGCGCCGCGGCCCGGCGAAGCCATCTTCAGCAACCTGGTCGGCCCCGGCGGCACGATCACCGTCGACGACGCCACGGTCATCCGCATCGACAGCCCGACCGGCTTCGTCGGCGCGGCCGACCTCGCGGCCGCCCTGCAGGCCAATCCCATCACCTTCGCCGCCCCGCAGACCGAAGCGCTGAACCACTATCTCGTCGCGTACCAGGACACCGGCGGCAACGTGCGCATCGCCGACATGAGCATCCAGAGCAGCGGCGGCTCTTTCACGACCACCGCCGGCGGCACGACGCTCGCGATCTCCGATCTGGCGCAGCTCCAGGGCGTGACGCTCTCCTCGCTGCAGGACTCGAACGTCAACCTGCTGGGCGGCGTCGCGGTCCAGAATTCCAGCTATCTCGACTTCACTGGCTGGCGCATCAACGACGCGACCAATGTCATCGACGCCTACGGGCTCGAGGCGAGCAACGTCTCCGAAGCGACGTATGCCGGCCTCAACGTCGCGCTGGTTCTCGAACGCGCCACGGACCCGACGGCGCTGCTGGCCCAGGACTGGGGCACGCGCCAGCAGACGCTGGCCGAAATGAACGACAACGGCACGCTGTGGACCACCTACGGCGCCGACGAAACGCTCTACAACTCCGTCGTCGAGCAGCTCAAGACCACCTACGGCCTGACGATCCTCGACGGGACAAATTCGGCGAACAAGGGCGACTACGTCTCCTCGGCCGAGTCGCGGACCATCTGGGTCGAACTCGACACGCCGGAGCAGTTCTCCAGCCTGTTCGGCACGACGCTCTACCAGAACACGCAGCACGACAACGACTTCGTCTTCTGGAACGGCAACCTGATGCTGCCGGAAGAATGGAACATCCAGGGCCTGTGGTTCGACACGGAGAACGTCCCGCCGCCGTCGAACATGACGCCCGGCGTCTCGACGACCCTGCAGCAGGGCTCGCAGAGCCCCGGCAACAATTCGAGCCTGGGCCTCACCCTCTCGCCGCAGCAGATTTCCGCGCTCTACAACTTCCCGCTCGCCGGCCTGAACGTGCAGACCGGTGCGATCGGCCTCATCGAGCCGGGAATCGGCTCGGCCCTGCATCCGAGCCAGACCCAGACATTCCAGGAGCTGCTGACCGCCTATCTCGCGTCGGTCGGCCAGACCGGCACCGGCGCCGTCTCGGTCCAGGGCGAGAACGGCCAGACCTACAACAGCGGCTCGGGCGAACGTTCGCTCGACGTCGGTGTGGTGGCCAGCATCAATCCGAACAGCAACATCTATCTGTTCAACGGCTCGGGCTATAACGGCAACGCCGACGCCTCGACCTTCACGGCGATCCAGAGCGCGCTATGGGATCCCACGCTGACGGCGGCGGTGCTCGCCAGTTCGTTCGGCGACGACCAGAGCATGAGCCCGAATTCGCCCTTCTACGCGGCGTACCGGCAGCTCCAGCTCGACGCAGCGCTGAAGAACGTCTCGCTGTTCAATGCGCTGGGCGACGGCGGCTCGGGCAACGAGACCGGCAACGGTCTCACCAACCTCGCCTACAACGAGACCAGCCCGTACAACGTGATGGTCGGCGGCACATCGTTCTCGACCTTCAATGCGGCGCAGAACGATCAGACGCTCAACCCCTCGCTCGTCGCACCGGCGCTCGCCAACGATCAGGCGACGCTGTGGCGGTTGATGGCCGGTGGACTGACCGCCCTGCCGCAGAATCTCGCCGCCCTGCAGACCTTCGCCGAAACGGTGTGGAACCAGTATTTCGTCGTCGGCAACCACATCACGATCGGCAACTCGCCGTTCGAGGGCGGCTATCTCGTCAACACCACGACCTCGGGCGGCGTCGATCCCACGCAGCCGATCCCGGACTATCAGCTCGCCTACGGTCTCCGCCCCGTCTCCTCCGACCCGTCGGCGCAGACGGGCCGCGGTGCGCCGGACGTTTCCGCCAATGCCGGCGGCAACCTCTCCTACCTGACACCCAACTCGGACATGGTGGGCACCGGGCCGGATGGCGGCACCAGCGCCGCCACGCCGCTCTGGGCCTCGCTCGGCGTGCAGCTCAACACGATCTTCGCGGATCAGGGGCTGCCCAACCTCGGCTACATGAACGACCTGCTCTACATGGCGTCCGCGATTGCCCCGGCGGCGTTCAACGACATCACCATGGGCAACAACACCTCGTCGTTCACCATGGGCGGCAGCTACATCACCAACGGCACGGCCGTCACGCCGACCGGCTTCGGCTATTCCGCGATCCCGGGATACGACCTCGCGACCGGCCTAGGCTCGCCCAACGGCGTCCTGCTGGCGCGCGCGTTGACCACCATCGCGCACTCGCAGGTCTCCTATGCCGACAGCCCCGACATGCTCGACGTCGCGGGCGATGGCTGGGCCAGCGGCGCCAACCAGAGCCTGCTGTTCCAGACAATGACCGCTGGCAGCGCCGCGGTCGGCCTCGACCTCGGCGGCGCCTCGCTCGATTTCCTGAGCGGCGCCTCCTCGACCTACGCCTGGACCGCACGGCTGGCCCAGCAGTCCCTGCAGTCCGATTTCGATCCCGCCCTGGTGCGGCTGTTCGACAAGGCCGGCCAGGGCGCGGTGATGCAGGCGTCGGTGACGGCCGGCGAGAGCGTCGGCGTTTCCATCAACGCCTCGGAAGCAGACGCCATCCAGGGCTCGCTGAGCAGCCCCTTCGGCTTCGCCGACTTCGTGACCGGCACGAGCGCCGTGCGCGTGGCTCGTCCGGTTGCCGTGGCGGAGACCGTGAACGGCCTCGACGACCAGGTCGCCGTCGTGCGGGTGCGCCAGAACGGCGAGGACAAGCTGTCCCTCAGCCTCTACCGGGTCGACGATCTTTCCGGAACGATCGGCGGTCTGGCGCCGGGTGAGGCCGGCTACGCGGCCGCAGCCCAGGGCCGCGTCTACCAGTTCACGAGCGGCGGTACTGCACTGGCCGGACCGGGCTACGGCAACTACGCCCAGGCCGGGCTGGCCAATGTCGACTCGGGCGACCTGATCGCCATGCAGCTCACCAACCAGACGTCCGGCTCGACCTTCTGGGCATTCTCCCAGGCCAACGAGAGCGTCGGCGGCCAGAACGTCAATCACATCTGGAACTACGGCCTCAACACCTGGGGCTGGGAAGATGTGCGCGGCGGCGGCGACCACGACTACAACGACCTGCTGGTCCAGCTCGACTTCACCAGCAACTACGGAAACGGCTGGCTGGTGTAACCGTCACGGTAGCCTGTACCGGGGAGCCGGTTCGGGCTATCTGATCGGTCAGTGGAGTATCTCAAGGAAATGGTGAACCGGGCCGGCCTCGGTTCCTGGGAAACGTGGAGCACGCAGTATCGCGTGCTCGCCGTCATCGTGGCCCTGCTGGTCGGCTACTGGGCCCTGCGGTTCGTCCTGCCGACGGTGCTGCGCATCCTGCGGCCCGTCATCTTCCTGGCCTTCGTCTTCGTCGCCGTCTGGGCGCTATTTCCCACCGAGACCTGCTCCTTCGAGATCCTCTCGAAGGTGCCGGTCCTTTGCGCCAAGCAGTAGCGGCTACTTCACGCTCACCGAAGTCAGGTCGACGAACCAGGACTGGGCCGGCACGAAGCCCTGGACGTTCTTGCTGAACGCGCGCGGGTTGAGGTCGTGCACGATGTAGAGCCACGGCGGATTGTCGACCAGCCGCTCGTGCGCCAGGGCGAAGTACTTCTGGATCGTCGCCTCGTCCGTCGCCTCGGCCAGGGTCTTGAGCGCGGTCTCGAACTTCTCGTCGTTCCATTGCTGGAAGTTGGAGCCGGTCGGCGAGGAGTTGGCCGCCGCGAAGTAGCGGAACATCATGCCGACGTCGCTCGACGGCGAGCTGACGTTGAGCGCCATCGCGCCGTTCAGCGCGGGGCTGTCGGGCACGGCGCGGCCGGCGTTGAGAAGCACCTGCCACTCCACGGCATCGACCTGGATGTCGACGCCGCAGGCCTGCTTCAGGTTCTCCTGCAGCGCCTCGTTCATCGGCAGCGGCAGCATCTGGCCCGAGCCCGAGGTCGAGATCATGACCTTGAAGGAGAGCGGCTTCTGCGGCGTGAAGCCCGCCTCGGCCAGCAGCTTCTTGCCCTTCGCCGGATCGAACGTGTAGCGGTTCTCCGGTTTGCCGAAGGCCGGATCGTTGGGCTTCAGCCAGCCAACCGACGGCTCGGCCGTGCCGTTCAGCAGCGACACGATGGCGTTGCGGTCGATGCAGTAGTTCAGCGCCTGGCGCACGCGCACGTCGGCCAACGGGCTGTTCTTGGCCGCCATGTTGTAGAACCACGGCCAGACATGCGGGTAGGAGTTCGTCGAGATGACGTAACCCGCCTGCTTCAGCGACGGGATGCCGTCGGGCGGCGGTACCTCGATCCAGTCGACGCGGCCCGAACGCAGCGCGGCGAGACGCGTATTGGCCTCGGGGATCGGCAGCAGGACGACCGAGTCGACCTTGGCCTTGCGGCCTGCATCCCAGTATTCGTCGTTGCGCACCATCGTCACCGACTGGCGCGGCACGACCTTGCTGATCTTGAACGGGCCGGTGCCCGCCGCCGGCAGCATCGCGACCTTCGCCCAGTCCTTGCCCGCCTTGTCCCACGAGGCGGGAGAGGTGTTGAGCATGTAGGGCACCATCCACGGGAAGTAGGAGGCGACCGTCGTCGTGGTCAGCGCCACGGTGTAGTCGTCGATCTTCTTGTAGGAGGCGAGGATCGGCACACGCGAGCGCATGATGCCGGTGGCCGCGGCTTCGAACTGCGGGCTGTCCTTGTTGAAGATGCGCTCCAGATTCCAGATCACCGCGTCGGCATTGAAGTCGGTGCCGTCGTGGAACTTCACGCCTTTGCGCAGGGTGAAGATCCAGGTCTTCTTGTCATCGGGCGCCTGCTCCCACTTCTCGGCGAGGCCGGGCCGGAGCGTCGCGAGTTGGTCGGACTTCGAGAGGTCGAACAGGATCAACCCCTCGAAGGCCGGAAAGCCCAGGAAGCGCATGCCTTCGAAGCCGTTGTTGGGCATGCCCGTGGTCGTCGGAATGTCCGACGCGGTCATGCCGATGCGCAGGACTTTCTCCTGCGCCTGTGCTCCGGTCGGCGCCGTCGAAACGGCCATTACCGACGCGGCCAGCGCCGCGGCGAACTTGAAACGGCGAAGGCTCATGCCCGTGCTCCCTGCGATCCACACACGCGGGAGCACATGCAATCAGCGGGCCATCAGCTCCTCGAAGCGATGCAGATAGTCGCTTGCATGCGCCTTGTAGTCGGCGCCGGGCACATGCAGATGAGCGTCCGACACCATCGCCCACATCGCCTCGCGCAGCGCGCTGGCGGCCTTCATGGCCTCGAAGGACCGGCGGACGGCCGGCGTCCCTTCGCCCTCGAAGTAGGCATCGAGCAAGGCCGTGTCGTCGGCCTCGGTGAAGGCGCCGTTGGACGAGAGGTTGGCGAGATCGAACAGCGGCGTGCCGAAGCCGCCATATTCCCAGTCGATCAGCCAGAGCCGCTTCCCGTCGTCCATCACATTGCCCGGCAGCAGGTCGTGATGACCGAATACGACCGGCATTGGTGCTTGCTGATGCTCCAGCCTCTCGGCCGCATCGAGGTAGTGTGGCAGGTCGGGGGCGAACGGGCTCTCCGCCGCCGCAATGGACCGCGCATAGTCGCGGATCACGCGGAAGACGGAAAAGAAGTTGGGCGGTCCAGCGACATGACGGCCGACCTCGCGATGGCAGCGCCGCAGCAGCGGCGCCAGGCGGCCGATGTTGGTGCGGAGGTCGGCCTCGGTGAAGGTCCGCGCCTCGAGGTGGCGCATCACCATCAGGCCGGGTTCGAGATGGACGATCTCCGGTGACAGGCCCGCCGCATGTGCCGCTTTGGACGCCGCGCGCTCGCGGTCACGGAAGACGTGGTGGACGGGGATGTCCTCGCCGCAACGCACGACGAACTTCTCGCGGCCGTCGTCGGCAACGTACGAGATGTTCGTCAAGCCGCCGGTCAGCGGCGAGAGCGCGACCGGCCGGCGCCAGCACGGCAGGCGCCCGATCCTCTGCTCCAGGTCTTCCTCCGGCTTTCGCATCGCGGCGTCGTCTTTCACCAGTCTGCACAGGATCATTCCACGGCCTGCACTGCCGCGCTACGGTCGCCCCCCAGTTGAAAAGCCCGAATAGACAAGGGAGCAGGCCACTATGCCCGACGCACGCGTCACCAACACCATCACCGGTCGCGATGCCTTTCTGCGCGTGCTGAAGGACGAAGGCGTTTCGCGGATGTTCGGCAATCCCGGCACGACCGAGCTGCCGATCATGCATGCGCTCTCCTCGGCACCGGAGATGGGCTATGTGCTCGGCCTCCAGGAGGCCATCGTGATCGCCATGGCCGACGGCTATGCCCGCGCCTCGGGCAAGCTGGTGTCGTGCAACGTCCATGTCGCGCCGGGCCTCGGCAATGCTATCGGCTCGATCTACACCTCGTTCATGTCGGGCACGCCGATGATCGTGACCGCCGGTCAGCAGGAACAGGGCCACGGCCTCACCGAGCCCCTGCTCTACGCGCCGCTGGTGCCGATTGCCCAGCCGGTCGTGAAGTGGGCCACCGAGGTCAACCGCATCGAGGACCTGCCGCGCATCCTGCGCCGCGCCGCCAAGATTGCCACCACTGAACCGACCGGCCCGGTGTTCATCTCGCTCCCGGGCGACATCCTGAACAACGAAGCCGCCATCGACATGGGTGAAGCGACGCGAGTCGACACCGCGGTGCGCCCGAGCGACGCCGCGCTCGACCAGCTCGCCCGCCGCCTGCTCGCCGCCAAGAACCCGGTGATCCTCGCCGGCCACGAGATCGCCACCTCCGATGCGTTCGCGGAAGCGACAGCCCTCGCCGAGGCGCTGGGCGCGCCGGTGCTGCAGCAGACCGTGGCCTGGGGCGCGCACTTCCCGTCGGAGCATCCCGCCTATCTCGGCGCGCTGAACCGTGACCAGAAGTATGTGCGCCGCGTGCTGTCCGACTACGACTTCATGCTCTGCGTTGGCGCCGATCTCCTGAAGATGTCGGTGTGGAGCGAGACCGACCCGCTGCCCGAGACCACCAAGGTAGCGATGATCGGCCAGCGCGACTGGGAGATGGGCAAGAACTTCCCCGCCGAGATCGCCTTGCGCGCCGACGTGAAGGAAACGCTGAAAGCCCTCGTGCCGCTCTTGAAGAAGCTGGGCGGCGCAGCGCTTGCCGACCGCGCCAAGGCCTCGCTCGCCGAGATCGCGCCACGCAACTGGAGCGCCCAGCGCGCGCAACGCAAGGCCAAGCTCGCCGCGCCCGCCGTCACCGACAAGCCGCTGCCGGCCGAGTGGGTGATGATGCGCATGAGCGAGAAGCTGCCCAAGGACGCCATCGTGGTCGAGGAAGGCCTCACCAGCACGACGACCCTGCCGAGCTACTTCCCCTTCCGCGACCGCAACAGCTTCTTCGGCAATGTCAGCGGCGGCATCGGCTGGGGCATCGCGGCGGCGGTCGGCGTGCAGATCGCCGAGCCCAAGCGCCGCGTCGTCGCCGTGATCGGCGACGGCAGCGCCATGTACTCCATCACGGCGCTATGGAGTGCGGCCAACCAGAAGCTGCCGGTGATCTTCCTGATCACCAACAACGAGGGCTATCAGATCCTCAAGAACCGGCTGAAGCTGTTCCACGGCAATGACACGCCGATCGGCATGGACTTCAACGATCCGCCGATGAACATCACCGCCATTGCCCAGGGCTTCGGCGTCGCGGCGGAACGGGTGGACACGACGGCCGGCTTCGACGCCGCCCTCGACAAGGCGCTGGCCCGCACCGACGGCCCCACCCTGATCGAGGTGATGGTGAAGAAGGCGTGAGGCCAATCTCTTGTCGTCTCGCGCGGAGTAACTTCG
>CALROF020000176.1:0-14124 GCA_943369775.1 Reyranella massiliensis 521
TGCCGGCGTGGAGCCTCGCCATCGCGCCGCTAAGCTATGTCGAGACCAGCCTGTGGGGCGGCCTGCCCGTCACCCTGATCCTGGCGACCTATGGCCTGCTCTTCGCCTTCCCCTACGGCATCCTGCTGGCGCTGGGCCGGCGATCCAACCTGCCGCTGGTCAAGGGCCTGTGCGTGGGCTTCATCGAACTGATCCGCGGCGTGCCGTTGATCAGCCTCCTGATCATGGCCTCGGTGATGCTGCCGCTGTTCCTGCCCTCGGGCACGACCATCGACAAGTTCCTGCGCGCCCAGGTCGCCGTCATCCTGTTCGCCGGCGCCTACATCGCCGAAGTCATCCGCGGCGGCCTGCAGTCTCTGCCCAAGGGCCAGTTCGAGGCCGCCGATGCGATGGGCCTCAACTATCCACAGAAGACGCTGCTGATCATCCTGCCGCAGGCACTGCGCGTGGTGATCCCGCCGCTGATCAACACCTTCATCGGCTTCTTCAAGGACACGTCGCTGGTGCTGATCATCGGCATCTTCGACTTCCTCAACACCGCGAACCAGGCGTTGGTCGACCCCAACTGGGCAGGCTTCCCCGGTGAGGTCTACCTCTTCGCGGCCTTCGTCTACTTCATCTTCTGTTACTCGATGTCGCGATACAGCAAGTATCTCGAGGTCGAGCTCAACAAGGGTACGCGCCGCTAGGCGCCGTCAGGGAGCATTTCATGGCCGCAACAGCCGCGCGTGATCTGTCGTCAGTGTCTTCGGTGATCCAGCTCAAGGGCGTGAACAAGTGGTTCGGGCAGTTCCACGTCCTGACCGACATCAATCTCGACGTGAAGGAAGGCGAGAAGATCGTCATCTGCGGGCCGTCGGGCTCGGGCAAGTCGACCCTGATCCGCTGCATCAATCGTCTGGAAGAGCATCAGCAGGGCGATATCGTCGTACACGGCGTGACGCTTTCCAACGACGTGAAGAACATCGAGGCGATCCGCCGCGAAGTCGGCATGGTGTTCCAATCGTTCAACCTCTTCCCGCACCTCACGATCCTCGAGAACCTCACCCTGGCGCCGATCTGGGTGAAGAAGATGCCCAAGAAGGACGCCGAGGAAATCGCCATGGGGCTGCTGAAGCGCGTGCGCATCCCCGAACAGGCGCTGAAGTATCCCGGCCAGCTCTCGGGTGGCCAGCAGCAGCGCGTGGCGATCGCCCGGGCGCTTTGCATGCGCCCCAAGATCATGCTGTTCGACGAGCCGACCTCAGCGCTCGATCCTGAAATGGTGAAGGAAGTGCTCGACGTCATGATCGAACTGGCACGCGAAGGCATGACCATGATCTGCGTCACCCACGAAATGGGCTTCGCACGCGCCGTCGCCGACCGGGTGATCTTCATGGATCGCGGCGAGATCGTGGAGCAGAACGAGCCGGAGGAGTTCTTCGCCAATCCCCGGAACGAGCGTACCAAGCTCTTCCTCGGCCAGATCCTTCACCACTGATACTGGGGCGCGGCGCCTTGGCGCCGCCCAGATCGGCCGCTAGGAACACGATCCCATGAGGATCCTCGTCACCGGTGGCGCCGGTTTCATCGGCTCTGCCGTCGTCCGCCACATCATTCGCGACACCGACTGGTCGGTCGCCAACGTCGACAAGCTCACCTACGCGGGCAATCTCGAATCGCTGGCCGAAGCCGGGGCAAGCAACCGTCATCGCCATTACAAGACCGACATCCGCGACCGCCAGGCGCTCACCGCAATCTTCACCGAGTTCCAGCCCGAAGCGGTCCTGCATCTTGCCGCCGAGAGCCACGTCGACCGCTCGATCGACGGCGCCGCTCCCTTCATCGAGACCAATGTCGGCGGCACCTACGTGCTGCTGGATGCGACCCTCGCCTACTGGCGCACCCTCGACGAAGCGGCCCGCGCACGTTTCCGCTTTCAGCACATCTCGACCGACGAGGTGTTCGGATCGCTGGGCCCCACGGGCAAGTTCACCGAAACCACGCCCTACGCACCCAACTCGCCCTACTCCGCCAGCAAGGCGGCGTCCGACCACCTGGTGCGGGCCTGGCACCACACCTACGGCCTGCCGACACTCGCCACCAACTGCTCGAACAATTACGGCCCCTATCACTTTCCCGAAAAGCTGATCCCGCTGGTGATCATCCGTGCGCTGCGCGGCGAGAGCCTGCCGGTCTACGGCAAGGGCGAGAACGTGCGCGACTGGCTGCATGTCGAGGATCACGCCGAGGCTTTGACCCTCGTGCTGCGCAAGGGCCGGCCGGGAGAGACCTACAATGTCGGTGGCGACAGCGAGCGGCAGAACATCGACGTGGTGCGCGGCATCTGCCGGCTGCTCGACGAAATGCTGCCCAACAGCACCACCCGCCCCCACGAAAAGCTGATCCAGTTCGTGACGGACCGGCCCGGCCACGATGCGCGCTACGCCATCGATGCCAGCAAGATCAAGACCGAGCTAGGCTGGCAACCCCGCCACGATTTCGATGCCGGGTTGCGCGACACTGTGCGCTGGTTCCTTGAGAACCGCGGCTGGTGGGAACGGGTCATGAGCGGCGCGTATCGCGGCGAGAGGCTTGGGCTGACCGGCTAAGCCAGGGTGCCATCCATGCAATCGATTGCACAAAAGGGCTTCGTCCGCTGCCGCACATTGTGGCCAAACCGAGAAGCTTGCGCTTTTCGTCGCAACCGGCCGGGCACGCTCCGTGTTGATCTCCTGACAGCGAAGGAGACCGCCATGAAGCCTGTTATTCGTATCGTCGCGGCGGTGGCGCTCACCGCTTCCGTTGCAGCCTGCGCATCCGACCCCTACTACGCGCGCAACAACTACAACTACGGCTATGCAACACCCGTACCGGCCTACTCGTATTCGGCGCCGGCATACTACCGTTCGCCGGCCTATTACCAGACGACGACTTACTCGTACTCCTCGCCGCAGAGGAACGGCTACAGCTCATACTGGGATTATCAGCGCAACTATCGGGGTATCAGCCCTGGACCGGAGATGTAGCGCTTGATCAGAACGGGTTAGCGAGGGTCAGGTGCGCAGTGTCTCGCGCACCACCTTTGCAACCATGTCGACCGCTTCCGCTGGCATGTGCGGCCCCATGGGCAGGCTGAGCACCGTCTCGGCCAGTTCTTCGGCCAGCGGATAGCTGCCCTTGCCCTGTCCCAGGTCGGCATAAGCCTGCTGCAGATGTGGCGGGATGGGATAATGAATCAACGAGCCAATGCCCTGCTTCTCCAGCGCCTTGACGAGGTCGGCTCGGCGGTTCGTGCGCACGACGTAGAGATGCCACACGGGTTCCGCCCATTGCGGTACGCGCGGCAGGCCGAGCCCTGGAATGTCGGCCAGCTTGTCGTCGTAACGGGCCGCAATCACGCGCCGCCGCTCGTTCCAGGCATCGAGCTTCGGCAGCTTGGCGCGCAGGAATGCCGCCTGTAGCTCGTCCAGCCGCGAGTTGTAGCCCCGCTCCAGATTCACGTACTTCACCCGGCTGCCGTAGTTGCGCAACACCCGCAGCCGTTCGGCAAGTGCGGCATCGTCGGTCGTGACCGCGCCGCCGTCGCCAAAGGCGCCGATGTTCTTGCTCGGAAAAAAGCTATGGGCGCCCGCGTCGCCCAGCGATCCGGTGCGCCGACCACGAACACGCGCGCCTTGCGCCTGCGCCACGTCCTCGATCACCTTCAGCCCGTGCTTGGCGGCTAGCGCCATGATCGCATCCATGTCGGCCGGTTCGCCATAGAGATGCACAGGCATGATCGCACGGGTGCGCGGGGTGATCGCGGCTTCGATGCGATCGGGGTCGATGTTGGGGCCGCCCGGTGTCGGCTCGACCGGCACGACCTTGGCGCCAACGGCAGTCACCGCGAGCCAGGTCGCGATGTAGGTATTGGACGGCACGATCACTTCGTCGTCGGCGCCGAGATCCCAGGCGCGCAGCACCAGCTCCAGTGCTTCCAGTCCGTTGCCCAGGCCGACGCAATGCTTGGTGCCGCAGAAGGCCGCGTACTCCGCCTCGAACGCCTCGACTTCCTTGCCGAGAACGAACCAGCCCGACTCCATCACCCGTGCATAGGCGGCGTCGAGCTCGGGCTTGAGCTCGGCATAGACGGATTTCATGTCGAGAAAGGGGATCATTTCATCCTCTCTGCCGCTTCGCGCCGGAACGTCTCGTAGTCGCGCAGGTACTCCGCTTCGTCATAGAGCGTCGAGGCGATGACCAGGATGACCGTGCCTGGTGTGAAATGCGTGAGCTCGTGCCAGACGAACGGTCCGATGTGCAGGGCCCGCCCGGGATCATCGAGCGTCACCGTCTCCTTCACCTTGCTGTCGTCGAGATGGACTCTGCAAGAGCCGTTCATGACCAGTGTGACGAGATGCGACTCGCGATGGCCGTGCCGGCCGCGCCACTGGTCGGGTGCGATATCGTGCAGCCAGAAAAGGCGGCGCGGCATGAAGCCCAGCTTGTCGTCGAAGGCCAGGAAGTTGATCTTGCCTCGTTCGTCGGCCGCGCCGGGGACCGTGAGCCAGCGGCAGTGATGGATCTTGAGATCAGGTTGGGTCATGTCGTGAGGATCGGCCTGTTTCAGCGTTGCATCGTCTGTAGCTTGCGCCATTGCATGTAGACCACGCCGCTCAACGCCACGAGGCCACCCACGATCTGGTACGCGTTGGGCATGAAGCCATATGCCATTGACCACAATACGGCGAAAAAGGGCACCAGGTTGACCCAAAGCGAAGCGACCGCCACGCCCAGCCGGCTGGCGCCGACGTTCCAGAAATAGCCGCCGAGCCCGCTGGCAAACACAGCCAACAGGACAAGCTGCGTCCAGATCCAACCGTCGGCCTCGCCAATCGGCAGGCGCGCCCACCCGGCGGCAACCATCACCAGCGCAAACAGGATCAGCCAGCCCATGGCCGAGAGCGACGCCACGTAGGTGCGGTGGAGTTGGCTTGCCCGATCGAACCACGCCTGTGCCTTGAGACTGTAATAGGTCCAGAGCGCGTTGGAGAGCAGCACGATGAACTCGCCGCCGCCCAGGGTGACCTGGCCGCGGCCGAACAGGCTGCCTGCCGCGAGGATGGCACCGCCCAGCAAGGTAAGGACCAGCGCCACGCCGAAGCCGGGATCGAAACGCAAGCCTGTCACCAGCCGCACGGTGACGGCGGCAACGAGAGGCCCTGCGACCTGCACGGCGGCGGCGGAGATCGGATTGCTGAACTGGATACCCAGCGTATACATCGCAAAGAAGCCGCCCATGATCAGGCCGAGCAGGAGGAACCGGCGGAGGCCGACGTCGATCCTGAGCGACCGGATCCCCTCGACCGCTGCCACAAGCAGAATCAGAACGATCGTGGCCAGGGCCGCCCGAAGAGCCGACAGGGGGATCAGGTCGAAGTGCGCCAGCATGACCTTGCTGATCGGCACGTTGGCACCCCAGCTCGCGCCCACGAACACCATGGCGGCGAAGGCGCCGAGAAGGTGGCCACGGTCGCGCGAGGTCATGGCGACAGGCGCCGCGAGCGCGCCGCCCGCATCTGGCGAAGCTGAAGCAGGCCGATGCCGCCCAGCACGATCACGCCGCCCAAGAGTTGCAGCCAGGTCGGCTCATGGCCGAACAAGGCCGCCAGACCGATGGCAAAGACCGGGGCGGAGTTGGCGAACAGCGACGCCACCGGCACGCCGACCAGCGAGACGCCGGTGTTCCAGAGCAGCACCGCGATCGCCACGCCGAACACGCCGACCCAGGCAATCATTCCCAATTCCCCGATCGTTGGGGTGCGCGCCGGCCAGGTGATGCCGCCCGCTCCCCAGACCACGAGACAGACAATCGCAAGCAGCACGCTGGCCACGGTCGAGGTGAGGGCCGAGAGCGCGACCTGCCCACGATCGGAGAGCCATTGTTGGGCACGGATCGAGTACCAGCTCCAGGAAAGCTGGGCGATCACCAGCAACCCCTCGCCGCCTTCCAGACCGTAACCGCCAGGCTGTCGACCGGGCGTCCCGGCCACGACGACGATCCCGCCCACCACCACCAGCACCAGTGTCGTGAAGAAGCCCTGGGGTGTCGTGGCACCCAGCATCAACCGGGACAGCAGCGTCGCCCAGATCGGCGCGCACATCAGCACGATGGCCGCCGTCGCCGGATGGGTGTTTGCGACACCGAACGTATAGAACACGGAGAAGCCGGTCATTGCTGCACCCAGCTTCAGCAGGCGGCTCCAGTTCAGCTTGCCGGGCGCCGCAGTCGGCGGCGTGCTCAGCAGCACTGCCAACCATAGTACGGGCAGGCCGAGCAGATAGCGCGCGCCGGAGAGCAGCCATATGTCGTACTGCTGGGCGAGCGTCGCCAGGACGGGAATCATCGATCCCCAGATCAGGGCCGCAAAGAGCAGGACGATCGTGGCGCGCCGCAGCGCACCGGCGGACGGGCCCATCGACGCAGGCCGCGTCAGCTCTGCGCGCGGCGGCGGACCGCCTCGTAGCCGACGCGGCAATCCTTGTAGACGTCGGGCTTCTCGGTCGAGACACGCGCCTCGATCACCTGCCGCTGGGCGAGGCACAGGTCGAGGATCGCATCGACCAGCGTCTCTTGCAGATTGAAGTGCCGGCTCTTGGCCAGCGCGAGGATGCCGTCATGGATGACATCGTAATTCAGCACGTTGGCTATATCGTCCTCGGCCGCCTTCTCGGGCGGTGCCAGGAACAGATCCGCGTTCACGACGACCGCCTGCGGCTTGGCCAGCTCGAAATCGTAGATGCCGATCGAGACCTGCACGCGCAGGTCGCGGATGAAGATGCGGCGGTCCAAGGCGACAGGCATGTTCATTTCTTCTTCTTTTTCTTGTCGAAGGCGATGTCGCGCGGCCGGCCGGTCAGATGCTCGCCGCTGTCGACGATCAACGTGTCTCCGGTGAAGCTTGGCGTCGCCATGATGAAACGGAGCGCGCGCACGAGATCGTCGGTCGTCACGCCGACCTCGAGCGGGTTGGCAGCGTGCTGTTCGGCAAAACGCGCGTCGGTCTGGCTGCCGCTACGCAGCGTAAGGCCAGGAGCGATGCCCGCCACGCGCAGTCGCGGCGCAAAGGATTGCGCCAGCAGGGTCGTCAGCCCCTGCAGTCCAATCTTGGAGAGCGTGTAGCTCAGGAAGTCGGGATTGAGGTTGTAGAGCTTCTGGTCGAGCACATTGACGATCAGGCCCTTCTCGCTGGCCGGCAGTTGCCGCGCCAGCGCCTGCGACAGCAGCAGCGGCGCACGCAAGTTGATCGCCATATGCAGATCGAAATCGGCCGCCGTGGCCGTCGGCGCCCGGTCGAGCTTAAACAGAGAGGCGTTGTTGACGAGCACGGAGAGTTGGACTCCCGGTACACGGCACTTTCCGATCAAAGCCTCGGCCTGGCGGCCCGACGCGAGATCCGCCCGCACCGCCTTAGCTTTGCCGCCCGCAGACTGAATGGCCTTCACAGTTTCCCGCGCCTCGTCGGCCGAGCGGTTGTGATGCACGAAAACGAAATAGCCATCGGCAGCCAGCGCCATTGCCAGCGCACGGCCGATCCGCACTCCCGCCCCCGTGACCAACGCGCCTTTCATCCTGCGACACCCGCCCTTGGTGACTGAAAGAACGGCGGGTTCTAGCATGCGACCATGACTTCGTCCTCGTATGAAACCGTAGACTGCGTTGTGATCGGCGCAGGTGTCGTAGGCCTTGCTGTGGCCCGTGCCCTTGCCCTTGCCGGCCGTGAGGTCATCGTCGTGGAGGCCGCCGAAGGGATCGGCACCGGGACGAGTTCGCGGAACTCCGAAGTCATCCACGCCGGGATTTACTATCCTAAAGGCAGCCTGATGGCCGAAACCTGCGTGGCCGGCCGTCGGCTGCTCTATGCCTACTGTGCCGAGCACGGCGTGCCCCATATCAACTGCGGCAAGCTGATCGTCGCTACCAACGATGCGGAGAGCGCGAAGCTCACCGAGATCAAGGGCCGCGCCGAAGCAAACGGCGTCGAGGGCATGCGGCAGCTCAGCGCCAGCGAAGCGATGGCCATGGAGCCCAATCTGCATTGCACGGCGGCGCTGCTCTCCTCCAGCACCGGCATTGTCGACAGCCACTCCTACATGCTGGCCCTGCAGGGCGACGCAGAGGAGCGCGGCGCGATGTTCGCCTTCCATAGCCCGGTGATTCAGGGCCGCGTCACGGACGGTGGCGTGGAGATCGACGTCGGTGGCGCCGAGCCGATGAAGCTGCGCTGCGGGCTGGTGGTCAATTCGGCCGGGCTCTTTGCTCCCGCCATCGCGAAAAAAATCGTCGGGATGCCATCCAACCATATCCCCGGGACGTACTACGCAAAAGGAAACTATTTCACCTTGGCTGGCCGCTCGCCCTTCTCGCGCCTGATCTATCCTGTCCCCGTTCCGGGCGGGCTTGGCGTGCACATCACCGTCGATATGGGCGGCCAGGCGAAGTTCGGCCCCGACGTCGAATGGATCGACGATCTCGACTACACCGTTGATCCCCATCGCGCCGACAAGTTCTATGCCGCGGTTCGCCGCTACTGGCCCGGCCTGAAAGACGGAGCTCTGCAGCCGGGCTATGCCGGCATCCGGCCGAAGATCGTGCCGCAAGGCGCACCTGCGCAGGATTTTGTCGTCCAGGGACCAGCCGATCACGGCGTTCCGGGGCTGATCAATCTCTTCGGTATCGAATCGCCCGGTCTGACCGCCTCGCTGGCGCTGGCCGAGCGGGTACGCACTATCGCGACCGTATGATATCGGCACGACGAGGCTTCCTTTCAGGCCTCGTCGGCCTCCTGGGGGGATGTTCTCCCGCGGCGCTTCTCAATACGACGGTATCACGCGACGGCTATACGCTCGCGTCGGACATCCCCTATGGCGGCCACCCTCGCCAGAAGCTCGATGTCTACAAGGCCGAGAAGCCGAGGGCCGATGGCAAGAGCGTCATCTTCTTCTATGGCGGCTCATGGGATTCCGGCACCAAGAGTGACTATCTGTTCGTCGGCCAAGCGCTCGCGTCGCGTGGCATCACGACAATCATTCCCGACTATCGCGTGTATCCGGAAGTCCTGTATCCGACCTTCATCGAGGACTGCGCCGTAGCCACGAGATGGGCCGCGAACGAAGCCTCCGTTGAACGGCTGTTCGTCACCGGCCATTCCGCCGGCGGTTACAACGCGATGATGCTTGCCGCCAACACGCACTACCTCGCGGCTGCCGGCGTCGACCGCATGAAGCTCGCGGGCGCAATCGGGATCGCCGGCCCGTACGATTTCCTGCCGCTCACGTCCCGTCGCCTCGAGCAAATCTTCGGTGGCCCGGACCGTCGCGAAACTCAGCCCATTTCCTATGCCACGGCGCCGCTGCCCCCCATCCTGCTGCTGCACGGCTTGGCAGACACGACCGTGAAACCCTTCAACAGCGAGCGGCTTGCTGCTGCCTGGCGGCGGGCGGGCGGCAAAGCCGACCTCAAACTCTATCCCGGGGTCGACCATATCGAGATCGTCGGCGCCTTCTCGTCGCTCCTGCGCGGAGGCGCGCCCACCCTCGACGATACGGTCACCTTCATCGACCGCAATTGATCCGCTTTGCGGAAGGGTAATCTGCCATACGGTCCGTGGGCTGGCGGCGGTGCCGCCGCTTCGCTAATGCTGGGGCAAATCCACCCAGCGGGGAAAACGGCACGATGATCAAGACGCGCTTCACGGAAATGTTCGGCATCAAGCACCCGATTGTACAGGGTGGCATGCAATGGGTCGGCCGCGCCGAACTCACCTCGGCGGTCGCCAATGCGGGCGCACTCGGCTTCCTGACCGGCCTCACGCAGCCGACGCCCGACGACCTGCGCAAGGAGATCAAGCGCTGCCGCGAGATGACGGATCAGCCGTTCGGCGTGAACCTCACCATCCTGCCGACGCTCGTGCCGCGGCCCTATGGCGAATACATCGACGCCATCATCGATTCCGGCATCAAGATCGTCGAGACCGCCGGCAACAACCCCAAGCCCTTCCTGCCGAAGATGAAGGAAGCGGGCATCAAGGTGATCCACAAGTGCACCTCGGTCCGCCACGGTATCTCCGCCGAGAAGGTGGGCGTCGACGCGATCTCCATGGACGGCTTCGAATGCGCCGGCCATCCCGGCGAGGACGACGTGCCGAACCTCGTGCTGCTGCCCGCAGCAGCCAACGTCATCAAGATCCCGATGATCGCCTCCGGCGGCTTCGCCGATGCGCGCGGTCTCGTGGCCGCACTGGCGCTGGGCTGCGAGGGCGTCAACATGGGCACGCGCTTCATGGCAACCAAGGAAGCGCCCATCCATCAGAACGTGAAGGAGAAGATCGTCTCCTCCGACGAACGCAGCACGGCACTTATCCTGCGCACCATGCGCAACACCAGCCGCGTCTATGGCAACTCCGTCGCGCAAAAGGCGATCGAGATGGAAGGCGAAGGCAAGACCATCCAGGAGATCGGGCCGTACGTCGCCGGCGCCAAGGGCAAGGTCGTCTACGAGACGGGCGATCTCGAACACGGCATCTGGTCGGCCGGCACCTGCATGGGCCTGATCAACGATATCCCGACCTGCAAGGAGCTGGTCGAGCGCATCGTCAGCGAAGCCGAAGAGATGATCCGCGGCAAGCTCGCGAAGGCAATCGCGGCCTAGGAAGACGTGGCTGTTGGAGGCGCCTTGCGGCGCTTCCACCAGCGCCACAACAAACCGAAGACCGGCGGCAGAAAGCAAAGGCCGGCCACGATGATGGCGATTGCCGCAAGCAGGCAGTTCCAGCCTCTCCTGATACCAACCGTGCATTCGTAGTCGAAGGCCATGTAGCCGAGCGCCAGCAGCATGATGGGGCTGGCAAACACGGCGACCACCCACAGTTTCCAGGCCGGTGCCTCGACACCCGGCCACCATTGGCAGACATAAGAACTCACGAAAGCGCCGGCGAGCAGCGCCACGGCGCAGATCAGCCCTGCCTGCGCATCGAGAAACAACGTCCCCGCCGTGCCGCCCACGAGGACGGCGCCGACGAGATGGCCCATGACGAAGGGATTGATGCGCAGCATGACCTCATGACGCGATCAGGCGTGCGACCGCTTCCGGATGACTATCCAGCATGCCGTGGTTGGCTCCTGCAAGCGCTTCCATGCGAGCATTGGGCAGGAGCTTCATCAGGCCGCGGCCAATTGCCTGCACGATGTCGGGGCTGCGATCGCCATAGGCCACCAGTACCGGTCGGTCGAAAGCGTGGAGTTGCTCGGCTGTCGCGGTATCGTTGAAGCTGCTGCGCACGTCGAGCGCGTTACGCGGGGCATTGGCCTGGAGGTAGTCGCGCACTGGCTCTGGCATGCGCGTGAAAGCGCCCTCGCCAAACCAGTAGTCGATCATCAGCCGCACGACGCCCGGCTCACCCGCAGCGGCACGGCTGGCATAGTACCCGAAATGTGCGGCGGCTGGATCGAGCGCTGTCCTGTCGTCCGTGAGTTGCAGGGCCCGAAAGAACACCGGCTCGAAGAGAGTAAGCCTCTCGACCGTTCCAGGCGCGGCTTGCAAGGCCGCTTGCACCGCGACGACACCACCGTAGGAATGCCCGGCAAGACGGACCGGCTGGCTGCAGCTTTCGGCCAATCGCGCTACTGCGGCACCCATCAGCGCTGCGCGGCCGACCGGCTCGTCCGGCACGCCATCCGACCCGCCGTAACCCGGCAGATCGACGGCCAGCACGTGAAAACGGTCCCTGAGATGCGGCGCAACCCGGCCCCAGGATCGACTGTCACCCGGCGAGCCATGGACCAGCAGCAGCGGCGGCCCCTCGCCCTCCTCTCGATAGGTGAGCTTCTTGCCTTGGGGCAGATCGAGGGTCGGCATCAGCGAGCTCCATTCAAAACCAGTATGGTCGACGTACCGTGGGCCGGCACCCAGCCAGCGTCACGCGTGATGGGTAGGGCCAAGCCGCAACGATATTCGTTCTTGGCCATTTCCATGTATATGCAATTAATGTACATACATATAATCATGTCAAGGAAACCGCAACCTCCCAAGACGCTTCAGAGCGATGCTCGTAATGCCGTCGACACCTGCGCCGGCTGGAACATTCGCTCGGCCGCGCGACGCATCAGCCAGTTCCTCGAAATCCGGCTGCAGGCGGCCAACCTGTCCTTTGCCCAGTTCGGCTTGATGGCCGAGATCGCCGCGGCATCCGACGATTCGATCTCGGCACTGGCCACGCGCATGGGCCTCGATCAGTCCACACTCTCCCGCACCCTGCGCACGCTCGAGGCCGAGGGTTTGGTCGAGATCGCCGTCGCCGAAACCGACCAGCGCCGCAAGCTCGTGTGGCTCACGGAGAAAGGCGCACGCCGCCTCGAAGCGGCGCTCGCGGTGTGGCGCAAGGCCAATGCCGAACTGGAGCGATTGCTGTCGGTCGATCTCGTGCGTCGACTGGCGCTCGAAACCGAGGCCCTGGCGGAGGATCGTTGACGTGAAGCCGCATGCCGCCACATTGGACAGCCGCACAGCCTGGATCGTCGCCTGGGCCGCCCTTGCGATCCTCACCCTTTGCTACGGCGCACCGCTGATCTCGGTGGTGGCGCTGAAGCCCATGGCTGCCGACCTCGATGCACCGCGCTCCGGTCCCGCCGCAGCAGGTGCCCTTACCTATCTCGGCGCCGCGTTCGGCGGCATCGTTGCGGGCTGGCTCTCCGGACGCCTCGGCATCCGCCGCATCGTGCTGTTTGGCGCGGCCATGATGGCGGCTGGGCTCGTCGTCTCGGCATCGGGTGGCCTCTTCTATCTCTATGCCGGTCACGGCGTGCTGATGGGCCTGTTCGGCACCTCCTGCATGTTCGCGCCGCTCATCACCTATGTGAGCCGCTGGTTCGAACGCCGCCGCGGCGCAGCCGTGGCGCTGATTTCATCAGGACAGTCGGTTGCCGGCGCCGTCTGGCCGCCGCTCCTGCAGTACGGCATCGACGAGGTGGGCTGGCGTTGGACCATGATCCTATTCGCGGCTTTGGTCGTGGTGGCGGTCGTGGCCCTCACCATCGCTTTTCTGCAAGCCCCGCCCGATGCGTCCAATGCGAGCGGAGCTACCGGCAGCAGCTCGCGCAGCACTGCGAGCCTCGGCCTGTCGCCCAATCTCGTCATGATCTTGCTCATGGTCGCGGTCTTCTGTTGCTGCGTGCCGATGGCCGTGCCGATGCAGCACATCGTGGCCTTCTGCAGCGACCTGGGTTTTGCCTCGCAGTACAGCGCGGCCATGCTCTCGGTCCTGCTGGGCAGCGCCTTCCTCGCACGCCAGTTCTGGGGCTGGCTCGCGGACCGGATCGGCGGCATCCAAACCCTGCTCTGGAGTTCGCTCGCCCAAGCCACCGCCCTGATCGGCTTCCTGCTGACCAAGGATCAGGCGGCGCTCTTTACGATATCGGCAGCCTTCGGCTTCGGCCTCTCGGGCCTCCTGCCGGCCTACGTCATCGCCGTGCGCGAGTACTATTCCATCGAGGAAGCGAACTGGCGCATTCCGACGGTGCTGTTCGCCGGACTGCTGGGCATGGCGGCCGGCGGCTGGGGCGCCGGCCTCCTCTACGATTACTTCGGCGACTACATGTCGGCTTTCTCGGTCGGCATGGCCTTCAATATCCTGAACCTCGGCGTGCTTTTCTTCCTGGTCCTGCGCCAGCGCGGACCGCGCCGGTTCGTCCTCACACCAGGTTGATGCGGCAGCCGCAGACCTCGACTTGCGCAGGCCCGTGCTTGCGGCCACGCTTCTCCGCCGCCGCCAGCACGCGCTCGCGATCCACGACCTTGACGTCGTAGGCCGAGACACCCGGCCCACGACCGTCGACAGCACCCACAAAGCGGATCTGCGAACCGTCGAGCCTGATGATGTTGTCCTTGGCCGGACGATTGAGAATCTTCGACCAGGTCTCCGCTGCCTTGTCCGGATCGTCGTGCTGGATCTCGACTCCAGCCAGACCATTCGTGACATCCGACCGCGCGTGCTTCAGCCAATCCTTCTCGGCCGGCGGCCACCACAGCGCCGGATCGGTACCCTTGGGCGCGAACGTCGTGTCGAGCGACAGCAACACGCCAGTCGTGTCCGAGGGATGGAAGTG
>CALROF020000177.1:0-14122 GCA_943369775.1 Reyranella massiliensis 521
GCCGACGTGATCGACACGCGGGCAAGCGACAGATCGACGATCAGCTCCGGCGTCGTGGGCTCAGTCGGTACCGATGGCGGCGCGCTGGCATCGGGCGGCCCGCCCATTGGAGGCAGACTAGCCGGCGGAGGCTCGACGCGTTGGGCAAATGCCGGCGACGCAAGAGCTGCCGGCAGGGCAACCAGCAGAGCCCAAAGGGCGAGCCGCCGGCAGGTCACGGCAACACCTCGCGCGTACTGAGCGAATAGATCGAACTCGGCGTTCGTAGAAGCTCGGTCAGCAGCTCCGCAGCCACGGCCAGAATCAGGATCGACATCAGCCCGCGCAGCGCCACGCCCGGCAGCTTGGCCGCGAGCCGCGAACCGACCGGCGCACCGACCACGCCGCCCAGGATCAGCAGCAGCGCCAGCACCACGTCGACCGTGCCATTGGTTGCCGCCTGCAGGAAGGTGACGTTGGCGGCCACGAACAGGATCTGGAAGTTGGACGTGCCGATCACGACCGAGGTCGGCATGCCAAGCAGATAGATCATGGCGGGGACCAGCACGAAGCCGCCGCCTACGCCCAGGATCGCCGACAGGATGCCGATTATGAAGCCCAGCGCGAGCGGCAACAGGGCGCTGATGTAGAGCTTCGACTTGTAGAAGCGCAGCTTCAACGGCAGCCGGTGCACGAGATAGTGGGTGTGCAGCTTGCCGCGTGGGGCCTCGGGATTGCGCCGGCGCTTGAGATAGGTGCGCAGGCTCTCGGCCAGCATCAGGAGGCCGATCGACGACAGCATAACGACGTAGAGAACGGCGATCACGAAGTCGATCTGGCCGATGCGCTTGAGATAGGTGAACAGGGAAACGCCCGCCGACGAACCGATCATGCCGCCCAGCAGCAGCACCAGCCCCATGCGCAGGTCGACGTTGCCGCGCCGCCACTGCACCTGCAGCGAAGAGACCGAATTGGCGATCACCTGGTTGGCCTGGCTCGCGACGGCGACCGCAGGCGGGATACCGACGAAAATCAGCAATGGCGTTGCAAGAAATCCGCCGCCGACACCGAACATGCCGGCCAGCAGGCCGGCCGCAGCCCCTAGACCGAGCAGGATGAACACGTTCATCGACTGCTCGGCAATGGGCAGATAGATCTCCACTCTGGCGCCTACTTCAGGAGGATGTTGCTGATTTCACGCAACTGCGTGCGTGCCCGCAGCAGGTAGAAGCCCTGTGCGAGGAGGTGATTGGGAATCAGGAGCGCATCGGGGTAGCCGTTCCAGACGATCCAGGGATCGAGCTGAGCAGCGACCCGGAAGGTTTCCATCGTACCGTTCCACGCGTTGGTGAGCTCGCGATCGCGGATGACGTTCTGGAAGTCGATGCCGAGGTCGCGCAGCAGCAGGTAGTAGGCGTAGATGCGGCCCTTGTTGAAATAGAAGATGTCGTCGCAGGTCGAATCGAACAGGTCGCCACCCTTCTCGATGACATGCTGGTCGATCGCCGCCGAGTCCGAACCGATATCGTTCGAGATGCGGTCGAGCAGGGCCTGCAGATTATCGGCACGCCGCTCGAACACGGCCTGCCCCGAGCCCAGACGCTTGTTGTAGGCCATGAGCTTGTCGCGGCCGGCGCGATACTTCTGCGCCGAGGTCGTCGAAGGCAACAGCGAGACGCTGGGCTGCCACAACCAGATGTTGGGCTGTTCGTTCAGGAAGCCGCGCGCCTGCTCGAGATCTCGGTCGGTCTGGCTGGAACCGCGCGTGCGGCCAAGCTGATCCATCAGCTCGGTGCTGAAGCGACCCAGCGCCGACATCATGCCGCGCTGGAAGTTCGGCATGTTGTCGAGCAGGCCGGCCGGCGTGAAGAAGGGCATCATCGGCGTCCAGGTGTGGACGTCGACCTCGCGTGTGACGAGGTCCGCCGCGGTCGCCACGGCTCGGCTTTCGCCAGGCGCAACCCCGCGCGCGGTGAATTGGGGATCGTCGTCGATGTCTTCGGTCACCATCGCGCCGACCGGATAGTAGAGCAGGATCAGCACGACGAGGACACGCCAGGTCCAGCCCCATATCGATCTGCGGCCCGCCGGCGCGGCCGTCGCCGAGGTCGCAGAACGTCCCGGACGCCACGACCGCACGCGATCCCAAGTCCTCCGCCACCAGGAAGGCGCTGCCGCGGAGGGTGCGCCGTAGTCCGGTTCGAATGTCATAGCCCACCTTACCATTCGGCTCGTGACGAAACAGGGGCGCTGCCTGCTAGAGTGCATGTTTGTCGGTTCAATGGAGTTTGTAGGGAGTTTTGCGACATGGCGCTCGATCCGGAATCACAGCGGCTCATCGATCTGATGGCGGCGGCAGACCGTCCGGCCTGGAACTCGCTGAGCCCGGCAGCGGCACGCGAACTCTACTTGTCGTTGCGAGCCGGTGCGCAAGGCCCGCGGCCGGCCGAGGTGAAGGTCGTGGACCGCACCATTCCCGGACCGGCGGGCGAGCTGCCCGTGCGCATCTATCGGCCAGCCTCGGCACCTGCGGATGCCAAGCTGCCCGCCCTTGTCTACGCCCATGGCGGCGGCTGGGTGTTCGGCAACCTCGATAGCCACGACGTGCTTTGCGCCCAGCTTGCGATCGAGGCAGGCATCGTGGTCTTCCATGTCGACTATCGCCTGGCGCCCGAAGCACGATTCCCCGGCGCCTTCGACGACGTCGTGGCCGGACTGAAGTGGGTGGCAGCCAACGGTGGCTCAATCGGCATCGATACCTCGCGACTCGCCATCGGCGGCGACAGCGCCGGCGGCAATCTCGCCGCCGCCGTGTCGATCTGGGCGCGCGACAATGGCGGGCCGAAACTCCGCCTACAGCTCCTCGCCTATCCCGTGACGGACGCGGTCGCGCGCTCCGAGTCCTACCGCCGGTACGAGGACGGCTACGGCCTCAATGCCGTGACCATGGAATGGTTCTTCGACCACTACACGCCCGACAAGGCGACCCGCGGCGACTGGCGTGTCTCGCCGATCCGCGCCGCTTCCCTCGCCGGCCTGCCGCCGGCGCTGGTCGTCACGGCAGGCTACGACCCGCTGCGCGACGAAGGCCGGGCCTACGCGTTCCGTCTGCACCAGGAGGGCACGCAGGCCGATCTCGTGGAATTCGGCGGCATGCTGCACGGCTTCCTGAGTTCGCCGATGCTGCTGCACGGTGCACGACGTGGCACGACGCTCTGCGCGGCGGCGCTGCGCGAAGCCCTGGTGTTGCGCGACCAGTAAGGATTTCGGGCGTGAGCTCGACCGCCGCGCCGTCCCCCACACCAGGCACCGCCCCCGTCGGCATGGCGCTGCCGGGGCTGGTGATCGCCATCGGCATGATCGGCGACACGCTGCTCTATGCCGTGTTGCCGCTCTACCACGACCAGTTCGGGTTGAGCCTGGCGATGGTCGGCGTGCTGCTCTCGCTCAATCGCTGGATCCGCCTGTTCGCCAACTCCGCCGTGGCGCATCTCGGCGAGCGCATCGGCCCGCATGCGCTGATGATCGCCGCAGCAGTCGGCTCGGCCATTTCAACGGCGACCTACGGCCTGGTCGAGGATGCGACCGTCCAGATTTTCGCCCGCATCCTCTGGGGCATTTCCTATGCCTCGCTCAATCTCGCCACCCTGGCCTATGCGGTGAGCGACCGCGCCAACGCCGGCAAGCGGGTCGGCGCCAGCCGCGCCGCGATCGGCCTGGTGCAGGCAGCGTCGCTGGTCGGCGGCGCCTGGATCGTGCTGCAACTCGATGCCCGCTCGGTCTTCGTGATCTACGGCGGGCTGACGTTGATCGCGCTCGCAGCGGCGCTGATGCTGCCACGCCTGCCGCCCGAACCCGTCGCCAGGAAGGGCTTCAAGCTGCCCGTCCCGCATCGGCTGGAAGTCTGGGGCTTCGTGATGGGCTTCGCGGGCGATGGTGTGTTTCTTCTCACCCTCGCCTTCCTGATGAAGGATTCGATCACCTCGATGGCGGCCATCATGGCGACGGCGATGCTGCTGGCGCTGCGCTGGCTGGTCGAAGTGACGACCGGGCCGATCGGCGGCTGGATCGGCGACCGCTTCGGCGCGCAACGCATCTCGATCGCCAATGCCGCTCTTCTCGTCGGCGGCTTCGTGCTGATCGCCGCCGATCACGAACTCTTGGGCGCGCTGCTGATCGTCATGACGCGCGGCATGTTCAACACTCTGATCCCCGTGCTGGTGATCGAACGCGGCCACGGCAGCGTGCTCTCCAGCCAGGCCAGCTATTCGACCTGGCGCGACTTCGGCGCCGCCGTGGGCCCGCTCACCGCGCCCTGGCTGTTCCTCAACGTCCCGCAAACGCCGCTCTACGCAGCGCTCGCTTTGGCCTTGGGACTCGCCGGTTACTTCTGCCTGGTCAGACGCTAGCGGAACACATCCTTGCGGTGGCGCACTTCGGCGAACACCGCAATCGGATCGCCGCCCGCCATGCCGACCGCCGCCTGCACCGCCGGCACATCGGCGCGCAGGAACGGGTTGGTGGCCTTCTCTTCGCCCAGGAGCGACGGCACGGTGGCCTCACCCTTGGCCCGCGCCGCATCGATCGCGGCAGAACGCTCGAGCAACTTCTTGTTGTCGCGTTCGACCGTCACGGCGAAACGTGCATTCGACTGCGTATACTCGTGGGCGCAATAGACGCGCATTTCGTCAGGCAGCGCACGCAGGCGGCTGAGCGACGTCCAGAACTGCTGGGGCGTGCCCTCGAACATGCGCCCGCAGCCGAGCGCGAACAGCGTATCCCCGCAGAATAGGGCTTTCTGCTCCCGGAAGGCATAGGCGATGTGGCCGCTGGTATGGCCGGGCACGAAGAAAACCTCCGCCTCGGCCTCGCCGAAGCGGTAGCGGTCGCCGTCGTCGACCTCGACGTCGATGCCGGGAATGCGCGCGCGGTCCTGTCGCGGGCCGACGATGGTGCAGCCCGTCGCCTGCTTGATCTCGAGATTGCCGCCGACATGATCACCGTGATGGTGGGTATTCAGGATATGGGTGATCTTCCAGCGGCGCTTTTCAGCCTCCGCCAGGATCGGCCCAGCCACGGCGGGGTCGACGACGCCGACCGCCCCGCTCTGCGGCTCGCGCATCAACCACACGTAATTGTCGCTCAGGACCGGGATACGGACGATCTCTAGGGTGGTGCTCATGATGCGCAACGCTAGCAGAGCTGTGATGCGCCGGCCATCGCCGGACCATGGCAGCAGGGGCGCGATTTCTGCTAGGATTGCTGCATGTGGAGCGACGTCCTCGACCTTGAGGAATTCTACAGCAGCACCCTGGGCCAGATGACTGCCCGCCTGCTGCGCGCACGGCTGCGCGACGTATGGCCGAACGTGCGCGGCGAGGCGGTCCTGGGACTGGGCTACGCCACGCCGCTGCTGCGTCCTTTCGTCGAGGAAGCCAGCCGCACCATGGCGTTCATGCCGGCCCAGCAAGGGGTCGCGCGCTGGCCCCGTGAAGGCCGCAACCACGCCACCCTGGTCGACGAACTCGACCTGCCCCTGCCCGACCGCTCGGTCGACCGCGTGCTCCTGGTGCACGCCGTGGAATGCACCGAACAGCTCCGCCCCATGCTGCGCGAGATCTGGCGCGTCATGTCCGATGGTGGCCGCATGATCGTCGTGGCGCCGACACGCGCCGGCTTCTGGTCGCAAGTCGATCGTTCACCCTTCTATCAAGGCCACCCCTACTCCACGGGCCAGCTCGCCGCCTTGCTGCGGGCCAACATGTTCGCGCCGCTGCGTCAGACACGTGCGCTCTATATGCCACCGACTAACTCGCGGCTCTTGATGGGCATGGCGCCGGCCGTCGAGCGCTTTGGCCAGCGTTGGCTCGGTCGCTTCGCCGGGGTGAGCGTCATCGAATCCGGCAAGCAGCTCTATGCCGGCATTGCGGAGCGGGCACATTCACCCGAGCTCGCCGTCGTTCGACCCAAACTTCGGGTCGCCAGCTCGCGCGATACACAGGCCGCGCGCAACTCCAAGGACGGCGAAGCCCCCGCCTCCTGACCTCAGGATCGACAACATGACTTTCTCTCCGCGCGTCATCGCGCTGCTCGGGTTTGGCGAAGCGGGATCGGCGATTGCCCAGGGCCTTTGTGTCGAAGGAGGTTGGCGTGGCACGGCCAAGCCGGGCGACAACGCTCCGCGCCGCCTGATCGCAATCGATACCGCCCTCGACAAGGACGCGCGCGGCACGACGCTGGGCAAGGCGGCCCGCGCCCTCGATGTCGCCATTTCCGACAGCTACACCGAGGCATTGAGCGAAGCCGACCTCGTGATCTGCGCCGTGCAGGGCGAGCATGCGCTCGAAGCGGCCGCCGCTGCTGCCCCATTGCTGAAGAAGGGTGCGCACTTCCTCGACCTCTGCACCGTCACCGGCAAGATGTCCGACGAAGATCGCGCCGAGATCGAAAAAGGTGCGGGGCGCTATGTCGACGTCGCCGTGATGGGCGGCTTCTTCAAGCAAGGCATCAAGGCGCCGATGCTGGTTGCGGGCGAGGATGCCGAGCAAGCCGTGGCGTGGATGAACGCCAACGGCTTCGAGACAAAGCTGCTGGGTCCGAAACCCGGCAGCGCCTCTTCGGTGAAGATGCTGCGCAGCACCTTGATCAAGGGTGTCGAAGCGCTCGGCGTCGAGGCGCTGGTGACCGCCAAGCGCCAGGGCATTTTGGAAGAAGTGCTGGCCTGTCTCTCCGACGCCGACCAGATGCCGTTCCGCGACTACATCGCCATGCTGGTGCAGACGCACATCGTGCACGCCCATCGCCGCTGGGAAGAGATGGGCCTCGTGGCCCAGACCCTGCGCGAGACCGGCGTCGACCCGCTGATGACCCAAGCCATCGAGCGTAACCATCGACGCACGGTCGATGCCGGGATCGCGCCGGCCAACGGCCAGGTACCGAGCCTCGACGACGCGCTGACCATCCTTTCCGAGAAGGTGATCCGTGGCGTCTGACGTCTTCGACCGGCTGGTTGCGCTTCTGAACGATGCCAAGGCGAAATTCCGCGTCATCGAGCACGAGGCGGAAGGAAAATCCGAGGCGATCAGCGCCATCCGTGGCAACCGTCCCGACCAGGCTGCCAAGGCGATGGTCCTCGACGTGCGTGGCGGCGGCGGTGGCCGGCGCCATGTGCTGGCGATCCTGCCGGGCAATCGCAAACTCGACTTCAACGCCGTTGCCACGCTCTTCGAAGCGCGCAAATGCGGCTTCGCCTCGCCGGACACGGCGCAGGAGCTGACAGGTTGCGTGATGGGCGCGGTGCCGCCTTTCGCGCTGAACCCGGATCTCGCAGTGGTGGTTGAGGAAGACCTGCTCGCCAACGACACCCTGTACTTCAATGCCGGCCGGCTCGACCGTTCGATGGAGCTCGACACCAAGGACTGGATCGCGGCGGCCCAGCCGCGCATCGCGCGGATCGCGGCGCGTGACTGACGCCGCGGCCTCGGAATGGCGATTCGCATCGGCGAGCGAGGCCGACTTCGAGCCGCTGCTGGCGATCCGCATCGACGTCATGCGCGAGCATCTGGAGCGCGTCTTCCGTTACGAGCCATCGCGCGCCCGGCGGATCTTCCGCGAGCATTTCGACCAGCCCGGCCTGCGCCTGATCATGATCGGCGACACACTGGCAGGCTGCGTCGCCTTCCGGCCCGGCAACGACGCGATCTCGATCGACTCCTTCTACCTCGACCGTCGCTTCCAGAATCGCGGGCTCGGCGCGACGATCCTCAAAGTGCTGCTGGCAGAAGCCGATGCGCTGGCCCAGCCGGTGCATCTCGACGTGTTGCAGGGCAGCCCCGCCGATCGGCTCTACGAGCGCCACGGCTTCCAGAAGATCAAGGAAGACGAGATCGAGCGCACTTATGAACGACCAGCCGAATGGCCGACGCCGAAGGCAACCCAGTAACAAGGTCGTAGGCTGGACGAGCCTGAGCCGAGGCACCATCCTGTGAAGCAGCGCTGTTTCGTTGCGGATGAGTGACCATGGCCGACCAGACCAGTACCCATTTCGAAGCGACCGACCTTGCGGCCTACCTCGACCGCATCGGTTATGCGGGACCTGTAGCGCCCGATCTTCCGACGCTGCGCGCCCTGCATGCGCATCATGTGGCCGCGATCTCCTTCGAGAACATCGATCCGATGTTTCGCCACACGCCCGACCTGTCGGCGCGCGGGCTGATGGCGAAGCTCGTCCATGGTGGGCGCGGTGGCTATTGCTACGAGCAGAACGGGCTCTATCTCGGCATGCTGCAGCATATCGGCTTCGATGCACATGGCCTGATGGGGCGGGTGCGCTGGGGCTCGCCTGCCGACAACGTGACGCCGCGCAGCCATATGATGATCCACGTGACGCTGCCCGACGGTCCCTACCTCACCGATGCGGGCTTCGGCGGCATGACGCCGACGGGTCCGTTGAAGTTCGTGGCCGATATCGTCCAGGAAACGCCACATGAGCCGTTTCGGCTGTTGCGGGATGGCAGCGATTGGCTGCTGCAGGCGCAGGTCGCCGGCACCTGGAGCGATGTCTACCGGTTCGATCTCAATCCGCAGATCCCGATCGACTACAAAGCGAGCAATTATTATCTCGCCAACAGCGACGATTCCTTTTTCACCCAAGGCATCATCGCAGCGCGTCATGTGGCGGGGCAGCGCATGGCGCTGGGCAACCATAGCTTCACGATCTATCCGACGGGCAAAGCCCCGCAGCGGCGGATGCTGAAGGATGCCGCCGAGATCTGCGACACGCTGGAGAAGGAATTCGGCATCCGTCTGCCCGACCGGGAGGCCCTGATCGCGCGGATCGAAGCGAAGGGGGCCTAGTCCCGCCGCAGCATGAATACCGCCTGCTCACCGATCAGGTTGGCGAGCAGCGGCGGCATCTGGATGCGATGGCTCTTGCTGTTCAGCACGATCGCCCGCTCGACCCGCACGCCCATGTCGCGGCAGAGCGCACGGAAGTCGTCGATGCTGCAGAGATGGATGTTGGGCGTGTCGTACCACTTGTAGGGCAGCGATGGTGTCTCGGGCATGCGCCCACCGAACACCATCCGCAGGCGGACCTGCCAGTGGGCGAAGTTGGGGAACGACACGATGGCGCGCTTGCCGACTCGCAGCATCTGGCGCAGCACCTCGCGCGGCTCGCGCGTGGCCTGCAGGGTCTGGCTCAGGATCACGTAGTCGAAGGCATCGTCGGGGTAGTCGCGCAGGGCGGCGTCGGCATCGCCCTGAATCACAGACAGGCCGTTGGCGACACAGGCGTTCACGCCTGCCTGGCTCAATTCCATGCCGCGCGCGTCGACGCGCTTGAAGTTCACCAGGTAGGCCAGCAGCGAACCGTCGCCACAGCCGACGTCGAGTGCGCGCGTACCCGGCTCGACCATGTCGGCGATTAGTTGGAGATCGACGCGAATGGTGGCAGTCACGACACGGCACCGAGGCCGCGCACGGCGGCCGCGCCCTTGAGGAAGCCCGACAGGGTGCGGAACATCTCCGGCTCATCGAGCAGGAAGGCGTCGTGGCCCTTGTCGCTCTCGACCTCGACGAATGACACGTTGGCCGCGGCCGCATTCAGCGCATGCACGACTTCCCGGCTCTCGCGGGTCGGGAACAGCCAGTCGCTGGTGAAGGACATCAGGCAGAAGCGCGTGGGCGTGCCTTTGAAGGCGTTGGCCAGTACGCCACCGTTTGCGCCCGCGAGATCGAAATAGTCCATGGCGCGGGTGATGTAGAGGTAGGAGTTCGCGTCGAAGCGATCGACGAAGGTCGAGCCCTGGTGGCGCAGATAGCTCTCGACCTGGAAGTCGGCATCGAAGCTGAAGCCCAGCACGTTGCGGTTCTGCAGCGCGCGGCCGAACTTGCGCTGCAATGCCTGCTCCGAGAGATAGGTGATGTGCGCGGTCATGCGCGCCACCGCGAGGCCGCGCGCCGGCACGGTCTGATGCAGGCGATAGTCGCCGCCCTTCCATTCCGGATCGGCCATGATCGCCTGACGGCCGACCTCGTGAAACGCAATGTTCTGCGCCGAATGATGCGCGGCGCACGCAATCGGCACCGCCGAAAAGACCCGCTTGGGATAGGCCGCGGCCCATTCGAGCACCTGCATGCCGCCCATCGAACCGCCGATGACGCAGAACAGGTCCGGAATGCCGAGATGATCGAGCAGAGCCGCCTGCGCACGCACCATGTCGCCGATGGTCACCACCGGAAAGCGCAGGTTCCAGGGCTCGCCGGTTGCCGGGTCGCGCGCCAGCGGCCCGGTCGTACCCATGCAGTGGCCCAGCACATTGACGCAGATGATGTAGTAGTGTGCCGGATCGAGCACCTTGCCCGGTCCGACCAGGCTGTCCCACCAGCCTTCCTTGCCGGTCACGGGATGCCGCTCGGCCACGAACTGGTCGCAGGTGAGCGGATGACAGATCAGGACGGCATTGGTCTTGGCTGCATTCAGGGTGCCGTAGGTCTGGTAGGCGACCCGGTAGGGTCCGAGATCGACTCCGCAGTCCAGCCGAAGCGGATGCTCCGCGCCCAGAACCGCGTGGCGGCACTGGGCGAGCGCCTTGCGCTCGGCATCGGTCAGGTCGTCCAGCACATGCCCTCTCTACCGGTCCTCTCGCACGGAAAGGCCCACGAAAAAGCCCCCGACCGGAAGGGCGGGGGCTTTTTCGAGCACTCCGACCTTTTAGCGGTGTTTAACGTGGCCGCAAGCCGGTCGGCTCAAATTCCACAGTAGAAGCCTATACGTACCCACGCGGCTTCGCGCAAGCGCCTTGCATTTGTTTGGCTTTACGCCGGCAGGCCGAACGTAGTATCGCCGCTGCGCACAGGAACAACCGGCTGTATGGACGCTTCCACTCTCGACAATCTACGACTGGAAATAGACGCCATCGATGGTGAACTGCACGGCCTGATTCGCCGTCGTGCGGCCCTCGTCGGAGAGATCTCGGCCGCCAAGCCGGCCGGTGGCCTGGCCTTGCGGCCCGGACGCGAAGCCCAGGTCATGCGCCAGCGGTTGGCCGCGCACGAAGGCGGGTTCCCGCCGACGGCGGTCTACCGCATGTGGCGCGAGATGGTGAGCTCCTTCACCCTGATGCAGACACCGGGACTGAAGATTGCCATCTGCCGGCCGGCCAACCAGCCCGGCTATTGGGACCTCGCACGCGACCACTTCGGCTGCCAGATCCCCTTCGTTGCCCATGACACGCCCGCCCAGGTGCTGGCTGCGGTGCGTGCCAGCCCGACCACTCTGGGCGTCGTGCCGGCGCCGATCGAAGCCGATACCGCACCGTGGTGGCCGCTGCTCGCCAGCGGCGAGGCAACGTTGCCCAACGTGGTGGGGCGGCTGCCCTTTCTCGTCATGCCCAATGCACGGGCACGCGGCATTTCTGCCTTCGTGCTGGCCCGCATCGAGCCGGAGCCCAGCGGCGACGACCGCGCCCTGATCGCCGTCGAAGCCAAGAACGGCCTCAGCCGCGACCGCATTGCCGGCGCCATCGCCAAGGTCGGGCTGCCACCCTTCACTTCCGCGCTGGACCAGGTTGTAGCCGGCGTGCATCACTATCTCGTCGAACTGCCAGGCGTGATCGCCGACGACGACCAGCGCCTGCGCGACCTCGGAGCGGCATTGGGCCTCGAAAATGGTCATGTTGCAGCGCTCGGCGCCTACGCCGTCCCGGCCGATATCCGGCCGTAACCTGAACCTTTACGGGAGACTGCCATGAGCGCGCTCGCCCCGCGTCTGGGCATCATGAAGATTGCGCCCTACGTGCCGGGCAAGGACTCGGTCGAGGGCAAGGAAACCATCGCCAAGCTCTCGTCCAACGAGGGCGCGCTGGGTCCTTCGCCGAAGGCGATGGCGGCCTATGCCAAGATGGCCAGCGAACTGCACCGCTATCCCGACGGGAACACGGAGAAGCTGCGCACCGCGATCGGCCGTCACTATGGGCTGGATGCCGCGCGCATCGTCTGCGGCGCCGGCTCCGACGAGCTCCTGAACCTGCTGGTGCGCGCCTACTGCGGGCCGGGCGACGAGCTGCTCTACAGCCAGTACGGCTTCCTGATGTATCCCATCAACGCGCTGGGCGTCGGGGCGACGCCGGTGGCTGCGCCGGAGACGGATTATCGCGCGGATGTGGACGCGATGCTGTCCAAGGTGACCAACAAGACGCGCATCGTCTGCCTCGCCAATCCGAACAATCCGACCGGCACCTACATCACCAAGGACGATGTCCGCCGCCTGCATGCCGGCCTGCCGAAGGACGTGCTGCTGGTGATCGACGCGGCCTATGCCGAGTATGTCAGCCGCAACGACTACGAGTCGGGCGTCGAACTGGTCGACCAGGCCGAGAACGTCGTGATGACGCGCACCTTCTCCAAGATCTACGGGCTGGGCGGATTGCGGCTCGGCTGGATGTACGGTCCCGCCGGCGTCATCGACGTGATGAGCCGGCTGCGTCAGCCGTTCAACGTCAACCTGGCGGCACAGGCCGCGGGTGTCGCGGCGATGGAAGACATTGCCCACACCGACGCCAGCCGTACCAACAACGATATCTGGCTGCCCTGGCTCAGCACCGAACTTACGAAGCTCGGCCTGAAGCCGCTGCCCAGCGTCGGCAATTTTCTGCTGGTCGGCTTCGGCTCCAAGGAACGGGCCGCCGCTGCCAACGACTGGCTGATGAACGACGGGCTGATCCCGCGCATGGTCGCGGGTTACGGTCTGCCTGAACATCTACGCATCACCATCGGCACCGAGACCGAGGTGAAGGCTATCGCCGCCTCGCTCACCCGCTTCGTCGCCGCCAAATGACGACGCCAGCAACCGCGGCGCCCATTTTCAACAAGATCGCGCTGATCGGCATCGGGCTGATCGGCGGGTCGATCGCTTTGGAGGCGCGCAAGCGCGGCTTGGCCAAGAGCATCGTGGCGGCCACGCGCAGCCCCGAAACTGCGGCTCTCGCCAATAAGCTGAAGCTCGCCGACCACTGCGGTACCGATCTCGCCGAGGCCTGCAAGGATGCCGACCTGGTCATCGTCTGCACGCCGGTCGGCGCCTGTGGACCGGCCACCCAGACCATCGCGTCGAGCCTGAAGCCCGGCTGCATCGTGTCGGATGTCGGCTCGGTAAAGCAGACCGTGATCGCCGACATGGCGCCGCACATTCCCAAGGGCGTGCACTTCGTGCCCGCGCATCCGGTCGCCGGCACCGAGAATTCCGGCCCCGAAGCTGCGCTGCTCGATCTGTTCGAGGGCCGCTGGTGCATCCTGACGCCGCTACCCGACAGCGATGCCGCTGCGGTCGCAAAGCTCGAAGCCTTCTGGAAGGGGCTGGGCAGCCAGGTCGAGCGGATCGATCCCAAGGACCACGACCGCATCCTGGCCATCACCTCGCACCTGCCCCACCTGATCGCCTACACGATCGTGGGTACGGCCGACGATCTCGGCGGTCACCTCAACAGCGAAGTGCTGAAATTCGCTGCCGGCGGCTTTCGTGATTTCACGCGTATCGCCGCCTCCGATCCCACGATGTGGCGCGACGTGTTCTTGAACAATCGCGAGGCGGTGCTCGAAGTGCTGCAGCGGTTTCAGGAAGATCTCTTTTACTTGCAGCGCGCTATCCGCTGGGGCGAGGGCGACAAGCTGTTCGACCTCTTCACGCGCACACGCGAGATTCGCCGCGCGTTGATTCATCTCCATCAGGCGTGAGCACAGCCAAGCCTCGCTGGGTGTTCGGCTACGGCTCGCTGATGTGGAATCCGGGCTTTGCCACGCCCGAAACTCAAGCCGCCCGCCTACAGGGCTGGCACCGCGCCTTCTGCATCTATTCCGAGCACTATCGCGGCACGCCCAAACAACCGGGGCTGATCCTGGGCTTGCTGCCGGGCGGCGCCTGCCGCGGCCTGGCTCATCGCCTGCCGGCGGCGGCCTACGACGAGGTGCGGCGCTATCTGATCCATCGCGAAATCGACAACGATGGCGTCTACGAGGAGACGGTTCGACCGATCCACCTCGACGACGGGCGGACGGTACCGGCGCTGGTCTATCTCGCTGATCGCAAGCACCGGCAGTTTGCCGGCAAACTGCCGCTTGCTCCGGCAGCGGCCCTGGTACGCCG